>CACAXN010000001.1 GCA_902536455.1 uncultured Prochlorococcus sp.
CAGGATTACCGAAACTATTTCCTGAAGTTTCTGGTTTACTTTCAACTCCCAAATTTGAGACAGGAATACTTACAGGAGAACCACCTTCTCCTATCCATGGTATAGAGACAGGTTGGCCATTAGCTTTTAAAATATCATCGGCTTGAATCCTTCCGTGAGGGCCAGATCCATGAACCTTTGCTAAATCAACACCCATTTGGGAGGCTAGTTTTTTAGCTCTTGGAGATGCAATTATCCTCGAAGAAACATTACTTGTAGCAGCATTAACTTGATCGATATTAAAAGATGGTACAGGCTTTTCAATCTTTAAGGCGACTTCTTGTGCTTCTTTATTGATGATAGTTAGAAATAGTGTTTTAGAAGAGAACTGCTTAACTAATAAATTTACCAAGAATCTTTTAGATGAATTTAGAAAAGGCGATCTTGTGGTTGTAAATAATACTAAAGTAATGAAGGCAAGGTTAAAGGTTGAATTAGAAAATAGGACGTTAGTCGAATTATTAGTCTTAGAAAGATCCCATGAATGTGTTTGGTTATGTTTGGCAAAGCCAGCGAAAAAGCTAAAAATAAATAGAAAAATAATATTAAAATCTCCTTCTGCACAAGATATTAATTTGATGGTTGATGGCGTTGATAAAGAAACTGGAGGGAGATTTATTAAATTTCCGGAAAATATAACTGATCTCAATTCAATGAATGACCTTCTTGATAAATATGGGGAAATCCCTCTCCCGCCTTATATAAAAAATTCCGAAGAAAAATCTTTTCATGAGAATAGTTATCAAACTGAGTATGCAACTAATCCAGGGGCCGTTGCCGCGCCAACTGCTGGTTTGCACTTAAGCAAAAGTCTTATTTCCAATCTAAAAATAAAAGGAGTAATAATCTTACCGATAACTTTGCACGTGGGCTATGGAACATTCAAACCAATTGATCAAGAAGATTTAAGTAACTTAAAACTTCATAAAGAATGGGTAAGTGTTAATAAGGAAGTAGTGGAGAAAATAAAAAAAATAAAGCAAACAGATAGAAGAATAATTGCAATTGGGACAACCAGCGTGAGAGCTCTTGAAAGTTGTTATTCTCACGAAATTAATGACTTTATTCCAATATCGAAGTACGTGGATTTAGTAATTAAGCCAGGTTATAAATTTAAGGTAGTTGATGGATTATTAACTAATTTTCATCTTCCTAAAAGTTCATTATTACTATTAGTAAGTGCAATGATTGGTAGAGAAAGATTATTAGATCTGTATAAAAAAGCCATAAGAGAAAAATTTAGATTTTTCTCTTATGGCGATGCTATGTATATTTCACCAGATTCATTACTGGAGAAAAAATAGATTTAGGCTTTGACTGGTTCTTGTATGATTCCGCTCGGAACTTCAGTAAACATAATTGATGATAAATATCTCTCTGCTAAATCAGGTAGAACAACTACAATAGTTTTTCCCGCATATTCATCTTGTTCAGCTAATCTAACAGCAGCAGCAGCAGCAGCTCCACAAGATATTCCGACTAATAGACCTTCTTCTTTTGCTAATCTGAGAGCCATCTCGATTGACTCATCATTTGTAACCTGTTCAACTTTATCAACAATTGATAAGTCAAGGTTCTTAGGAATAAATCCTGCTCCAATTCCTTGAATTTTATGTGGTCCAGATTTAACCTCTTCTCCATTCATTGTTTGTGTAATAACAGGACTATGTGATGGTTCTACAGCTACAGAAGTAATATTTTTGCCCTTTTCTTGCTTTATGTATCTTGAAACTCCTGTAATTGTGCCGCCAGTTCCAACCCCTGCAACTAAGACATCAATTTCACCATCGCAATCATCCCAGATTTCTGGTCCAGTAGTTTTGAAATGAATTTCAGGGTTTGCTGGATTATCAAATTGACCTGGCATGAAATATTGAGAAGGATTACTTTCTGCAATTTCTTTAGCCTTAGCTATTGCTCCAGGCATACCTTTAGATGCTTCTGTTAAAAAAATTTCAGCACCCAACACTGCCATAACCCTTCTTCTTTCAATTGACATGGATTCTGGCATTGTAAGGATGAGTTTATAACCTCTTGCTGAAGCAGTAAAAGCTAGAGCAATTCCTGTATTTCCAGAAGTTGGCTCAACAATAGTTTTGTCTTTTGTAAGCTTACCACTTTTCTCTGCATCCCAGATCATGTTGGCGCCAATCCTGCATTTGACACTATAAGCAGGGTTTCTACCTTCAATTTTTGCAAGTACTGTAGCTTTCGCGTTTTTAGTAACTGATTTTAATTTTACTAATGGAGTGTTTCCAATAGCAAAACTGTTGTCCTCATAAATTTTTGCCATTTATATATTGAGAAAATATATATTAATACTAACTACTATTTAAAAAAAGAGTATATAAGTTTCTATACGGTAAATACTAGGAATTTAGAAATTATTTAGTGCCTCAGAAAAGCTTTCCCACAATTGATCTTGGTCCTCTAATCCAACTGATACTCTAATAAGGTGCGAGGGTATACCAAAACTTTCAGCCCAATCCAACTCGTCATAATGAGCTAGTAAAACATAAGGACAAACTAGAGTAAATTTTGTACCTAAACTAGGTCCTTTAGATACTTGTAGAGAATCATAAAATTTCTTAGCTTTGTTTAATCCTCCATTTAATTCAAATGATAATAAGCAGCCGTATCCTCCATCAGGAGTAAGTAAAGAATTAAAATTTGGACAATTTTCAGGATGGAAAATATTTTTAATCTCGCTATGGGTCTCTAATCTTTTTTTTAATTCTAAACATGCTTTATTTTGTTCAAAAACTCTTTGATTTACATCTCTACTAACTTTCTCTAGATAAACTGTATCTCCATCGGAAAGTGTTGGAAGATTAATCTCGTTTAATGCATTTCTAAATTGATCAATCCATTTGCTTTTTGGATTTAGTATTAATGATCCGGCAAGAATATCACCACTACCTGAAAAAATTTTTGTAAGTGAAGTAAAAACTATATCTGCATGTTCTAGAGAATTTATATTTAAATTTGAACCAATTGTGTCGTCAACAATTAAGGGAATATTTAATTTTTTTGCTATTTTTGAAATTTTTTTAATGTTTACACATTTGAGCATTGGATTACTCGGTAGTTCAATAATTAATGCTGATGGATTTATGCTTTTGATTTCAATTTCTATATCCTCGCAATTTTCTTCTGTAATTAACTTGGCTCCATGAAAGATATTCATTGGTAATTTAAGTACATCTACATATGGAAAACCAATTTGGAGTGTTGGTTTAGCTGGAAATAATTTATATATGATTTCCAACGATGTATGCAACGCAGACATTCCAGATGAAGTTAAGTGAATATCACTAGAGTTAATTTTTGTAGATATAGAAATTCTATTTTTTATTTTTTGTGAACATTCATTTACGTAAGATTTTGGAGGGCAATCTTCAAGACCTAGTTCTATAGCAGCAGCCCTTGAAGATAGACCGAGACCAGTATGCTGCCAAAAATATTTTGCATAAATACTTCCTTCTTTTTCAGTTATTAAGAAAGCTAAATCATCTCTTTTTTCTATTAATGAGAATTGTTCAGAAGTATTTCTATCAATATATTTTTTAGCTTTAAAAGCTATGCTTTCATTCGGATATGGCCAGATACTTTTATTGTTGTAGTAATTTTCCTTTTTTACTTTTTTGCATAATCTTTTCACTATGGGGTTTAACCCGAATCTCGGGTAAATGGACTTCAATAAATTCATGCATTCTTGATTCTTTTCCTCGTAATTTATTACATCATTCCAAGTTGGTAATGCTACAGAAACAGCATGAATACTATCAGGAATAGAATATCCCAACTCTAAATTTTTCCATATAGGGTTTTTAAGTAAATCTCTCAATTTTCAAAATTTATTTAACGCAAATAATATGTCAGAGATTAAATCGTTTGTTTCTTCACATCCAATCGATAATCTGACAAGAGCATCATCTATCCCTAAAAGATTTTTTGTTTCATCATCAACAGAAGCATGAGTCATTGTTGCGGGGTGACAAATTAAACTTTCAACTCCTCCAAGGCTTTCTGCTAGCGCGAAATATTTGAGAGATTTGCAAAATTTAAAAGTATCCTCTTTATTTAAATTAAATTTTATGGTGATCATCGAACCTCCAGATCTCATTTGCGATTTTGCTAAATTAAATTGCGGATGTTTTTGATTAAAAGGATAAATTAGTTTACTAATTAATTTATGATTCTCTAATTCTTCAGAAATTAATTCTGCACTTTGAGTTTGTTGTTCGATTCTTAAAGGAAGAGTTTTTACACCTCTCGTAATGAGCCAACTATCAAAAGGGGATGGTTGAAGCCCTAGAGCTTTTTGAGAGAAAAGCATCTTACTATTCCATACCTCATTATTTGTCATTACTGCTCCACCAAGTGCATCACTATGTCCATTAATGAATTTTGTTGTGCTTACTAGTGATAGTGTTGCACCAAGGTCCAATGGTTTTTGAATAAGCGCTGTAGAAAATGTGTTATCTACCACTACTGGTATTTCGAGTTTATTCGCTTCATCACAAATCGCCTTAATATCAAGTACCTTCAAAAGTGGATTAGTTGGACTTTCTAGCCATATCAAGGTTGGCTCAAAGTATGAAATCTTTTTGATATTATTTTCGTTTGTAAAATCTGTGTATAAAACTTCTAGTCCAAATTTTTTGAAAACTTTTTCGAACATCCTCACTGTACAACCATAGAGATTTGACTCGCAGAGTATCTTGTCACCTGATTTTAGTGTTGATGAAATTGCAGTTACAGCGCTAATTCCAGATCCAAAAACTGTACAGTATTTAGAATCTTCTATTGATTTAAGGACGCTTTCTAGAATTCTAAAGTTTGGATTGCCTGATCTGGTGTAGTCGAAATTATCTTTATTTCCATGTTTGAAAGTAGATGTAGAAAAAATAGGAGGCATAACGCATCCGGTTTTTTCTGCAAATGTTTCCCCATGGTGAATTGATAAGGTCTTAAAACCTGGCTTTTTTATATTATTTTCCTTATTTCCCATTATTTTTAAAAATAAGAACTAAATTAAACCTCTCATTTTTTTTAAAGAGAGATTTAATAATCCAAAGAAAAGTGGTATTAAACTTTTCTTGAATAATATTCAACAACTAGTAGTTCGTTTATTTCAAGAGCCACCCACTCTCTATCGCATTTCCCATTTATTTTCCCCGTTAATTTAGGTTTGTCTAAATCAAGATGAGGTGGGACATTTGCTAAACCAGGGAATTCTATATTACCTTCAACAAGTTTTTTGCTTGCTTTGTTTTCTTTAATTCCGATTACATCGCCTGATTTGCATTGATAACCAGCAATATCAAGAACCTTTCCATTAACGGTTACATGGCCATGATTTACTAATTGTCTTGAGCCTGGAATGGTACCTCCAAAACCTAATCTAAAACAAACATTATCAAGTCTGTTTTCTAAAAGTCTTAGTAGGTTAGTTCCTGTAGATCCTTCTTGAGCTCTAGCTTTTTTTACATAACGAACTAGTTGTTTTTCAGAAACTCCATAATTAAACCTAAGTTTCTGCTTTTCTTCTAGACGAATTGCATATTCTGATCGCTTGCGACGGGCTTGGCCGTGCTGACCTGGAGGATTAGACTTCTTTGAAGCTTTCCTGGTGAGACCTGGTAGTTCTCCCAAGCGACGCGTAACCCTTAATCTGGGGCCGCGGTATCTTGACATAATTTTAAATTAAATAGAAATTTGCAATAATATTGGATAATTGATTAAATTCAATTAAACTAATTACTACTGGAAATATTATTTTACATCATTAAAGTGTTCAAAACTATTAATAAATCAATTACTTCTGTACTTCTTTTTATGATTTCGTTCTATCAAAAGTGGTTTTCTCCTTTTTTCGGACCAAGATGCAGATTTATTCCAAGTTGCAGCTCTTATGGATATGAGGCAATTACTAGACATGGTCCTTGGAAGGGAGGGTGGTTAACTTTAAGAAGATTAGGCAGATGTCATCCTTTAACTCCCTGTGGATGTGACCCTGTGCCTGACTAAATGAATGAAAATATTTATTTTTGTTAGGCAGGGATGTTGCCTTTGTGATTCATTAAAAAATAAACTGGCAAAAATAAATCTTAATGAGATATTCCCTAATCTAGAGGAGTTTAAAGAAATTGATATTGATAGGGTCGATTTATATAAAGATAAATATAAAAAATATGATTATGAAGTACCCGTTATTGCTGTTGAAGGAATTAGGTCAGAGGAGATTATAGAATTGCCTCGCATTTCTCCAAGATTAAAAGATGATCAATTAAAGGATTGGTTCCAAAAAAATATTAGTACCATTCTGGAGAAATAATTTTTCATATGAGATCTATAAAATTACATAAACTTTTAGATTTGGTAGGAATTATTCCTTCATTAGATTTAATCGATCATGAAATCAATAATATTTCTTTTAACTCAAAAGAAGTACAAAAAGGAACTTTATTCTTAGGTATGCCTGGTTTAAATGTTGATGGAGGAAAATATTGTATTGAGGCAATTGAAAATGGCGCAGAGGCTGCCATTATTGGTTCTGCTGCAAAAGAGAAAATTGGATCTATTGATCGAGAAAGGATTTTGGTTATAGAGGATAATTTAGATTATATTTTTGGTCAAATAGTCGCTGAGTTTTGGAATAGGCCTTCAAGAAAACTCAAACTTATTGGTGTAACGGGTACAAATGGAAAAACGACAATTACTTTTTTATTGGAATATCTTTTAAAAAAATTAGGGAAAAAAACTGCATTATTTGGAACTTTGTTTAATAGATGGCCTGGCTTTTCAGAAGTGGCTCTTCATACAACTGATTTCGCCGATAAACTCCAAAAGAAATTAAATGCTGCTGTAGAGGCAGAATCTGAATTCGCGATATTAGAGGTAAGTTCTCATTCTATTGCTCAACACAGGATATCGGGATGCGAATTTGAGGCGGCTATTTTTACTAATTTAACTCAAGATCATCTTGATTATCACTCGGATATGGAATCATATTTTCAAACAAAAAGAAAATTATTTTTCCCACCTTACTTAAAAGAAAAAGATGGGATTTGTGTATTAAATCATGATGACCATTGGATATTTAAATTATCCTCTGATCTTGAAAAAAGATCTTTATTAGTCTCTACAAAGGTTACTGAAAGTGAATTTGAAAATGAAGATTTTTTTTTCGTAACGGATAAAAAATTTACTGAAAGTGGATCCACCTGTATTTTTCATACACCTAAGGAAAAAATTAAACTTTTTGTTCCACTTGTTGGTGAATTTAATTTAATGAATGCGATTCAAGCAATAACAATTTTGTATAAACTTAATTTTTCTTTAAAAGATCTATCAACATTAATTCAATCTTTCCCTGGAGCTCCTGGGAGAATGGAGAAAATAGAATTTGATTATGATAAAGTTTCAAGTTCACTTCCAACAGTAATTATTGATTATGCCCACACGCCTGATGGATTAAAAAAAGTTTTGCAATCAATTAAAAAACTTTGTAAAGGGAAACTTATTACTGTCTTTGGCTGTGGAGGAGATCGAGATAGTCGTAAAAGGCCTTTAATGGGATCAATAGCTGAAGAGTTTTCTGATCACGTTTTTATAACTTCAGATAATCCAAGATCAGAAGAACCTCAAAAGATAGTAAATGATATTTTGATGGGTATAGAAAATAGAGAAAAAATAACAATCGATATTGATAGATTTAAAGCAATAAATGAATCTATCAAATTTGCTAATAAACAAGATATTGTTTTAATTGCGGGAAAAGGACATGAAGACTATCAAATTCTTAATGATAAAGTTATTAATTTTGATGATAGGGAAATAGCTTATAAATTATTAAAAGAAAAAAGTAAATCCAAATAAAATTTAATAAACAAATTAGAAAGATCTTTATTCAAATTTCAAGAAAAGTTTCTTAGAATAAATTAAGTTATTTTTAATAAGATGAAAGGGTTAGCCTTAATCATAGGCGCAGGTGGAATTGGAACACAAATAGCTAAAGATTTGAGTGAAAGTGAAAAGGACTTAAATGTTGTTCTATGTGGAAGAAAAAGTGAATTTAATTATTTTTGGGAATTAGATGTAGAGGATTCTCAATCACTTTTGCAGTTGAAAAATAAAATAGCAAATCATCCCTCAAAATTAAGACTAGTCATTAACGCTACAGGTAGACTTCATAGTGATTCGCTTCAACCAGAAAAAAGATTACAACATCTTGATAAAAAAAATATGATGGAAAGTTTTTCAATAAATGCCTTTTCTCCTATTTTATTAGCTAAAACTATTGAAGAATTTATCCCAAAAGATATTGATTTTAATTTTGCAAGTATAAGTGCAAGAGTGGGAAGCATTGGAGATAATCAAACTGGAGGCTGGTATTCATATAGAGCTGCAAAGTCTGCCCAAAATCAGTTTTTTAAATCTTTAAGTATTGAGTGGGCTAGGCGTTTCCCAAAGGCGACTGTTACATTGCTTCATCCAGGAACAGTAGATACAGATTTATCTAGACCTTTTCATAAATTTGTTCCAGAACATAAATTATTTAGTAAAGAAAAATCATCCCAATTTTTGATCAATATTATTAAAAATCAAACTCCAGCATCTACGGGAAAATTTATTGCATGGGATAGCTCAGAAATACCTTGGTAAATCAAATTTATCTGCACTTTTATAGAGATGAAATTTAATAAAAGGATAAGCGAATTTTAAAAATATATAGAAAAAAGGTTGGCTTAAATTCGAACAAAAATTCTTAAAAATCTATAATTAAAATAGTATTTACTAGTTAAAATTTAAAGTCAGTATTTTTTTTATTTCTTTAGAAAGTAAATCAATCTCAGTTTCCGTAGTCATTTGATGTACACATGCTCTAAACCATTTTGGATCTTCTAGAACTCTAATCCAAATTTTCTTTTCTCCAAGCTTTTTGACAAATTTATCCTTATCTACAATATTCTTTATATTAAAACTAACTATTCCGTTTAAGTATTTTTTTTCTAGAACTAATTCAACTTCGTTTAATTGATTTAATTTATCCCAAAGTTTTTCACTTAATGTTTTGATATTTTTGGCTTTTTCTTCTTCATGACTGTCTTTATCTAAAAGATTTAAAGAATTCCTCAGACCAGCAAGTAAAGGAATACAAGATGTTGCAACTTCGAACTTCCTAGCATCATCATGAAAAAGATTATCTGAAGACTCATAGATTCCTTGTTCTTTTTTTAATGATTTCCAACCAATTATTGTTGGATCTGTTTCATGAATAAATCTATCTGAAACATAAATGGCTCCAAGTCCTTCTGGACCACATGCCCATTTATGAGAAGTTATTGAATATAAATCAGAATAAAAAACTTCTTCTGCAATTTTTATGTGCCCAAAAGTTTGAGCACCATCAACAATTAGATAAGAGTTTTCTCGATTATTTTTTAATTCGATAGAAATTTGTTTTAAAGGAATTTTATATCCAAAGTTCCATAAAATATGAGAAATAATAAGGATCTTAGTCTTACTATTTAGATTTTTTAAAATCTCTAAAATTATATTTTCGTCATTTAGATTTTTGATTTTTTGGATTGGCAAAATTTTGAATATTAATTTATTTCTTCTGCAAAATTCTCGGCTTGCAGCTACTACTCCAGGATGTTCACAGTCACTTATTAACAACTCTTCTCCCTCTTCTACTTTTATTCCCCAAAAGGGCAAAATTATACCGGAAGATATATTCTCGGTTAAAGCTACATTCTTTGAATTGACACCTAATTTTTGTGCAATGATTCTTTTTGTGCTCAATATTTCTTTGTAAATAAAAGGCCACATATCATTGGTAAATGGTCCTAAATCTTGGATAATTTCCCAAGTTTTAACTATTTCTTCAAGAGAAGATTTTGGTAATGGTCCTTGACCACCATAGTTGAAGTAATATTTATTTTTTAATGCTGGTATTTGATCTCTAAGATTATTTCTCATGGAAATTTAAATTATATTTTTAAACTCTTGAATTTTTCAAATATTGCCTACTAAAGTTACTGTTCTAAATTCTATATCCTCAATTATTTTCCAAGGTTCAACACTCCTTTCTGCAAATTCTAAATTTTTAAATCCTAATTTTTTGAAATCAGTTATAAAATCAGGCTCATACCATGCTCCACTAATACATCCTGTCCATAGATCATGATCATTTTGCAATCTTAAAGGAACTTTTTTGTTTGAGACAATATCGCTAATTGCAATTCTTCCATTATCTTTTAAAACTCTTTTTATATTTCTTAGAAGGTTATTTCTAGATTCTGGACCTACCAAGTTTAAAACGCAATTACTTAAAATAATATTAACTGATTTATCTGCGATTAATGGATTTAAATCTTTATCTAATTCGTCAAGTTTTTCAATTGAACCTTCCAGAAATTCTGTATTGTTGAAACCAATATTTTTTGTAACTTCTTTAGAGGCTGATCTAGATAAAGAAAGCATATCAGGATTCTGATCAACTCCAATAATTTTCCCTTCTTTTCCAACAATTTGGGCACAAATAAAGGCATTTTTGCCGCTACCACTCCCAAGATCTAAGACAATATCATTTTTTTGAACATATTTTGTTGGATCACCACATCCATAGTCTCTTTCTATAACCTCTTGAGGAATTGCTTCAAGTAAAACAGGATTAAAACCAACTGGTGTACAAAGACAACTTTCTTTTTCTAATGCGGCTGAACCATATCTTTCTTGAATCGCATCTTTATGATCGAATTGATTAGGTTCTTTATTCGATGTGTTTGTATTACAGCAACTTTCAGACATATTTTTAAAAGGACTCTAAGTAAATATAGCCAAAAAAAAGCCCCTGAAAAAGAGGCTTTTAATTTGTTTAATTAAATTATTTAGTGTAATTAACACCTCTGTAATTTAATTCTGCTTTTTCTTTACTTGAAGAAGCGTCATCCATTCTGTTGGTGTATACGTTTCTTCTGTAGGTAAGTTCAACAAGTTGCTTTTCAGCAGCCTCTTTATTTTGAACGTAGTTTTTACCTCTGTAAGTTAAAGTAGTCATGTTTCGATGTGACAACACGGCCATCCCCCGTTCCATGGTATGACTCGAACTGCGCCCTCAAGTGAGGGTGAACGAAAAAGTAGCAATTGCTACCAAACCATTATAAGCGTATTTTTAACTGCTTGTCTAACTTTTACAAATAGAAACGAAGTTTTAATATTTTTTTAATTATTATCTTAGGTAAATTTTTTTATAAATAGTCTCTAAAAAGGATTATGTTTATATTTGGTTTAATCTTCATGTAACTATTTTTTTATGACAGGTTTTTTATATTTCTTGGGAAATACTTTAAGATGGCCAGTCCTAAAGCCAAAAGAATTTTTTTCCCTACATGCGTATTTTTCGATTATTTATTTGATAACTTTTACTTTGAGTAAATATGATGTAAGCCAATCAAATTTAGTTTTTACTCTAGGAATTCTTGCACCTCTTTTAATCGCTATTGGGCAAGGACTTCCAATTGATTGCCTTGATATGGAATCATCTTTGTTGAAGGAATTAAAAACTAAGTAGTATATTTTCAGTTAAAAATTTTTATAAAACTTGGACAACTTCGCTTATTTCAGGAATCATTTCTTTTAACTTTCTTTCAATACCCATTTTTAAAGTCATAGTACTACTTGGGCAACTACCACATGCCCCTTGAAGTCTGACTTTGACAATTGGACCATCTATTTCTGCGATCTCAACATTACCTCCATCAGATATTAAAAAAGGTCTTAGCTCGTCAAGGACTTTTTCTACATTTTCGTTTGTCAGCGAGAGTGTTTCAGTACTCATAATTTTGGTTTAACTTTATAATAAGCCTAGAAAGAAATTTAATTAATTGCAAAAAAGATAATTTTCTGTTGTGACTTCATTTCAAAATCCCACTAATGATAATAGTTACTTTGATGCAGTCTTAGTAGGAGCAGGGATAATGAGCAGTACTTTAGCCCTCCTAATTTCAGAAGTTTTACCAGATATAAAGTTTCTTATTATAGAAAAATTAAATGCTCCAGGAAGTGAAAGTTCTGGCGCTTTTAATAATGCAGGAACAGGACATGCTGCTAATTGCGAATTAAACTATACACCTATAGATGAAATAGGAAATATAAAAATAGATAAAGCACTTTCAATAAATCGTTCCTTTGAAAGATCCATGTCTTTATGGGCCTCATTGTATGAAGCAGGGAAAATTGATATTAAAAAGTTTTTAAAATTTATTCCTCATATTAGCTTTGTGTCTGGTCAGGATAATATTTCTTTTTTAAAAAGAAGATTTCAGAAAATGACCGAAAATCCTGAATTTAATGATATGGAATTTTCTACATCTTTTGATGAAATTTCATCATGGGCTCCTCTAATAACAAAAGATAGGAATCCATTTACTAAAATTGCTGCTACTAGAATAGTTAGAGGTACAGATATTAATTTTGAGGCTCTCACAAAAGAGTATTTGTCATTAGTTTCTTTAAATAAAAATGTTGAAATTAGATACAAAACAGAATTAATAGATTTAAAGAAAATTGATAAAAAAAAATGGGAACTAGAAATTTGTTCAGAAGGTAGAAAAACTTCAATTAGAACTGGCTATATTTTTCTTGGTGCTGGTGGAAAAACAATTAATTATTTGCAAAAATCCAAAATTCCAGAAGCAATGAGTTACGGTGGATTTCCTGTTAGTGGTAAATGGCTTATTTGCGAGAAAAAAGATCTAACGGAAAAACATAACTCAAAAGTTTATGGTAAGCCTGATATTGGATCGCCACCAATGTCTGTGCCTCATTTAGATACCAGATGGATTGATAATAAAAAACTTCTTTTATACGGCCCTTTTGCTGGATTTACAACAAAATTTCTAAAGCAAAGTTCATACTTTGACTTATTTAGTTCAATTAAAAAGAATAACATTTTTTCTATGTTAGACGTTGGTTTCAAGAACAATGATTTAATTAATTACCTAATATCACAATCATTAAAGAACCATAACTCAAGAGTTGAGAATTTAAAAAATATGATGCCATCAGCTAATAATTCTGATTGGTATTTAAAGAATGCTGGTCAAAGAGTCCAAATAATTAAAAAAACTGAAGGCGGTGGTTCTTTGAAATTTGGAACGGAGATTGTACATTCATCTGATGGATCATTATCTGCTTTGCTAGGAGCTTCTCCAGGAGCAAGTACTGCGGTTTCAATTATGGTTGAGGTTCTAGAAAAATCTGTTTTATTTTTAAACAATAAGCATGATTTTCAGAAAAAAATAAATGACTTAATTTATCCAGAACTATCAGTCTCTGAAAATTACAGTACCTTCATAAAAGATATAAAAAAAAGAAATAATTCCATTTTTGGTTTCCATCCATAATTCTAATTAGCTAATATTAATCAAGATGTAATTAGAGGAGAATTTTCTTTCTATATGACTGATATATCGGTTTCAAAAATTAGAAATTTCTGCATTATCGCTCATATTGACCATGGTAAATCTACTCTTGCAGATAGGTTGCTCCAAGATACTGGTACTGTGCAGCAAAGGGATATGCAAGAACAATTTTTGGACAGTATGGATCTTGAAAGAGAGAGAGGAATTACTATCAAGTTACAGGCCGCTAGGATGAAATATAAAGCTGACGATTCTCAAGAATATGTTTTGAACTTAATAGATACCCCAGGACACGTTGATTTCTCTTATGAGGTTAGTAGATCTCTTCAAGCTTGTGAAGGCGCTTTACTCGTTGTTGATGCAAGTCAAGGAGTAGAAGCTCAAACCTTAGCTAATGTTTATCTTGCCTTAGAAAATAATCTTGAAATAATTCCTGTTTTAAATAAAGTTGATTTACCAGGTGCTGATGCTGAAAAAATAAAAAAAGAAATAGAGGAAATTATTGGACTTGATACATCTAATGCAATAAATTGTTCAGCAAAAACTGGAGTTGGTATTAAAGATATTTTGGAAGCAATCGTAAGGAGAGTACCTCCTCCTCAAGATGAAATTAAACTACCTACAAAGGCACTCATTTTTGATTCTTATTATGATCCCTACAGAGGAGTTATTGTTTATTTCAGGGTGATATCTGGTTCTCTTAATAAGAGAGAAAAGATATTATTAATGGCAAGTAAAAAAAATTATGAACTAGATGAGATAGGAATAATGGCACCTGATCAGCAGCAGGTTGATGAATTACATGCAGGAGAAGTTGGTTATTTAGCTGCTTCTATAAAATCAGTTGCTGATGCGAGAGTGGGAGATACAATTACTCTTTTAAATTCACCTGCCAATGATCCTTTGCCTGGTTATAAGACAGCAAATCCTATGGTTTTTTGTGGCTTATTCCCTACTGATGCTGATCAATTCCCAGATTTAAGAGTATCTCTTGAAAAATTACAATTATCTGATGCAGCTTTAAAATATGAGCCCGAAACTAGTAGCGCAATGGGCTTCGGATTTAGGTGCGGATTCCTAGGACTTCTTCATATGGAGATTGTTCAAGAAAGATTAGAAAGAGAATATGACTTGGATCTAATCGTAACGGCACCATCAGTTATCTACAAGGTTAATTTAAATCAGCAGGAACATATCTTTATTGATAATCCTTCTACAATTCCTGATCCACAACTTAGAGAATCAATAGAAGAGCCTTATGTGAAAATGGAAATTTATGCGCCCAATGAATTTAATGGAACACTAATGGGTTTATGTCAGGAAAGAAGGGGAGTATTCATAGATATGAAATATATAACAACAGATCGAGTTACTTTGATTTATGAAATTCCGTTAGCAGAAGTAGTTACAGATTTCTTTGATCAAATGAAAAGTAGAACCCAAGGTTATGCATCAATGGAATATCATTTGATTGGCTATAGAAAGAATGATCTTGTTAGATTAGATGTTCTAATAAATTCAGAAAGAGCAGATCCATTAACTTCTATTGTTCATAAAGATAAGGCTTATGGAATTGGCAGAAGTTTAGTTGAGAAATTAAAAGAACTAATTCCAAAACAACAATTTAAAATACCTATCCAAGCATCAATCGGCAGCAGGATTATTGCAAGTGAAAGTATCAGTGCATTGCGAAAAGATGTTTTATCTAAATGTTATGGAGGTGATATTTCTAGGAAAAAGAAACTTTTAAAGAAACAAGCTAAAGGTAAAAAGAGGATGAAGGCAATGGGTAAAGTTGAAGTCCCTCAAGAAGCTTTTATGGCAGTCCTGAAATTAAACCAGTAATTTTTTTAAATTTAAAATTTATAGCTATTTATTATTAAAAGAATTGGGTATATTTCAGTCATAGCTGTAAAAAAATTTTGGATATTAACTCATATAATCGTGTCGGTGCAAATATCAGAAAAGCTGGATTTCTAATTGTACTTTTTTATCTTCTTGTTGTTTTAATAATGAAATTTTTAGAGGCCAATAATTTTTTTGGTTATTCGTTTTCAATGTTAAGCAATGATATCTTTGCCCCTCCTTCGCTTAATCATTTCTGTGGCACAGATAGATTAGGAAGAGATGTTTGCTTAAGAACTTTGCAAGGATCATCATTAGCGATAGAAGTTGTATTCTTAGCTATTCTTTTTTCGTTAAGTTTGGGTTTGCCATTGGGATTATTAAGTGGATATTTTGGTGGTTTTTTTGATAAATGCTTATCACTAATAATGGATACTATTTTTTCAATACCTGTAATTTTGCTTTCAGTTGTTGTGGCTTTTGTATTGGGTAAAGGAATCCTTAATGCAGCTTTGGCGTTGTGTATTGTTTACTCTCCTCAATATTTTAGATTAATCAGAAATCAGACAATATTGGTTAAATCTGAAACTTATGTTGAAGCAGCTCAAGTTTCAGGGGCTAATGTTAAAACAATTATTTTTAAATATATTCTCCCAAATGTAATAACACCTTTGCCGATTCTAATTACCCTAAATGCTGCGGATGCTGTCTTGGTATTAGGAAGTTTGGGATTTTTAGGCCTTGGTGTCCCTGCAGATGTCCCAGAGTGGGGAAGTGATTTAAATCTTGCTCTTGCTGCTTTGCCTACAGGTATATGGTGGACGGCTTTGTTCCCAGGTTTAGCAATGTTTTTTTTAGTTTTAGGTCTTTCTTTTATAGGCGAGGATCTTGAAGAAATTTTTGATAGTCAAAATTCTGAATAAATTTAGTTATCTGTAACAGGATCAAGTTCTCCTTGATCGTTCAACTTTGGATATTCTTTAGCTGATTTTTTATACACCGCGGCTAATTCTGGGTAACACCATTCAAAAAGTGTTTTTTGATATTCATCCATATTTAAACCTTCTCCATGAGCGGGCAATATACCCTTATTTTTTCTTTGGCGAATAGCTTCAAATAATAATATTGAAGCAGCAACTGAAACATTCAGAGATTGAACCATACCTCTCATAGGTATAAAAATTGATTGATCAACCATTGATATAAGTTCATTACTTAGTCCCCATTTTTCTGCTCCTAAAACAAAACATGTATTTTGAGAATAATCGAAATTCCTATAGTCTACTGATTTACTATTAAGAGTCGTTCCATATAATTTGAAACCCTTATTCTTTAAATAAGATATTGCCGTGATAGTGTTTTCATGATTATTTAGTTTCACCCATTTTTGACTTCCTTGAGCAGTACTATTAAAAGTCTTAACGGCATTCGTTTTGCTAATAAAATTTGCTTCAAAAACTCCTGCTGCATCACATGTCCTTAATATCGCGGATAGATTATGTGGTTTATTGACATCCTCAACTAAAACAGTCAAGTTTTTCATTCTGCAATCTAAAACACTTTTGATTCGTTGAAATCTTCTTGGCAAAATTGACATTTATAATTTTTTCAATCTTTTAAATTATATTAAAAAAATATTGATTACCTATTGAATCTCTTGGTTTATAATATTTTGGTATTTTGAATTAACTCAATGGCATACATAGAATGGGACTATACAGTAATAACAAGTATGGTAGAAAAACAAGGGTGGGAATTACCTGATCGTGAATCGGAAGATTGGAATAAATTTAAGGATGAATTAGGAGAAAAAATGAGAGGTGTTGGACTTGTTTTTGAAAAATATTGTAAATTTACACCTGATGTAGGAGAAGGCGTTCATCTTCTAGATGACTGATCATAAAAAATTTAAACCATTGATGTATCCCTTAATCAATGGTTTATTACCTTATAAGATAATGTAATTTCACTAAATTAGAACTAGCAATTATTAAGGCTTTATAAAGCTTGTACTCAGAAAAAAATATTTTATCCCACAAAAAAGTTATTTAATTTCTATATTTGGATAAAAATGAAAAATAAATTAACTTTTTTATACGATGGCGGTTGCCCACTTTGTTTGAGAGAAACAAATTTTCTAAAAAGGAGAGATATCTTAAATCAAATTGTATTTATAGATATTAATAGTAAGGATTATGATCAGACCCTTTTTTATAACATCTCATATTCCGAAGCCATGTCAAACCTGCATGGGATTATGCAAAATGGTGTAATTATTAGGGGACTAGATGTACTTGCATATTCTTATGAATTAGTTGGTTTAGGTTGGGTTTATTATCCCTTGAAGATTAAGCTTTTATCTCCATTATTGAGATTGGTTTACAGATATTGGGCAAAATATAGACTTCAAATCACAGGTAGATCCGATATTGAAAAACTTTGTACCTCCCAATGTGAGCAATAAAAATGGAAAATATCGATATAGACAGAATAATAGAGATGGGTTGGGAAGATAGAACACCCTTTGAAGCCATCGAGTATCAATTTGGTTTAAAAGAGGAAGATACGATAAAAATTATGCGTCAAAATCTTAAACCCAAATCCTTCAAAGTCTGGAGAAAGAGAGTTTCGGGAAGAAATACAAAACATATGGCGCTTAATGATTCAACCAGATTTAAATCTACTCATAAAAGAAAATTATAAATTTTGAAAAATCTTTCTTCTAAAACTTGTCCTGTTTGCAATAGGCCGTTCGAGTGGCGTAAAAAATGGAAAAACTGTTGGGATGATGTTATCTACTGTTCAAAAAGATGCAGTAACAGGAAGTCGCAAAGATGAAACAAGTATCAATTATTTTCCCGAATCAACTTTTTAGAGAAAGCCCAATCTTAAAAATAAATTGTGAAATTTTGATTTTGGAAGACTCATTATTTTTTGGAAATGATAAGTTTCATAAATTTATTAACCATAAAAACAAGTTAGTTTTTCATAGAGCATCTATGCTCTCTTATAAAAATTATTTACAAATATCTGGCTTTAAAGTTTTATATATCGAAAACAAGAATAATATTTCTACAGTTGACTACTTATCAGAATTTATTAAAGATAAATATCAGAAAATAAATCTCATTGATCCTCATGATTTTTTAATAATGAAGAGGATTAATAATTTTGTTGAAAGTAATAATTTAGCTTTAAATATTTTGCCTTCTCCTATGTTTATGAGTAGTGAAGATTTAAAAGATTTATTTGCATCAAATACAAAAAAACCTCTTATGGGGAGATTTTATGAGAATCAAAGAAAAAGCCAAAAGATATTAGTTAATCCTGATGATACTCCTGCAGGTGGTAAATGGAGTTTCGATGAAATGAACAGAAAAAAATTACCAAAAAAAATAAATATACCCGATACACCTAAATTACAAAAAAATAAATTTGTAGTTAATGCAGAAAGGTCATTAGCCAATTTTGATATTGAGTTTATTGGAGAAAGTAATAATTTTTTATATCCAACTAATTTTGAAGAGGCAGATGAATGGTTAAATGATTTTTTTAAACATAGATTTTTCTTATTTGGAGATTATGAGGATGCTATTTCTAAAGAAAATTCTTTTTTATGGCACAGTTTACTTTCTCCTCTTTTAAATAGCGGATTATTAACCCCAGATGTAGTAGTAAATAAAGCATTACTTTTTGCAAAAAATAATAATGTTCCTATTAACTCTTTAGAGGGTTTCATTCGTCAAATTATTGGATGGAGAGAATTTATTTGCCTCGTCTATAAAAAGTACGGAACAAAGATGCGAAATAGTAATTTTTGGAATTTTGAAGATAAGCCAATTCCAAAATCTTTTTATCAAGGAAATACAGGAATTGAACCAGTAGACGTTGTTATAAAAAATATTATTAAATTTGGTTATTGTCATCATATTGAGCGGCTAATGATTATTGGCAACTTTATGCTTCTATGTAGGATTCACCCCAACCAAGTTTATAAATGGTTTATGGAAATGTTTATTGATTCCTATGATTGGGTTATGGTCCCAAATGTTTACGGAATGAGTCAGTTTAGTGATGGTGGTATCTTTTCAACAAAGCCATATATATCAAGCTCTAATTATGTAAAAAAAATGTCTAATTTTAAAAGTGGCCTATGGTGTGAAATATGGGATGGCTTATTTTGGAAATTTATTAAAGATAATGAAAGCTTTTTTAGAAAGCAATATCGTCTGGCGATGTTAACGAGAAATCTCGATAAAATGTCAGAGGAAAAATTAAATAATCACTTAAAAACGGCCGATAAATTTTTAAAAGATATTCAATAAATTAAGAGTAATAACCTACAGTTGTCTTTGAAAAATTAAAAGAATATTATGTTATTAAGAAATATTAAGTACGGATGTTAGCTTGGAAAAAAATTAGATTTATCTAATGGAAATTGGAACACTTTTTTTAAAAAGTAATTCGACGGGAATCATCACTTTTTCTGAATTAGATTGGATAACTTATCATCAATCTAATTTCACTAGGTTGGAAGAATTCATAGCAATTAAATTAGGAAGAATGCTTGATGCAGGATCTATCAATATTGGTTGTCGTTTGAAATCCTGAATAAGTTTTTATTTTAATAATGAAGTATCAAAAAGAAAAAAAAATATTTTTTCGGGAAAGAATCCATTCTTTAAATATCTTTCTTTTTTTAGGATTTAATCTTTCACTTATTTCTATCTTAGGTTTTATTTGGTTTAATTCTGCAATTGAAAATGTAGTTTAAAATTTTGAATTTTTTGTATATTAAAGTTATCTTTAAAAAATTAATTATATTTTGAGCATAGGATATTTACAAAGAAAGGCAGCTTGGGAAATTTTATTAAAAGTTAGTTCTGGTGATTTTTCTGATCATGCTCTTGAAAAGGTTTTAAAAAATTATCAATTTAATCCTCTTGATATAGCCTTTATTACAGATTTATCTTTTGGATGCATAAGGTATAGAAAATTTCTTGATCTTTGGACGGATCATACATCAAAAATTACTCATAAAAAGCAGCCTCCAAAGTTAAGATGGCTTCTACATATAGGTTTGTATCAACTATTGAAAATGGATAAAATCCCATTTCCTGCTGCTATTTCTACTACTGTAGAAGTAGCTAAAAAAACAGATCTAAATGGTTTAGCGGGAACTGTAAATGCGATATTGAGAAATGCATCAAGAAAATTAGAACAAAAAATCTTTCCGGAATTATCTTCTGATAGAAAAGAAAGAATTTCATATCTTGAATCATTTCCATTATGGCTTGTGAAGGATCTTTATAAATGGGTCGGCAATAGCGAGGGTGAAAATATCATTAAGGCATTTAATAAAAAACCATCAATTGATTTGAGAATTAACCAATTAAAAACTAATTTAGATAACTTTTTGAAAGTACTTCATGAAAATAAAATTGATGCTGAAATTATTAAAGATTTACATAATGGAATTACTTTAAAATCTAATCCAAGATCTATAAAAAATTTACCAGGCTATAGTGATGGACTTTGGACAATTCAAGATAGATCTTCTCAGTGGATAGCGCCTCTCTTAAATCCAAAAGAAGGTGAAAAGATTTTAGATGCTTGTGCAGCTCCAGGAAGTAAGTCTACCCATCTTGCAGAATTAACAAATGATAGTGCTGAAATCATTGCCGTAGATAGATCAGCAAAAAGATTGAAAATACTGCAATCAAATTTAGAAAGGTTAAATTTGAAATCTGTTAATACCATTAAGGCTGATGCTACGAGTTTGATTGAATTAAATCCTAAGTTTATATCTTATTTTGATAAGATTTTATTAGATGCCCCATGTTCAGGCATTGGAACTCTATCCAGGAATCCAGATTCTAGATGGTCTTTAAGTAAAGAAAAAATAAAGTCTTTAACTTTATTACAGGAAAAACTTTTAGAGAGAATTTTCCCTCTTTTGAAAAAAGATGGTATTTTAGTTTATTCAACTTGTACTATTTGTCCTGATGAAAATAATCTATTAATTGAACGATTTATTGAAAAAAACAAAACTTTAAAATTGGTTAGTCAAAAGCAAATTTTACCAAGCTTGGATTATCCTGGTGATGGATTTTATTCTGCAATAATTTCTTATAAATCTTAAAAATATAATTTATTTTTTAATTGGAATTTTATTAATTTCAGATATGAACTTCTTCCATAAATAAGCTGCATTCCCACTAGATAATTCAGATTCCTTGTTATCGTCGTAACCTATCCAGATCCCTGTTGTAAGGTTATCAATGGAACCAATAAACCAGAGATCTTTATTTCCATCTGATGTTCCTGTTTTCCCATAAATTTTCTTTCCTTTTATGAAGGCTGCTTTTGAAGTTCCTTCTTTTACAGATTTTTCAAGAAGTTTATTTATTTTTTTGTTTATTTTTAAATCTAATATTTTCTTGGAAATAGATTTATTTTCCCAAATAGGTTGTTTTTTAAATGATTCTATTTTTTCTATGATTTCAGGGCTTTGAATCTTCCCATTATTGTTTATTGCAGAATATGCATTTGTGATGTTTAAAAGATTATCTCCGTAGGCGCCAATAGCTAATGATGGGAATTCCTCAAACTCTTGCTTGTAACCTAGTCCAAATGAATTCGCTAAATTAATAATATTTTTTAAGCCGATTTTTTTTGTTATTGATATTGGAACGATATTTGATGAACTTTTAAATGATTCAATCAAAGATATTGAACCTCTATAGTCTTCTGAAAAATTTTTTGGGCAATAACTTTCCCAGCATATTGGTAAGTCTTCAAATTTATCGCTTAATTTTATTCCTTCTATTAATGCAGCAGCATAAGGGATTATTTTAAAAGTAGAACCTAAAGGTCTTACAGATGAAATCACTCTATTGTATTCATTAATTGATGGATTTTTGCTGGTTATCATTGTCCTGATTAGTCCTGTGTTTGATTCGATAGATAACAGACCAAATTCAACTTCTTTAGGCCCTGCGTATCTTGATATTTTTTGACCTTTTTCTTGCCAATCTTTGTTGATAGAAGATTTAATTCTTAAAAACTTATAATCATTTATACTTCCAATTTTTTTATCTGTTTCCTGAAGAATAAAGTTTATTAGTAATTTATCATCTAAAAAATTATTAGCTGTTTGATAATTTAACTTTATTTTTTCTTTAATAGCCTTATTCTTATTTGCAAGAGAAATATATCCATCAACATACATTGATTCAAGAACTTTATTTCTATTTCTAATAGCTATTTCTAAATTTTGATAAGGTGAATAAATTGATGGAGCTGGAGCTAATCCTGCAAGTAATGCGATCTCTGATAATGTTAATTCTTCTATAAATTTTCCAAAATAAACTTGGGCAGCCTCGTCTACCCCGTATGCTCCTGATCCTAGATAAATATTATTTAAATATAATTTTAAAATTTGATTTTTGTTATATCTAAATTCAAGTATGAGTGATATAAATATTTCTTTGATTTTTCTTTGAAAACTTAAATCATTATTTAGAAAAAGTAATCTAGCAACTTGTTGTGTAATCGTACTTCCTCCCTCTTTAACATAACCACTTCTAATATTTTGAATAAGGGCACGAGAAATACTTTTTAAATCTATTCCATTATGTTTATAAAATCTTTTATCCTCAGAAGATATAAAAGAATATTTAAGAAAAAATGGAATTTTATGATAACTATTATTTATTTCAAATTTGCGGCTTAATTTGCTTAGTATCTTATTATCAGAAGATGATATTACGTAAGAATATTTGGTTTGCCGAGACTTTTTATTTTTAGAAACGTCAAATTTTAAGGTACTAAATATTAGACTATAAAAATAAAAAGATATTCCAGAAAAAATTAATATTGGAATTATTAAAACAAAAGATTTGAATTTAATCTTTTGCACCTTAAGCAACTAAAAAACTATGTCCTATCGCTAAAGCTGTAACTAACATTCCAGTTATAAGGAACGGTTGGGCACTTGCTTGATATTTGACATCAAACTTTAAAGGATCTCTTAGTAACCACATATCTTGAAATGTAATTTGTGGAATTACCAATAAAACCAAAATTACAGAGGCTAAATGTTGACCAATAATGACTAATACTACAACCATTGCTAATTGAAAAATGTCAATTAGTCCTGCACTTATTCTACTTGCATTTTTAATTCCAAATACTACTGGTAAAGAATTTAAGCCTAGCTTTGAGTCTCCTTCAACACTTTTGAAATCATTAATAACAGCTATTCCAAGTCCTGAGAGGCTATAAGCAAGTGTTAGTATCGCCGTCACGATAGTTAATTTCCCAAACAAGGCCTGTCCTGCCCACCAAGGTAAAGCTATATAAGATGCTCCTAATGCATAATTTCCAAGCCAACCATTCTGTTTTAATTTGAGTGGTGGAGCAGAATATATATAACTAACAAAGGAACCTCCTAATGCCAAAAGTAACACGGAGGGGAAGCTGTGATTAGCATATAAATCTAATAGAAAAGCAACTATTAAACCAGCTATAAGTAATACCCAGATTTGTATTTTTACATCTTTAATTGAAATTTTGCCAGAAGGAATTGGTCTATTTGGTTCATTAATTGCATCAATTTCTTTATCAAAAAAATCATTTATGGTTTGGGTATAACCAGCCAAAAGTGGTCCACTCATCAACATACATGCCAATGAAGCTAGAACATTACTAAATGTCCATTCAAAATTCCCACTTGCAGCTGCTCCACAAATAACCCCCCATATCAAAGGGATCCACGTTATGGGTTTCATTAACTGTATGCGGAGTTTCCATATGCTTGATGTTTCAGAGGCACCCTTAATTCCTAATAGTTGTTTTGGATCATTCACTTTACTCTTTAACCTTTCTCAATTTCTTCTGGGAAAAACCAATTTTGCTCACCATTCTGAAATTTTGCGGTGATCCCAATACTCCTGCCGTCTGTCATTTTATATCCTGTTATTTCGGCTTTCGGATTAGAGGATATTTGATCAATTAATTTAGCTGGTAGTCTATCTTTTACTTTGTTAATGTTAATTTTAATTTTACTACCGATTTTGGGTAATAATTTTGTTTCAGCCATAAGAGGTAAAATGGAAGCTATTATGCAAGATTAACAGCATTTGGACTATTTTTACTAAAATGGTAGCTCTTCGTTTAATTCCTTGTTTAGATGTCGCCAATGGCAGAGTCGTTAAAGGTGTAAATTTTGTTAACTTGAGAGACTCAGGTGATCCTGTTGAATTGGCTTGCAGATACTCTGATGAAGGCGCAGATGAATTGGTATTTTTAGATATTAGAGCAAGCGTGGAAAATAGAAATACATTAGTTGACCTTGTTTCTAGGACAGCAAAATCAGTAAAAATTCCTTTTACAGTAGGTGGAGGTATAGATTCTGTTTCTTCTATTTATGATCTTTTAAGAGCAGGAGCTGATAAAGTGAGTTTGAATTCCTCAGCCGTAAGAAATCCTGATTTAATTTCTGAAAGTTCTAGAGAATTTGGTAATCAATGCATCGTTATAGCAATTGATGCTCGAAGAAAAGTTGATAAGGTTGGAGAGTGGGAGGTATATGTGAAAGGAGGGAGAGAAAATACTGGTATAGATGTATTAAGTTGGGCAAAGAAAGTTGAGGAGTTAGGCGCAGGGGAAATATTGCTTACTTCAATGGATGGTGATGGAACACAGAATGGATATGATTTAAATTTGACAGAATCTGTTGCAAATATTGTTGATATCCCAGTAATTGCTTCCGGAGGGGCAGGTTGTTTAGAAGATATCTATGATGTTTTCAATGAAGGCAGGGCATCTGCCGCACTTTTAGCATCATTACTTCATGATAAGAAACTTACTCTACAAGAAATAAAAACTTTCCTTCTCGAAAAAAATCTTCCAATTAGACCATATGAATAAAAATTTAATTTAATACCAAAAAAAATAAGTTAAAAATTTAAAAATGAAATTTACAAAAACTATCGAAGTCAAAAATATATTTAATAAAATTTCTTATAAATATGACTTTTTAAACAATCTATTAAGTTTTGGGCTGCACAGATTATGGAAGAGGAAATTAGTTAATTTATTGGAACCTTTAAATGGCGAAGATTGGGCTGATTTATGCTGTGGAACTGGAGATTTAGCATTCTTAATTTCTGAGAGAGTTAGTCCAAGGGGTTCAATTACTGGGATTGACAGTGCAGAGGATATCTTAAATATTGCAAAAAAAAAATCAGAGCTTAAAAAAAATAAATTTATTAAGTGGGAAATTAAAGATGTATTAGAAATTAATGGTTATTCAAAAAATTTTGATGGGATTTGCATGTCATA
Organism: uncultured Prochlorococcus sp.; assembly: GCA_902536455.1. GTDB lineage: Bacteria > Cyanobacteriota > Cyanobacteriia > PCC-6307 > Cyanobiaceae > Prochlorococcus_A. The sequence continues at coordinate 25,668 of CACAXN010000001.1, forward strand.
TGGGCTTAGAAACTTAAATAATGTTGAAGAAGGAATAGAAAAAGTTTTTGATCTTTTGAAGGATAAGGGAAGGGCAGGATTTTTGGATTTTAATCACTCAACAAGAAATTCTTTATCCAATATTTTTCAGAAAATTTATTTGAGATTAATTGTAGTAACAATTTCGCGGCTTTTTAATTTAGGTCCAGAGTACGCATATATTGAAAAAAGTATTAGTAATTTTCCAAAGAAAAATGAGCTGATAAATATTGCTAAGGAAGTTGGATTTAAAAAAGCTGAATATAGGACTATTTTGGGGGGGCAAATGGGAATACTAATTTTAGTTAAATAAAGGATTTAGTTTTTTATTTTTCTCCAACAAAAAGAACACTTTCCCCATCTTTTGATTTCGCCCTCAGGAGTAGGGGAATTACAAAGAGTACAAATGCACATATTATTTTGATTGATTCTGCTTGGATGCTTTGCCCAAACTATCTTTGCATTAGTAGCTTTGATATTTTTATTTTTAATTTCATAATTTTGTATTATTTTTATTTCATTCAAAGTTATTCCAATTTTCTCGATTCTCTCTTTTAATTTATGCTTGTTATAGATTAAAGCTTGGCGCCACTGTGGATGATTTACTGCAATAGTAAGTATTTTTTTTTCAATATTTAATGGTTTACATTCTTGAAAAAGTTCTAATCCGATTAAGTTCTTCCAATTTTTGTTGATTTTAGAGAGTTTATCTAAGTCTCCGTGGGATTTTTTGAAATTATCAAGACAAATTTTTAATGGATGTGGGTTCCTTCTATTCACTATTGGGAAATACTTTTTGTCCAATTTGTAAAATTTACTTATTAAGACTAAAGTTAATCTAATCTTTAAAAAGATGCTCGTTGTTTTAATAAAAAATTTGTGAAAGTTATTGGACCTGCAGCTAAGACAGTTTTTTATTTAAAAAAAATTCACGGTCAATATCCAATCTGGACACTTCATCACAAAATAAAATGTAAAAGTACCGAAAATGAGCTAACAAACTTTTTTGAACATTCTGAAATAAAGAAAAATCAGCCTGTAGCTATAATCGCAAGAGAACAGTTCTCGGGGGTTGGCCAAAACTCAAAAACTTGGATTTCACCAAAAGGCGGGATTTGGTTAAGTGCAGCTTACCCAATATTTTCAAAAGAATTTGAATGTCAAATATTTAATTTGTCTTTAGGTATTAAGTTATGTGAAATGCTTAGACAAGAGAATATAAATGTTTGTTTGAAATGGCCAAATGATATTTTTTTTGGTTCAAAAAAGTTGATTGGATTTTTACCGAGGGTTATAACAAGAGGCAAAGAAATTATCTATGTAAGAGTGGGAATTGGCATGAATGTTTTAAATTACACTCCATCAGAAGGCATTTCATTATCAAAAGTACTTCAAACTAAGAATATTAATCAATATTATTGGACAGCAAAAATTCTTAAAGCTTTTCATGATTCAACTGAATTTAATGAGAATAAAGAATATATGATTAAATCTGCAAATAAGTTTCTTAATAAAAGTTTTTTACCTAGTGGTTATTGTCCTAATACATGGAAAATTAAAGATATTGATTCCAATGGGAATTTAAGAATTGAGAATGAAACTCAACTGAAAGTAATAAGAAGGTTTTGAATTTAATTAACTTTTAATTCAACTATTCTTCCATCCTTAAATTTGGCTATTTTTTTTGCGCGATTTGCAACTTCATCTTCATGGGTAACTAAAACTATAGTTATTCCAGATTCATGCAGTTTATCAAAAAGATTTAGTACATCTTCAGTTGTTTTTGAATCTAATGCTCCAGTAGGTTCGTCTGCTAATAATATTGCAGGGTTATTGATTATTGCCCTCGCAATAGCCACTCGTTGTTGTTGCCCTCCGGATAATTGGTTTGGACGATTGTTCATTCTTTCTGAAAGGCCAACTTTTTTTAGGGCATTTTTTCCTCGTTCTAATCTTTGCTCAGGCTCAATACCAGCATAAATCATCGGCAAAATTACGTTTTCAAGTGCAGTTGCATCTGAAAGGAGATGAAATTGTTGAAAAACGAAGCCTAATTTTTGGTTACGTATTTCCGCTAGCTCATCATCAGATAAGTTCTCGACAGGGACACCATTTAATTTATAAACACCTTCAGATGGTCTATCTAGACATCCAATAATATTCATAGCTGTACTTTTACCTGAGCCACTAGCTCCCATTACAGCTAAATAATCACCCTTATAAATTTCTAAGTTTATGCTGTTTAAGGCTTTAACAGTTAGCTCATCTTTCCCATATGTTTTAGATATACTTTCTAAGCTTGCGACTTTCTTTGACATTTATTTAAAAATTCTTTTTAGGAAATATTGTTTGCTGTAGCAATAATATCTTTTAAGAAAGGAGTTTCTGAAACTGCTGTGTTAGCTAATTTAAAAAGAGGATTAGATAGGATTCCTCCAAGAGCAGTTACCGCCACGCAAGTGTAAAGTGCAATTCTCAAAGGAGGTAATCCTACAATTCCCCAATTAATTTCCGGATATGATTTGACTATTTCAGAAGCTTCTTGTGGTTCTTTTACAACCATCATTTTTATTACTGATATGTAGTAATAAATAGATATAACTGAAGTTACTAATCCAACTATTACTAAAAGATATTGATGATTTGCCCAACCTGCAAAGAACAAATATATCTTCCCAAAAAATCCTAACATTGGAGGTAGACCTCCAAGTGATAGAAGGCAAAGGCTTAAGCCTAACGTAATGAGAGGATCTTTTTGGTAAAGTCCTGAATAATCAAGAATTCTGTCAGAACCAGTTCTTAGTGAGAAAAGTATTACGCATGAAAATGCACCCAAATTCATAAATAAATATGCAGCCAAATATAAAACAGCAGCTGATAAACCATCCTGTGTACCAGATACTATTCCAATCATTACAAATCCGGCTTGTCCAATGGAACTGTAAGCTAGCATCCTTTTCATTGAGGTTTGAGCTAGAGCTACAACATTTCCTAGAGCCATGCTCAAGATGGCCAAAATAGTAAATAGAAGTTTCCATTCCTCATCGAAAGAAGAGAAAGTAGTGCTTAATATTCTTATTGCAAATGCAAACCCTGCTGTTTTTGAACCAACAGATAAAAAAGCTACTACAGGTGTAGGTGATCCCTCATATACATCAGGAGTCCATTGATGAAAAGGAACTGCAGCTATCTTAAATGCAACAGTTGATAATACAAATACAAGAGCTAAAGAAGTAATGAAGGATGGCTTGTTGATAATTTCTAAACCAATAGTTGCCAAGTTTGTTGAACCACTTAATCCATAAAGGAAAGAAGAGCCATACAAATAGACGGCAGCAGCAGCTGACCCAATAAGCAAATATTTTAAAGCTGCCTCTGAACTTCTTGGATCTCTCTTGAGATAACCAGAAAGTAAATAGCTAGCTACCGATAGAGTCTCAAGAGATATAAATACACTAATAAGGTCAGTAGATCCACACAAAAGCATTGCTCCAAGGGTGGCCGAAAGAACTATTGCAGCAAACTCGCCAATTGGGCTACCACTTTGTTCTGTATACCGCCAACTTATAAGTAAAGATATTAAGGTTGATAAAGAAATTATTGCTCTAAATGCGATTGCCAAATTATCTGAATTAAAGGACCCAAGGAATGCGCTTTCTACAGGATTACTCCATTGCAATGCCAAACTAATCAGAGAGCTGCCAATTGATAAATAGCAAATTATTGGTGCCCATTTTGATGCAGTTTTTTCTCCAGCTAAATCTACAAGAAGTGTTCCAACAATACCTAATAAAATAAAAGCCTCTGGAATAATGGCTTGAGCATTTAAATTAATTGTAAAGATTTCGTTGGGCACTTAATTAAATTGGATTAAATTAGATGTTTGATTTTAAGGGTCTAAGAGTTAATCTTAACTTGATTATAATTTGTGGGTATGATTTTTGAAATTTTCAGAAGAAAATACTTGAAAAAGCTTCAAATAATCATAATATGCCCTAACAGAACAAAAACACCAATTTTTGAAATAAACCTTGGATCACACACTTGTTATTGTTGAAAGTCCCACCAAAGCAAAAACCATAAGAAAGTTTTTGCCTCCTAATTATGAAGTTCTCGCTTCAATGGGACATGTAAGAGATCTTCCAAAAGGAGCTGCTGAAATACCTGCTGCGGTTAAAAAGGAAAAATGGTCAAGGATAGGAGTTAATACAACAGAAGATTTTGAACCCCTTTATATAGTTCCAAAAGATAAGAAAAAGGTTGTTAAAGAGTTAAAAGATGCATTGAAAGGTGCGAACCAGCTATTACTGGCAACTGATGAAGATAGAGAGGGAGAGAGTATTAGCTGGCATCTCTTGCAAATACTTAAGCCTAAAATACCGACTAAGAGAATGGTTTTTCATGAAATCACAAAAAAGGCAATTAATAAAGCTTTAGACCAAACAAGAGAAATTGATATGGAACTTGTTCAGGCTCAAGAAACAAGAAGAATCTTGGACAGGCTTTTTGGATATGAATTATCTCCTTTACTTTGGAAGAAGGTAGCCCCCCGACTATCTGCTGGTCGTGTCCAATCAGTTTCTGTAAGACTTCTTGTTAGGCGAGAGAGAGAAAGAAGATCCTTTAAAAAAGCTTGTTACTGGGGGATTAAAGCTTCCCTAGTAAAAGATAATATTACTTTCGAAACTAAATTATTCAGTTTAAACGGTCAAAGAATTTCTAACGGTTCCGATTTCGACGAACAAACCGGTAAATTAAAAGAAGGAAACAAATCCTTAATAATTGGAGAAGAACAAGTAAATGATTTATTGAAGACTTTTTCCTCAGAGGATTGGTTAGTCTCAAAAATCGAAAAAAAGCCATCCATTCGAAAGCCAGTTCCTCCATTTACAACTAGCACATTACAACAAGAAGCAAATAGGAAGCTTCGTTTGTCTGCAAGAGAAACTATGAGATGTGCACAAGGTCTATATGAGAGAGGTTTCATAACATATATGAGAACTGATTCAGTTCATCTCTCCGAACAAGCCACAAGAGCTGCTAGAGAATGTGTCAGTTCTATGTATGGGAAAGAATATTTATCTAACTCACCAAGACAATTTAATTCAACTGCAAGAAATGCTCAAGAAGCACACGAAGCTATTCGGCCGGCAGGTGAGGTATTTAAAACACCAAAGGAAACTAATCTAACTGGTAGAGACTTATCACTTTACGATTTAATTTGGAAAAGAACTGTAGCTAGTCAAATGGCAGAAGCTAGGTTAACAATGATTAATGCTGAAATTAGCGTAGGGGATGGATTATTTAAATCGAGCGGGAAAAGTATTGATTTCGCAGGATTCTTCAGAGCTTATGTCGAGGGAAGTGATGACCCAAGTTCATCCCTTGAACAACAAGAAATTATTCTCCCAAACTTAACAACTGGAACATGTCTTGAAGTTACTAATAAGGAATCTACTTTTCATGAAACTAAACCTCCTGCAAGATATACAGAGGCTGCATTAGTTAAAGTTCTTGAAAAAGAAGGGATTGGGAGACCTTCTACCTATGCCAGCATTATTGGGACCATAGTTGATAGAGGTTATGCGAATATATCTTCCAATACTTTGGCTCCAACGTTTACAGCTTTTGCTGTTACTGCTCTATTAGAAGAACATTTTCCTGATCTGGTTGATACTACTTTTACTGCAAAAATGGAATCTTCATTGGATGAAATATCTTCTGGTAATCTTGAGTGGCTACCATACCTAGAAACTTTCTATAAAGGTAAAAATGGTTTGGAGGTAAAAGTTCAGAAAACAGAGGGTGATATTGATGGTAAAGCTTATAGACAAGTTGATTTCGAAGACCTTCCTTGCGTAGTCAGAATAGGCTCTAACGGACCTTGGCTAGAGGGTACAAAAATTGATGAATCTGGTAATGAAATTCAGGCTAAAGGTAATCTTCCAATGGATATTACTCCTGGAGATTTAGATATAAAGCAAGTTGATCAAATTTTAAGTGGCCCATCAGATCTTGGAACTGACCCGAAAACTGGGGAAAAAGTCTTTTTAAGATTTGGCCCTTATGGACCTTACGTACAATTGGGAAATAATGATCAAGATAAAGCTAAACCAAGAAGAGCTTCATTACCCAAAGAATTGAAAACTGATGATCTAACTCTAGATGAAGCGCTTGTACTTTTAAGTTTACCTAGATTGTTAGGAGTTCATCCTGAAGGAGGAGTTGTTGAAGCTGATAGAGGAAGATTTGGCCCTTACATCAAATGGATTAAAAATGAATCTGAATCTGAAAATAGATCCTTAAAGAAAGAGGATGATGTTTTTACTGTTGATATAAAACGAGCTTTAGAAATTCTTGCGATGCCAAAAATGGGTAGAGGTGGTCAAGAGGTACTTAAAGACTTTGGAAAACCGAAAGAATTTAAAGAAAAAATTCAAATATTAAATGGAAGATATGGTGTCTATTTAAAATGTGGCAAAACTAATGTTTCGATTGCCAAAGATACTGACATAGAAAAATTTACCATAGATGAAGCAGTATCTCTTTTAGAAGAAAAACTAAAAGATAAAAAAGGCGCAATTTTAAAAAAAACAAAGATTAGTAATAAAAAAACTACAAGGAAAAAGAAAAGTTAGAAAAAATATGATTTTTAAAAAAAAAGAATTTTTTTTATTAATTTTTTTAATTTTCTTGCAATCATGCTCTGGAGGGAGGATTGGAAATTTTCTTGAAAGTAGTTTTAATGATTTAGAAAAAACAAGCAAAAATGAAGATTTACAAAATAACTTATTAAATAAAAAAGATATAAATTTAGAAAAAGAAAACAAAAAATTTGATGATAAAAAAAATAAAAAAATTAAAAAAGCAGTGCAGCCAAAAAATGTTCCAGAAAATAAAAAAGATATAAATTTAGAAAAAGAAAACAAAAAATTTGATGATAAAAAAAATAAAAAAATTAAGAATCTTTCAAAAAAAAGAAAAATTGAGCTTCAATCTTACAAAATAATATTCATTTTAAAAGATGTAGATCCAAAAGATCCCACTGAAGAGTTGAGTTCCATATTGAGTAATTCTGAGGTAAATTTTGAAATAGAAAAGATTGAACGTATCTTAGATTCAAAAAATAAAAGTATGAATAAAAATTAATTAAAAATATTCAACAAAAAATGAAAATAACAACAAAAACTGAAGCATTAAATATTGTCGAGACCTCTTATTTAGCATCTCTTTCGTCTTTATTATGGGTTGCATTATATTATCTGCCAATTGGGGGAGCTTTATTAAGGTTGATTTTACCCCTCCCAATGATCTTGTTGCACTTGAGAAGGGGAAGCAAAATTGCATTGGAAGGACTTTTAATACAATTTCTACTTTTATTCATAATTATGGGTCCTGTTAGAGGAACTTTATTTTTATTTCCTTATGGGATTTTGGCTTTTTGGCTAGGTTGGTGTTGGTTTAAAGAAAAGAGTTGGAAACTTAGTTTAACTGGGGGAGTTGTTATTGGAACCCTTGGCTTTTTAATAAGAGTAATAGCATTATCTACTTTGGTTGGAGATAATCTTTGGGTGTTAATTACTAGAGCGAGTTATGGTCTAATAGAAAAGTTAATTGGATTATTTAATTTACCTTTATATCCCTCAATTTTGAGTATACAACTAGGTGCAATTTTATTAATAATTTTTCAAGAAATAGTTTATGTTTTAACTGTACATGTAGTTGCCTATTCTCTGTTTCCTAAATTTAAATTAACCATCCCAGATCCTCCAAGATTGTTAAATATCTTAGTTGATTTTAATAATTAAAAAAAGTAAGAATGTACAGTACAGAATTAGGGATAAATTTTTTTGGAAATGAATCCAATAAAAAAAGACAACTCAATAAGATAGAAATACTGAAAAAGAATATTAAAAATTTAAAAATATTTCTTATAATTGCTGGCACTAACACATCACAAATTCCAGGAATTTCCGCAGCAGGTATTAATCCAAAATCGAGGAGAACAACTGCTCTCGCAGATGCTGAATTTTTACTTGAGGGTGCTTCAAAAGATCATAAATATAAATTGCCTCTTCTCAATGCAGGAGTAACTCCGGCCCTAATCAGTCATGTTTGTTCAAAGCTGATAAATACTTATCCAGTTATTGTTCCTCTGGGAATAGGAGCAAAGCCTTATTTTAATCATTTGGTTGTAGAAGATAGAAATTTGGGCCCATCAAATTGTCTTACCACTGGTAAATCGATGACTAAAGAGAGAGTTTTAAATCTCTATGAGAAAGGTCTTGCGATAGGAAAATCCTTAAAACAATCAGTTTTAATTTCTGAATCTGTACCGGGGGGCACCACAACTGCTCAGGCAGTAATGGAAGCTTTTGGTTTGCAGGTATCTAATTTAGTAGGGAGTAGTTTATTTAAAGCTCCAAGAGAACTAAGAAGACAGGTAATTAAAAGGGGACTTTTAAATGCGAATTTCAAGGCTGATTCTGACTCTTTTGATGTTGTCGCGGCAGTAGGTGATCCTTTCCAAGCTTTTTCAATGGGTCTATTAATTGGTGCCAGGTTAGCAAAACAACCTGTAATATTGTCTGGAGGAAGTCAGATGTTAGCTGTCATTTTGCTTGTATTAGAATTTTTAGGTGAAAAAAATAAAGATGAATTTATTGAAGATGTTTTTATTGCGACAACTGGGTGGCTTGTGAAAGATAATTCTCTAAATGATTTAGTAAATCTAATTAATGAAAAATATGATGTCAAATTATTAGGTTTAGCGAGTCCTTTAAATTTTAAATCTTCAAAATACAAAGAATTGAAGGATTATGAATTAGGTCATGTAAAAGAAGGTGTAGGTGCTGGTGGAATATCATTGCTTGCTTTCTTAGATGGATTTAAAAATGAAGAAATAGTTTCATTGTGTCAACAAAATCTGGAAATGATGAAGGGCCTAGGTCAAATTTCTTTAGAGAAGGATTGCTGAATGTTTTCAAAATTTGCAACCAGAAGAGAATTTTTAAATTGTGGTAAGCTTTCGCTTTTATTTTTCTTAAACTCTTGCAGTAATCTACCTAATAAAGTAAAAATTGCATTACAAAATTCTTTTTATCCAGAATCTTTTAAAGATACGATTCCAAAAGATTGGAAGCAGGAAAAAATTAATTTTGAAAATATTCAGCTACAAAAAAATAGAAACACAATTTTGAATTCTGACTATACTTTAATAAATGATGGATGGATTTCTAGTATAGATTTTTCAGAATTTGAAAAAATAAATGAATATGCACTGTTCGAAAATTTGGATAAGAGATCGATAGATTTTTTGGGAAGCTTTAATCAAAATCAGAGGAGTAAATTATTTCCTATTGGCGTAGTACCCTATACAATCATCATTAAAAATAATAAAGAATTAATAACTTCAGCAAGAACATCTTGGGATTTTCTTCTTTCTGAAAAATTAACTGGGAAAATTATTTTTCCTCAAAGTCCCAGAATAATATTTTCAATTGCTCAAAAAATTAATTCATCTAATTCTTTAAAAAAACTCAAAAGCCAAGCTATGTTATTTGATGATAAAAATATGCTCAATTGGTTGATTAATTCTGATGCTATTGTCGCAATAGTTCCTTATAGTCTTTGTTCAAAATATTTAAAAATAGATCCAAGGCTTTCTTTAGTTTTCCCTAGCCAAGGCGTACCTTTGATGTGGCATTTTCTAGTTAGTCGATCAAATCTAAATAATGCAATATTAATGAAATGGATTAAATCTTTAGAAAATAAATCAATAGTAGATAAATTAGTAAGCCAGGGTTGGTATCTTCCATTCAATAGTGATTATTTGCAAAGTAAATATAAAACTGAAATGCTCCCCATCTCAGGACCTTCTGAGAAATGTTGGGAAAATAGTTGGTCTTTCCCTGTCTTAACAAATGAACAAAAAATTAATCTTAAAAATATCTGGAATGAGTCCTTATCCCCATAATCTTTTTGTAGGATTTTCAATTAATAAGTTATGAGTTTCTTTTAATAAATTTGGTATATCTAATTTACTAGGACATTTAGGAACACATTTATTACATTCTTGACAAAATGAGGAATTTTTTTCTTCCCACCAGTGGCCAGCTTTTCCTATTAAATTGTATCTTTCTTTTGCAAATTCTAATTGGCCATAACCAATAGATATATTTCTTAAACGAAGTATTTCTGGAATAGGCACTTCATTTGGACATGGAAGACAAGATCTACATTGTTCACATTTGGTTGAGTTTAATCTTTCATTAGAAACTTCCTCAATTTTATTAAGGGCGCTTTTTTCAAGTTTTGTAAGCTTCTCAAATGAGTTTCTAAGTTTATGCGCAAATTCAAAATCTTTTTTGTTTGTCGCCCCCAAGGATAAAGTTGTAATGCCTTTTGCGAGAAGAAATCGATACGCTAATTCTAATGGATGAAAAGGCTTAGAGGCCTCTATCAAAATATCACTTGGAGAATATAATCTACCGCCTTTATCTGCAGGTGATATTGCTAAAACTCCCATACCTTTTTTTATAGCTTCCTCTGCTAAAGCAATCTTAGATTGATCTAAATAATGTAAATGAAGACTACAAAAAGTAAAAACTTTACAGTTAATTGCATCTTGAATTAGTGAATAACTTCCGTGAGAACTAAAACCCACTTGATCAACTAGTTCCTTCTCAAGTATCCAAGAAATGAATTTCTTACCCTCTCCAGAAAGAACCCAATCTAGATGTTGTTTTAAGTTGAGTCCGTGAATTGCAAGATTATTAATTTTCTCGCGATTTAAATTTTTAAGAGACTTTTTAAAATTATTTTTTAAAAAGTCAAAATCACCCTTTGGTAAAACTTTGGAAGTAATCACCCAATTTTTTTCTTTTATATTCTCTTCTATTGCTAATTTTTTTATTGAATTTCCAATAAGTGATTCAGCATCACCATAAGAGGGTGCTGTTTCTATGTGGTTAATTCCTACATAATACGCATTTTTTATTATGCTATACATTTTTTCTAGACTTTCAGTTGCTCGCATTGTCCCCAAAGTGAATAAGCTCACTTTCGCCCCTCTACCAAATGATCTTTTTTGTGAATTAATAATCATCTAAATATGATCAATTTCTTTTTATTTACTCTTTAATTTATTTATAGTTGAAAATGATTTAAAGTAAATTAAAGTAAATACAAAATTTTGCAAAAATATTTTTTTAAACTATGTTTACAGGAATAATTCAATCAGTTGGAAAACTAAGACAAGAAAAAAATATTTTAGAAATTGAAATTCTAGATAATTTATTTGATATGGCAATTGGTGACAGCATAGCTGTTGATGGAATTTGTTTGACAGTTAAAGAGATTTTTCAAAATAAATTTACTGTTGATGTTAGTGAGGAGACATTAAAAAAAACAACTTTAGGAGTAAAGTCGAACTTGAATCAGATTGTTAATTTGGAGCCTGCTCTTAGGGTATCTGACCGTCTAGGAGGGCATATAGTCAGTGGACATGTCGATGGCCTTGGAACAGTTGAGAATATAGAAAAATTAGAGAAATCTTGGCTCTTATCAATAAAGTGGAAAAATAATAATTTTTCAAAATATGTAGTTAATAAAGGGAGTATTTGTGTGAATGGTATAAGTCTTACAATTGCAAAATATGAGCGGGAAGGAGAAATATTTACTATTGCGATAATTCCTCATACTTGGCATAACACAAATCTGAATAAATTAAATATCGGTGACAGCGTAAACCTTGAAGCAGATGCACTAATTAAATATGTAGAGAAATTACTTTTATTTAATAAAAATAGTAATCAAGATTTATCTTCTAATAATATTTCTTCCGAGTGGCTTAAAGAAAACGGTTGGTAAAATATATTGTTTAATTTAATGGAATCAGATAAATTGTTTTTGACTCTTTTTTAAGATCGATTTTAAATTCCTGACCAGGTTCTAGACCTAATTTTTTGGTGTAGGCATGACCAATTAATAGGTTCCCATTGCCATGAACTTTAGTTTTGAATTCTGTCTGTCTGCCTCTTGAAGCTCTATTACCATTTTTCCCCAAACGACCCTTCCCTATTTTGTAACCCTTAGCTTCGATAAGCGCCCTATAGAAACTTTTTCTTAAGATTCTTCCACTTGGACCTACGTACCCACAACCTTTTGCTATCTCATCTTCAGATTTTTTACTTAATAACTTTGCTTTTTCAAGAAGTTCTTTTCCCTCTAGCATTATCTGACAAATTCATAATTATATATTCTTACTAAAAAGGAGAACTGTGGCAATATAAATTAATAAAAAATATTTTTAATTTTAGAAATTTAGTTTTTTTATAAAAGATACAAAATAATAAATAAAACAACCCATATTCCATCTACAAAATGCCAGTACAATTCAACAGCTTCCAATGGAAACATATTTTGACTGGTTAATCTTCCGCCATTTATTCTCGATTGCCAAGCAATAATTAAAATCATTAAAGTGCCTAAAGTGACATGTAATCCATGAAAACCAGTAAGAGCATAAAAAGTACTTGCAAATAAATTATCGGTTAATCCAAAAGGTAAATGAAAATATTCAAATAATTGACATATTAAAAATATAATTCCAAGAAAAGCAGTAAAAAATAACCATTTTTGGGAATCTGAGTTTTTATCTTTTAAAAGTGCTTTGCCTGCTTTATGGAAAGTTGCACTACTAACAAGTAACAAAATTGTATTGAGAGTAGGTATTGGTAGTTCTAATTCATAAATAGCACCATCTGGTAATGGATTTACTGCTTTATAAGTTAAATAAGCAGCAAAGAATCCAGCAAAAGTCATTCCGTCCGCAATTAGGAAAGTTATAAGACCAAACATTCTGAAGTCTTCATGTGTTTCATTAACTTCAGAATTATTTTTTTGAATTTCTTTTGAGCTATCTAGTGTTGTCATATGTTTTTATTTCTGTTCAGAAATTTCTTTACCGTAACCATATGGTTCTTCAACTAATGGAGCTTCTCCTTCCCAATTTTCAACTGGAGGTGGAGAAGATGTTAACCATTCAGGTGTAAGAGCATTCCAAGGGTTATCTCCAGCATTTTTTCCATTTCTCACACTAAGGAATACGTTAATTAAAAAAGGAATTGTACTTATAGCCATCAAAAGAGCACCAAGGCTACTAATTTGATTAACGAACTGGAATTGAGGATCATATTCTGCAACTCTTCTTGGCATTCCATTTAAACCAAGCCAATGTTGAGGAGCGAAGCATAAGTTAAATCCAATAAAAGTAATGATAAAGTGTAAAATTCCTAATTTTTCATTGAGCATTTTCCCAGTTACTTTGGGGAACCAATGATAAATGGAAGAGAAAATAATAAAAACAGTCCCTCCATAAACTATGTAATGAAAATGGGCTACAACGAAATAGGTATCATGTACGTGAATATCGAAAGGTACCTGTGCCAAAGCAACTCCTGTAATACCTCCAAAAACAAAATTTATAATAAATCCGCAAGAGAATAACATTGCACTATTAATGGAAATTTTACCTCCCCATAATGTTGCAACCCAATTAAAAAATTTTATACCTGTCGGAACAGCAATAAATGCTGTGGCGATAGTAAAGAATAATCTCATCCAAGGTGGCGTTCCACTCGTAAACATATGATGCGCCCAAACAACTAAACCTAAAACTACTATCCCCATTATTGAAAAAACCATTGTTGTATATCCAAAAAGTGGTTTTCTAGCATGTACAGGAAGTATTTCACTAACTAAACCAAAGGCAGGAAGGACCATAATGTATACAGCTGGATGAGAATAAAACCAAAATAAATGCTGATAAACTACGACATTGCCTCCTAAAACAGGATTGAAAAAACCTGTATTAGCGATGATATCGAAGCTAAGTAGAATTAAAGTGCCTGCTAAAACAGGAGTTGACAAAACAACTAATAGACTTGTTCCAAGCATTGCCCAACAATACATTGGCAATTGCATAAGTTTTAATCCTGGCCTTCTTAGTTTGATAATGGTCGCGATAAAGTTTATACCACCAAATATAGAGCTGCCTCCAAGTAATAGAACGCTCAGAATCCAAATAATTTGTCCCGATTGAGGAGTAGTTATGCTCAAAGGAGGATAAGCCGTCCATCCAGCCTGAGCAGCACCCTCAACAAAATAGCTTGCTACCAGCATCAAACCAGAAGGAGGAATTAACCAAAAAGCAACAGCATTTAATCTTGGGAATGCCATATCTCTTGCACCTACATAAAATGGAATTAAATAATTTCCAAAAGCACCATTAACTACAGGCACTATCCAAAGGAATATCATTATTGTTCCGTGTAGAGTTAAAACTTGGTTATAAACATCTCTCGGCATAAAGTCAGACATTGGACTAGCTAGTTCAATTCTAATGGCGCTCGCTAAGGTTCCTCCAATTAAATAGAAAAGAAAACCGCAGACTAAATATTGTATTCCAATTACTTTATGATCAAGGCTAAAACTAAAGTATCTAAGCCAGCCTTTAGGTTGAAGGCTTTCATTATTAGTTTTTTGTGGATCAATTGATATTGTCATAAATTTACCTCTGATTTTTTATTTTTGTTAAACCATTCGTTGTAATCAGATTCTTCTTCAACAATTATGGAGGCTCTCATCCCTCCATGATATGGGCCACATAATTCTGCGCAAATTATCGGATATTTTCCTACTTTTGTAGGAGTGAAATTCAGAATAGTAGGTTGCCCAGGAATAATATCCTGTTTAATTCTGAACTCTGGCACCCAAAAAGCATGAATAACATCTTTGGATTCCATTTTCATTGATACTTTTTGATCAACAGGAACGTGTAGTTCTCCTGATATGAAATTGCCCTTGGGATAATTGAATAGAAATGCAAATTGCATAGCTGAAACTTCAATTGATAAATTATTTATTGCTATTTCATTATCAGAGGTTTGACTTATTCCCGCCCAAATTTTTTCAGTATTAGAACTCATCATTTCGTGGTTATGATTTAGTTCTTTCATACCTCCCATTCGATCGTAGATGTTGTAGCTATATAAACCTATTAATAAAACAATTATTGAAGGGATAATTGTCCATACAATTTCTAAGCTTAAATTCCCCTCTAAGGCTATGCCATCGCCTATCTGATCATTTCTTTTCCTAAACTTAAATAAGCTATATATAACAGCTATTGTCATTCCTATAAAAATGATTAATCCAATGATGAAAAGAATTTTAAAAAGTTCATCGTAAATTGGTGCGTTAATACTTGCTTCAGCTGGGAGCAAATTTACATTAAAACCAATCCAAAAAGATATAGCAAAAACGAGGGAAATAATTAGAATTAAATAAAAGTTTTTATTTAACAATTGAGCTCTAAAAATTTGTATTTATATCCTCAAGATATTCATTTTTTTTAATCTTGCATCCTTTGTTAAAAGAAAAACATTTAAATTCACAACTTCTTAAGATTTATGAAATAAAAGGCGTATTATTAATAACTTTTTAGAGTTAATTGTCAGGGAAAAAAGATTAAATTAGTAAATTATTTTTTAAATTAAACATATTAATTTTTAATTAATGTTTGGTTTTTAAATCTAATTTATTATGCAAAATAATAGGTTTTAACCATTTGATTAATAATCAATTATATAAATCAAAATATCTGACAATTTTTAAAAGGTTAGGAAGTCATAGTGTATTGGCACTTATCGCACTAATCGTAATTGGAGGTGCTACTAGAGTCATGGAGGCTGGACTTGCCTGTCCAGATTGGCCGTTATGTTATGGATCTTTTTTGCCTTTTAATCATATGAACCTAAGAGTATTTCTAGAGTGGTTTCATCGTCTAGATGCTTTTCTGGTTGGCATATTAATTCTTTTTAAATTTTCCCTTTCAATTATATGGAAAAATGAAATTCCAAATTGGTTACCTAAAACTTATTCATTATTACTTTTTCTCGTTATTGTCCAAGGATCTTTTGGAGCTTTAACAGTAATAAACTTGCTTGATTCATATACTGTTACTGGCCACCTTTTAATAGCTTTTCTACTTCTCATCACAACAATTTCAATAAATCAAAATTTAGAAAATGACGATATAGAAGAGCCATTAATTTGGTGGAGATTTTTAATGTTTTTTCCTCTTTTACTTACTCTTATTCAATCTTTTATTGGAGTAAGGCTTTCTTCAACCTGGTCAGCACATATTTGTTTATCTTTTAATAAACAATGTCTAATTCTAAATACTCATAAATTATTTGCTTTTCCAATTTCTATTTCAATTCTATTGATTATTGCCACTGCAATTTATAAGAGAAGTTTGCTAAATGAAAATTGGAAATATCTCTCAGCACTTATTTTTCTATTGTTTTTCCAAATTGCTTTGGGTGTTTTAAGTCTTAAAACAAATTTGAATGAACCTATTTTTATTATCGGTCATCAACTTAACGCCTCTTTATTTATTGCGATATTAACAACATTAATTTTTAGAAATCCTTTTACCAAAAAAGGTCTAAACCACTCCCTAAATTCTCAAATGGTTGGTATCAATTCATGAACAGTAGTAACTTAGAAAACTTGAACTATAAATCTTCAATTAGGGATGAAGTTGTACCTTCAAGAAAAAATTTAACTTTGCCGCCCTGGCTTGAAGTAGCAAAACCTAGATTAATCCCACTTTTACTCGCTACAACTTTGGGAGGAATGGCTTTAACAGAAGAATGGCCTTTGTCTTCCCCGAAACTTATCTGTACTTTAGGAGGAGGCGCTTTGGCGGCAGCAGCAGCAGGAGCTCTTAATTGCTTGTGGGAAATGGAATTAGATAAGAGGATGACAAGAACTAGCAAAAGAGCCTTGCCAGCAGGAAAGTTGTCGTCTCAGACTGTATTTTTAGCCGCTGTATCATGTACTTTGGCAGCTTCGATGCTTTTAGTAAGTGGTGTAAATTATTTAGCTGCGGGTTTAACTCTTCTTGGTTTATTTAGCTACGTAATTTTATATACAGTTATTTTGAAACCTCGTACAACAAAAAATATTGTTTTCGGAGGAGTTGCTGGTGCGATACCGCCCTTAGTTGGAGCGTCTGCTGCTACAGGGCATGTAGGTCTTAGTGGTTGGTGGTTGTTTGGTTTAGTAATGTTATGGACCCCAGCTCATTTTTGGGCACTTGCAATTTTGTTGAAGGATGATTACGCATCTGTTGGTATTCCTATGCTCCCTTCTGTTAAAGGATCTGTTTTTACTGCTAAAGCGATTTCTCGTTACGGATGGGCAACAGTTTTAATGAGTATTTTGGGAGTCTTTGCTTTACCTGAAGGGGGGTTCTTATACGGAATTATGTTATTACCATTTAATGGAAGACTTTTGCAATTAATAAATGAATTAAAGAAATCTCCTGATGATCTTTCAAGAGCAAAGTCTCTTTTTAGGTGGTCTATTCTCTACATGTTTGGCATATGTCTTTTGTTATTAATTTCCAGGACCCAACTATCCGTAGAATTTGAGCAGCAATCTATGCAAATATTTTTATCTATCGTATCCCTGCTTAGTAATTAAATTAGATGTAAAATATTTTTATGTAATTAGTAAGTTTGATGAATTATATAAAAGTTAAAGGGCTCTCAAAATCTTATTCAGATATCAATGCATTAAAAAATTTATCAATGGAAATTGAAGCTGGCACATTATTCGGAATACTAGGTCCAAATGGTGCTGGCAAATCAACACTAATAAAAATACTCGCTACTTTAATAGAGCCTGATAGTGGAGAAGTTTTTATAAATAATATTAATCTGATAAAAAATTCAAGGAAAATTAGAGAATTAATTGGTTATGTTGCCCAAGACATTGCACTTGATAAAATATTAACTGGACGTGAGCTTTTGGATTTTCAATCAGATTTATATCACATCAACAAAAATAAAAAATTTGAAAGGATAAATAAATTAATAGATCAATTAGAAATGAATGATTGGATTGATCGTAAGTGCGGAACTTATTCAGGGGGAATGAAAAGAAGAATAGATCTGGCTGCTGGACTTTTACATTTACCGCAAGTATTAATTTTGGATGAACCTACAGTTGGTTTAGATATTGAAAGTAGGAACATTATATGGCAACTTTTGAAAGATTTGAGAAATAATGGAATGACCATTATTTTAAGTAGTCACTATCTTGATGAAATAGATAAATTGGCTGACAGATTAGTGATAATTGATGATGGAAGAGTTATAGCAAAAGGAACTCCTGCAGAGCTCAAAAATAAATTAGGAGGAGATAGAGTAACTTTGAAAGTAAGGGAATTTAGTAATCAGGAAGAAGCAAAAAATATATGTAAAATTTTATCTTCAATAGATGGAATTAGTCAGATTATCATAAATGAAGCTCAAGGTTTCTCGATAAATTTCGTAGCAGATAAGCAAAAAGATTTACTTACGAAGCTAAAAGTGGAATTAGCCTTCTCAAAGTTTGAAATTTTTTCTCTAACCCAAAGTCAGCCAAGCTTGGATGATGTATATCTTCAGGCAACTGGGAAAACATTATTGGATGCTGAAATTTCTATGGCAGGGAAAAGAGACCTAAAAAAAGAATCAAAGCAATCCATGCGATAAAAAAAATTTTGGTTAACTAACTATAATGAATAGTAATTACTGCTAATTATGGAATTACAACAGTATAATTTATTTTTTTTATATCAAGAAACATTTGCCTTAACAAAGAGATTATTTATTCAATTAAAAAGGAGACCATCAACTCTTTTAGCAGGAATATTACAACCAATAATTTGGCTTTTTTTATTTGGGGCATTATTTTCTAAAGCTCCTGAAGGTTTTTTACCAGGAGTTGATTCTTATGGAAATTTTTTAGGAGCAGGACTTATTGTTTTTACTGCTTTTAGCGGAGCCCTAAACTCTGGTCTTCCTTTAATGTTTGATAGAGAGTTTGGATTTCTTAATAGATTACTTGTGGCTCCTTTAACCAGTAGATTATCCATAGTTTTATCTTCTTTCTTTTACATAACAATCTTGAGCTTTGTTCAGAGTATTGTAATAATGATTGTTTCATATATTTTGGGTTATGGATGGCCTAACCTATATGGTTTAGGAATTGTATTTACAACACTAATTTTATTAGTTCTTTTTGTGACATCAATTAGTTTATGTTTAGCCTTTGTTTTGCCAGGACATATTGAATTAATCGCTCTTATATTTGTAATAAATTTACCTCTTTTATTTGCGAGTACTGCTTTAGCTCCAATCTCTTTTATGCCAAATTGGCTGGGCTGGTTAGCTTCATTAAATCCATTAACTTTTGCGATTGAACCTATTAGGACTGCCTATACACAAACTATGGATTTAGAATTAGTGGCTTTACATGCCCCATATGGTGATTTAACTTGTAAGAGTTGTATCTCGATTTTATTTTCTTTAACAGTTTTTTCCTTAATTATTATAAGGCCTCTGTTAAATAGAAAGTTAAATTAGAAATTTTATGCTTTTAAAAAATCATTTAATAGAAGTTTATAAACAAGCTTCTTTAGAAAATAATTTTTTGCTTAAAGAAAATGTTGTTCTTAAGTGGGTCCATAGATTTGGGATTGATTCATTAAATGATTTATTAATCCATAGTTCACTACAAAAAGAAAATCAGCGTGAAGAAGAAAATCAAGAACAAATATCTTTAATTGATGAAAATTATGAAGAAGAAAATCAAGAACAAATATCTTTAATTGATGAAAATTATGAAGAAGAAAATCAAGAACAAATATCTTTAATTGATGAAAATTATGAAGAAGAAAATCAAGAACAAATATCTTTAATTGATGAAAATTATGAAGAAGAAAATCAAGAACAAATTAAACTTGAATTATCTAAACCTGTGGAAAATATAGAAGAAAAAAAAAGGGAATCAAAACGTCTAGAAACTTCTAGCACTAATTTAATATTTAGCAAAGAGCAAGATTCTAATAATATAAAACAACTTACTGATAACCAGAAATTACCACTGCCTAATATTAAAAGTTTAAGAAAGTGGATTAGTAACGATAAAAAAGCAAGTTAAATTTTTACATCATACCTGGCATACCCATGCCACCCATACCTGGCATACCCATGCCACCCATGCCTGGCATACCCATGCCACCCATACCTGGCATACCCATGCCACCCATACCTGGCATACCCATGCCACCCATTCCTCCCATTGGATCTCCACCTGGCCCTCCAGGGGCTGCGGCTTCAGGCTCTGGAATGTCTGCCATAGCAACTTCTGTTGTGAGGAGCATAGCTGCAATAGAAACTGAATCTTGAAGAGCTAATCTTATTACTTTTGTTGGATCTAATATTCCTGAATCTTTTAAATCCTCATATTTTCCTGAATTAGCATTAAAGCCTTTGTTAAGTCTTATAATTTCAGCGACAACTACATCACCATTAAAACCAGCATTTTTTGCTATTTGTTTGGTGGGTTCCAAAAGGGCTTCTTTAATTATATTTATCCCTGTTCTTAAATCATCGGAAGATGTTTGACTTAAACTTAAAAGGTCATTTGATATTTCAATTAAAGTTTGCCCTCCTCCAGAAACGACACCCTCTTCAATAGCAGCTTTCGTAGCATTAAGAGAATCTTCGATTCTCAATTTTTTATACTTCATCTCAGTTTCTGTGGCAGCGCCTACTTTGATAAGAGCTACTCCTCCAGCTAGTTTGGCTATTCTTTCATTGATTTTATCTTGATCATATTCTGATTCAGTTATATTTACTTCTCTTTTTAATTTCTCTACTCGCGCTTTAACTAAATCTTTAGTGTCTTCGAAGGCAACAATTGTAGTTTTATCCTTTGTGATAGTTATTTTTTTTGCTTTTCCCAAATCATTAATCGATACTTTATCAAGTGTCATCGATTTATCTTCGCTTATTAACTTAGCACCTGTAAGAATTGCAATATCCTCAAGGGCAGCTTTTCTTCTTTCACCAAATAACGGAGCTCTTACTGAAGCAACATTTAAAATTCCACTATTCTTATTTAAAACAAGAGTAGTTAAAGCCTCTCCTTCGATATCTTCCGCAAGAATTAGAAAAGGTGAGCCTGACTTCTGAATTTCTTCAAGTATTGTAACTAAATCAACTAAATTTGAAATTTTTTGATCAGTTATTAATATTTTAGGGTTTTCTAGTTCACAAATTTGTCTTTCTTGGTCTGTTACGAAATATGGAGAACTATAACCTCTATCAAAAGACATTCCTTCAGTTATATCTAATTCTGTTTCTAGTGATTGAGATTCCTCAACAGTTATTACCCCATCTGAAGTAACAATATCCATTGCTTTTGAAATTATAGATCCAATTTCTTCATCACCTCCAGCACTGACTGTTGCAACTTTTTGAATATCTGAACCACTTAATGAAATACTTTTGGAACTTAATTTTTCTAAGACAAAAGCTAGGCCTGCTTCCATCCCTTTTTTTAACTCCATAGGGTTGGCGCCAGAAGCAATATTTTTTAATCCTTCCTGAACCATCTTCTGTGTCAGAATGGTTGCTGTTGTTGTTCCATCACCAGCACTCTCTTTTGTCTTGGATGCGACTTGTTCTATTAATTTCGCACCTAAATTAGAAATAGGGTTTTCAATCTCGATCTCTTTAGCAACTGTAGATCCATCTCTTACTATGTCTGGCGAACCAAATTTCTTTTCTATTACAACGTTTTTTGCTTTTGGCCCAATAGTAACCTTTACTGCATTAGCTACGAAATTTACACCTTTTTCTAGAGCTTCTCTTGATTCATTAGAAAAACTTAACTGTTTGGCCATGTTTATTTGATCTTTAGTCTTATTCTAATCTCCCATAGAATCATTTTTAAGGGATATTTTATTAAGTGGGGAAAGCCGAATTTCTTTTAATGAGACATACAAATTAACTCAAATAAGAGTATCTTTAAGTTATGGATGAAACAAATAATCTTATTTTTACTCTTACCGCAATCCTCGCGATTGCTATGACATTAATATATTTTCCTTTAAGATTTTTCTTGACATTAACTGCTAGAAGTCGAAGACTAAAACTTTTACAAAAAATTAGAAGGTTAAGAGATGAATTGGGCCAACCTTATGAAAGTACATAATTAAATACTCATACCACCGTCAATACTGATTGTTTGCCCTGTAATGTAACTTCCTGCATCACTTGAAACTAAGAATGTCACTAAGTTTGCAATTTGAGCACAACTTCCTAATTTCCCTAAAGGAATAACTTTCAGAATCTCTTCAGTATTAAGTTTTTCTGTCATCTCTGTTTCTATGAAACCTGGAGCTATCGCATTTACGTTTATACCTCTTGGAGCAAATTCTTTAGCGCAAGTTTTGGTAAATCCAATAACTCCAGCTTTTGCGGCAGAATAATTTGCTTGCCCTGGATTACCAATTATTCCAACAACAGATGAAATATTTACTATGCTACCACTTCTTTTTTTCATCATAAATTTTGAAGCATATTTTGTACAAAGAAAAACTCCTTTTAAGTTCGTATTTAGTACTTCATCCCATTGTTCCGATTTCATTCTTATCAATAGTCCATCTCTAGTAATGCCAGCATTATTAATTAGGATATCAATAGTGCCCTTAATTTTGATTATTTCTTCAAAAGCTAAACTGACAGAATCCTCTTTTGAAACATCAAATTTTAATTTATGAGCTTTACCTCCCGAATTTTTTATTGAATTTACAACTTCTTCAGCTTTTTCATCAGAAGAAGAGTAATTAATAAAAACTTCTGCTCCTAAGCGGCTTAGTTCTAAAGCAATTTCTTTACCAATTCCTCTGCTAGCGCCAGTGATTAAAGCTACTTTGCCTGATAATGAATCTGTATTGGACATTATTAAATTTATAATTTTCAATCGTAGTACTATTTGTGTAAAGATATTGCTTTTATTTATAATTGTCTAGAAATTATTAAAACCTTCTATTGTGCACTTTTTAATACCAGCTGCAGGGAGTGGTAGCAGAATGAAAGCTGGGAAAAATAAATTACTTATTGATTTAGAGGGAGAGTCTTTGATTTATTGGACACTTAAATCTGTATTTTCTGCAAGTTCAACAAATTGGGTTGGAATAATTGGACAACCAAAAGATAAAAATTTATTATTAAAATCAGCAAAGGAGCTTGCTCATAAAGTTCATTGGATTAATGGTGGTGACACCAGGCAACAGTCTGTTTTTAATGGTTTAAAAGCGCTGCCAAAAGATGCTGAAAAAGTTTTAATACATGATGGTGCTAGATGTCTAATTAATCCTGAATTGATAGATCTTTGTGCCAAGCAATTAGATGAAAATGAAGCTGTAATTTTGGCTACTAAGGTAACTGACACAATAAAGATTGTTGATAATGAAGGTTTTATTAAAGAAACACCAGATAGAAATTATTTATGGGCAGCGCAAACTCCTCAGGGCTTCTTGGTAGATAGCTTAAAAAAAGCTCACAAGATGGCAATTGATAAAAACTGGAAAGTCACAGATGATGCCTCACTATTCGAAATGCTTAATTGGAAAGTGAAGATTATTGAAGGAACTTATTCAAATATAAAAATTACATCCCCTATAGATTTGAAAATAGCAAAACTTTTTGTGAAGAACCCTAGTTAAAAAGGTGTATCGATACTAAGAATGCCATCATCACCATTTAAGGTGGCTTCGTATCCTAAAGGAATGCAAGCATTTCCCGATATGTGGCCTATTGGGAGGTCAAAAAGAATAGGAAAGTCAAACTCTTGAAGTCTTTCAATAATGCATTTTTTTAGTAAATCTTTCCATTCAAGGTCGCAGGAATCATTAGAAAAACTTCCGAATCCAATGCCAGCAATTTCAGTAAGTGTTTTAGTCATTCTGAGGTAAGTTAACATGCGATCAATTTTATAAATATCTTCGTTAATATCTTCAAAAATTATTATTTTCCCTTGGCAATCTGGAAAGTGATTAGTACCAATTAAAAAAGTAGCAATAGTTAAGTTAGAAACTATAATTTCTCCTTTGGCTTTCCCACCTCTTATAGGAATTCCTCTTATATCCTCAACATATCCCTCAAAAAGTAAATTTCTTAATCTCTCAAGACTCCACTTCGGCTCTTTGAAAAGGCCAGTAACCATGGGGCCATGAATAGAACCTATAAATCCTTGAGAATATTTAGATAATAATAAAGAACATGTATCTGAGAATCCAAGCATTAAACCATTCTGCCAAGAAGGTTCTTTTTCTAATAGTCTTGCTGAACCCCAGCCTCCTTTTGCAAAAATGATTAGCTTACTATTTTGTGCTTTTTCCAGTTCTTTAAATCTTGTTAGATCATCACCTGCAAAATAACCAAATTTTTTTGAAAGAGAATTATTATTTTCATTAATTTCTAAGCCCCAGCTTTTTAAGATTTTTATGCCTTTTTGAAAACTTTCGTCTTCATCAATAAAGGAGCCTGGAGCTAAAATATCTACTAGATCACCTTTTCTTAATCTAAAAACCATATTTAGAATTTATGAGGCAATAATAATTCCTAACAAAAGGACTCCTCCATAAATTGATTGATTTTTGAAGTGATTCCCAATATTTTTTATTGATTGCTTTTCCTCAGGAAATACTTTTAGTATATCTCTCTGCATTAAGATTGACGTTGTAAGCCAAATTGGCCAAAAAATAAAATCCATTTGATTAATAAATCCGCATAATGCGAGAAAACTAGAAGTTAAAAAATAACAAATTTGAATAGTTATTCTTGTATTGTTCTGGAGGTTAACAGCGGAACTATTTATTCCAATTTTGATATCATATTTTTTATCTGCTAAAGCATAAATCGTGTCAAAGCCAAAAGTCCAAAATATGGTAGCTAGCCAGCAAAACAATAAAACAATACTATTTAAATTTCCTTCATTTGCGGCCCAGGGAATTAAAACAGCAAAACCCCAGCATATGGATAAGATTAATTGAGGATATTTAAACCATCTTTTGGCAGAAGGATAAATTAAAATAATAGGTAAAGCTAAAAAAGCAAGCGAAATGGAAAGGATTCTTCCAGGTTGAGGTAGTGACAAAGTTAAAAAGAAGCTACATAAAATTAAAAAGAAAAGAATTGAATAAGCCGTTTCAAGAGAGATTTTATTTGCAGCTAGAGGTCTATTTTTTGTCCTAAAAACTCTTTGATCAATTTTTTTGTCCCAAATATCGTTAACCACGCAGCCTAATCCACTTACTAGTAGTCCTCCCAGAATTATTCTTAGCAACATTAAAAATGTTGGATTAGCGTCTGGGGTTAAATATAAACTCCATCCAGCAGGAATAAGTAAGATCATTCTTCCAGTCGGCTTATTCCACCTTAGTAATTCAAAAAAAGTACTTAATTTGATTTGCCGATTTTTATCTTGCATATGACCTATTGTATATTTCATAACTTTAAATAATTTTACTAGGATTAAATGATTTCTATTATTTAATAAACAATCTTAGGTATATTTATTAATGGATTAAAGATATCTGCATCTTATAAAAAGAAATGATTCAGAAACAAGATTTAAAATATTTTCAAAAAAAGCAAATTTTAGTAGCTTCTATAGATATTGGAACTAACTCTACACATCTCTTGGTAGCAGAAATTAATCTAGAATTAAAATCATTTTCAATAAAATTTACTGATAAATCAACCACTCGTCTTGGAGAAAAAGATGAGGAGGGTAATCTTACTGAAGAATCAATCCAAAGAGCATTAGTTACTCTTAAGCGATTTAACGCATATTGTAAAAGTAATGGAGTAAAACAAATAGTAACAGCTGCAACAAGTGCCGTTAGGGAAGCTCCAAACGGTCAAGATTTTATTAGAAGAGTTCTTGATGAAACTGATATTCAAATAGAAATGATAAGTGGATCTGAGGAAGCCAGATTAATTTACCTTGGGGTTCTTTCTGGTATGGCTTTTGAAGATCAGTCTTTTGTAATAATAGATATTGGAGGAGGATCTACAGAATTAATACTTGCAGATAAAAAAGATGCTATAGCTCTTACCAGTACGAGAATTGGTGCGGTAAGACTCAAAAATGATTTTTTAAATAAAGAGTCTATAAATTCACAAAGATCGATTTTTCTAACAACTTTTATTAAAGGATCTTTAGAACCATCTGTTCGAAAAATAGAGAGTAGATCTAAGGGAGATAAGCCTTTATCTATGATTGCAACCAGTGGCACTGCAACCTCATTAGGAAATTTGATTTCAGATGATTTGGGAGAATCTAAACAAAAGTTGCATGGTTATAAATTTAAAAGGGAAAATTTACAAAATGTATTGGAAAAACTAATTAAATTGCCAGTTTCGGAAATCAAGAAAATACCTTCATTAAGTGAGAGAAGAGCAGAAATAATTATTCCAGGAGCATTGATATTAAACACCGCAATGGAGATGTTGAACTTTAATGAATTAATAATAAGTGAGAGGGCGCTTCGAGAGGGTTTGGTTGTAGATTGGATGCTTCGTAAAGGGATAATTAAAAATGAGTTAAATATTCAAAGCAATATTAGAAAAACAACTATAGTCCATCAGGCCAGAAAGTTTGGAGTAGATAATACAAGAGCTGAGAAAGTTATTGATATTGCCTTTCAAATCTATGATCAGACTAAAAATATCTTTCATAGCGATAATGACCCTAAAGCTAAAGAACTTCTTTGGGCAGCTTCTAATCTTTATAATTGTGGGAAATACGTGAATGTTGGTTCATATCACAAACACTCTTGGTACTTAATTAAAAATTGTGAGTTGTTGGGATATTCTGAAGCAGAAACAAATATTATTGCTTCAATTGCTAGGTACCATAGAAAGACTCTTCCCAAGAAAAGACATGAGTCATGGCAAAATTTAATATCCAAAGAAGACAAAACATTAGTTCTTGAAATGTCATTAATCCTGAGACTAGCAGCTTCTCTTGATCAAAGACCTGATAAGGTGATCTCCTCAGTGCAAATAAAATTGCAGGAAAATATTCTTTCATTTGAACTTCTACCTTTAAGTAGAAACCAAGATCTTCTTCTTGAAAAATGGAACTTAGGATTATGCCGTAATGTAATAAAAGAACTAAAGAATTTGGATTTAAATGTTATTTAGTTTTTTTAATAAGTTCTTGTTTTGGAGTTTGATTCTGAAAAGAGTCTGAAAATAAATTCAAAATTAATGACGAGGCGATTAGTCCGAGAAAGCCTGAAATTAAAATAAATATTAGGAATCCTACTGGATTAAAATTCTTAGATTGCCTAGATTTGTAATTTTTTTTGGAAACTTCTTCAACTATTTCTTCAATTTTCACTTCTTTCCTCTTTGTCTTTAATTCATCCATTAAAAATTCTGTATCAAGTTTGAGCTTCTGTGAAATACGCCTAATCATTGCTTTGACAAATACTTCTTCAGGTAGTTTTTCTTCATTACCTTCCTCTATGGCTTCAAGTTGATGAGCTCCTATTTTTAAATCAGAAGCCAATTCTTCAATAGATTGATTTTTACTTAACCTAGCCTCTTTAATAAAATTTCCGATTCTCTTTAAAGAGGGATCTCCTCCATTATTGTTGATTTCCGAAACAGATTTTATTTCTTTCAAAGCAAGTAAATTTTTACTAATTATAGTAATTAATATTTTTCTAACAACTTAAAGATTATTTATTCCTAAAGAGATGTCTATAAGATGGATTATAAAGATTAGATCTTTTTTGAGAATTACTAATTGCTGGGCTAATTATGTAAATGGTTGTTCTAATTAGTCTTTTCTCAATAGAAAATTTTTCCATATCTTTTAATTCTATTAATGATGTCCAACCATCATCCCAAGATACTCTAAATCCAACAATCACTTTAGTCTCTGGAGGGTAGAACTCTAGTAGGGTTTCTTGAGACCTTTTCACATGCCTAGCACTTAGATAAAGACATATAGAGGAATTGTGTTTCGCAAGATCTTTCAGAGATTCTTTTTCGGGCATCCCTGTTCGCCCTCCTGCTCTAGTTAAAATTATTGTTTGCGTTACGTCAGGGATGGTTAACTCAGCTTCATGATATGCTGCAGCAACTTGAAAAGCACTTACTCCAGGAACAACCTCGGTTTCAATTTTTTCGTTTTTTAAAATTTCGATTTGCTCTCTAATTGCTCCAAAAAGACAAGGGTCTCCATCATGCAACCTTACAACAGTTTTCCCTGCCTGAAATTTTTCTATCATAATTGAGGATATTTGCTCTAAGTTGAGCGAACTCGTTTTTATTTTTTCAGAACCTTCTTTAGCAAAATCTAAAATCTTTTCAGGAATTAGAGAATCAGTCCAAATAATGATATCTGCAATTTTTATCTTTTTTAATGCTTTTAAAGTTAATAATTCTGGATCGCCTGGACCAACGCCAATAAAGGATATTTTATTATCCATTCTTTCTATTTTTCCCACTATATGTTCTCAATCTTAAAAAAAATATTCCAATTAATCCAGAAGAAAATAGAAAAATACTTATAAATTGAGCCATTCTTATACCGCCATCACAGAAAGGTGGCAGCCCACCAATGCATAATGGGTCAGTTCTTAAACCCTCAATCCAGAATCTTCCAAAGCTATAACTTATTAAATAAAGACAGCTAATAAAGCCAGGCCTGTAAAAATCTGTTTTATTTTGTTTATTAAAGGTAATAATAAGGACGATAAAAATTAAAAGATTCCAAAATGACTCATAGAGAAATGTAGGATGAAAAAATTCATAATTTAGAAATTCTAAAGGCCTATTTTGGATAGGTATAAATAATTTCCAAGGCAAATTTGTGGGAGATCCAAAGGCTTCATTATTGAAAAAATTTCCCCATCTTCCTATTGATTGTCCAAGAATAATAGAGGGTATTAATATATCAATAAAAGTTTTCAAATTAATTTTTTTCGACTTACAGAAATAGATAATAGATACTAATCCTCCAATGAGACCTCCATGGATTGCTATGCCTCCTTCCCAAACTGCAAGAAAAGAAGGTATTTGAATGATGTTATTGAATAGTTCAAAAGAAGTAAAAAAGTTTTCTCCGCTATATTGCCTCCACTCAAAAATTACATAATAAGCTCTAGCTCCAATTATTGAAGAAATTATTAATGATGGAAGTATTTCACTAATGTACTCTGGGTTAATATTTCTTTCCTTAGCTAGTTTTTTAGAGACAAATAGGCCTATTAAAACTGAAATCGAAATAAGCAGTCCGTACCATCTGATAGTTACAAATCCTAAATTTAAAAAAGTTTCTCCTGGAGATTGTATAAAAGCTTGAAGTATAAGCATTTAAAGAAAGTTAGATACCCTCTGCTGCTTGAACTTTTTCTACTTGTTTTTTCTTTAATACTAAAAGTATTTGTGTTAGGCCTACACCAATGAAGAATGCAATCAATCCAATTACTCTATAAGGACTCTGAAGCACAATCTCAGCATCTAATTGCCCAAAGCCACCAACGTTGGGATCATTAGTAAGAGGGTCGCCTGAATTAATTTTGTCTTGTGCTTTTACGATAAGTTGAGGACCAACGGGCACTGCTTCAGTAGTCATCTCACCATTCTCGTTTTCTATATTGACCTTATAGCTACCATCTTCAATCGTTTCTATTGAATTTATAGTTCCTGAGGTAGAGGAGGTGAAAACTACATTATTGCTTTTGTCTCCAGTTGGGTATACCTGACCTCTACCTCTATTGCCTCCGATATGTAACGAGTATTTTCCATAGTGATATTCTTTATTAGTGGATGGATCAGGGGAAAGTACAGGGAAAACGATTTCTTTATTGGTATCGCCAGGTAGAGGTCCAACAAGGATGATATTATCTTTCTCTTCACTGTAATTAGTAAAATATACCCCTTCTGTCTCCTCTTTGATTTCTTCGGTCCATCTTTCTTGAGGGGCAAGTTTAAAGCCATCAGGCAGCATTACAACAGCCCCAACTTGTAATGGAACTTCAGAACCATCAGCCCCGATTTCTTTCAAATCATTTTTGTAGGGTATTTTGACTACAGCCTTGAAAACACTGTCTGCTCCAACAGATTGTGGAACCTCTGCAATTGTAGGCATTTGAGCTAGATGACAATTTGCACAGACTATCTTGCCTGTGGCTTCTCTTGGGGATTCGTAGTTTTGTTGAGCCCAAAATGGATAAGCAAAAGTGATCTTTGGATAAAATACAATGCTCGAAATAAAAAACAGAGTAAAGATAAATAAACTTGTTTTTTTCATGATTTGATTTTTAAGACCTATCATTTTTTTTATGCCCACCATGGATTCTCATTAGTCCTAAAGTCAGTTTCCGACCATTGTTTGACGAGTACAGCATCATCTTCAATATCGACATGCGCTAGCGCTAAAGATAAAGGAGCAGGCCCTCTGACTACCTTCCCATTTGTATCGTACTGACTGCCATGACAAGGACATATAAATTTATTAGCACCACTATCCCATGGGACAACGCAACCTAAATGAGTACATATTGCATTTAAACCAAATTCCCCAATTTCACCACCCTCATTAACTATTAAATAAGTTGGATCTCCCTTTAGACCCTGCACTAGACTTCTATCTCCTGCTTGATGGTTAGCTAACCATCCTGTCTTAGTTATTGGATTCCCTAATTCATCTTTTGCAGAAGTTCCACCCCCGCCTCCGCCTGCTCTTAAAGGCATGAAATAATTTGCTACGGGGTAAAGGGCTCCTAAAGCTACACCAGTTGCAGTACCAAATGTAAGAAGATTCATAAATTGCCTTCGACCCATTGAAGGGACATCATTGGAACTTAATTGAGTCATTCGCTACTTGATTCTGTTATTTATTAGTTATTATGGAACAAATTATTCAACTAATGTTGCAAATAGATAGGACTTTTAATAATTTAAAGTAAAAGTTTAGGAAGTCTTAATTAATCGATTTAAATGAACCCATTGCTATTAGATGAAGTTATCCATTATTTGATTCATCGCTGGGGGAGAAAATATGATTTTAGACTCTTTAGAAGAGGAAAATTTGTTTATTTTCAAATGATGTGGGGATTTCTTGGACAAGAATCATTTCCTTTAAGTGAAGATGAATATAAAAAATCGATAGCTGTTAAAATCGAGATTTTAAATAGATGTGGATATTCAGAAGAAGTAAGGGAGTGGCTAAAGAAAGTCAATGCGAAGCCAAGGTTAGGTAGAGCTGTCAGCTTGCAATTAAATCTTAATGAGAAGATGAAAGAGTTTTTGACTTAAGATTTTCTGATAAGTAAGTTAATCCAGTACCCACAAAAAATAAAAACACAATCGATATAGATAGTAATGACATTGTCAATGGGTCTGTTGAAGGGGTAATCACTGCAGATAAGATTGCGGAGGAGATTACAACTATCTTCCAATTCGAGATCATTTTTTCTGTCGTAATTATTCCAAGAGAACCAAGAATAAATTGTAATACTGGCAATTGAAAAGCTATTGCAGTGCTAGACATTAATAAAAGAACAAAATCAAAATATCTCTCTATAGACCAAGTTGGTTCAACAATATCAGCACCGAAAGTAATAAAGAAATTTATTGCTGCAGGGACTAATATCCACCATGAAAAAATTAATCCTAAAAAAAACAGAAGACCTGAACCAAAAACTGCTGGCAAGATAAGGCTTTTTTCTTGTTTTGTTAACCCAGGGGAAATGAACAATATTATTTGATAGATTATATAAGGAAAAGAAACTATTAATCCGCTGTAGCCTGCAACTTTAATAGCGACAAATAAAAACTCTCCCGGAGCAAGTTGTAGTAAATGAATATCACCAGCAGGAATTTCTAGAAAAGATATTAATGGCTTTATAATTAGGAAACTAAAAAATATTGATATCAGTATTGAGTAAATTGAGTTAAGTATTCTTTGACGAAGCTCTTCTAAATGATCGCTAAAAGTCATTGATTCTGATAATTTATTTTCATTCTCACTTGTACCTTTCATTATTTTTTGATAAAGATTATGTAAGAAAAAGTTTTAAAATTAATCTTGCCAAAGCCTAAATTTATTTTTCGATAAATTTTATTATTTGCTTAATTTGGGATTAGTGGGATCTGGTAATAAGAAAGGAGGGGCATCATTCAAAGATGATTCACCATAAGTTTCATATTCTCTATATCCACCCATTTTCCCATTTGTTTTCATTAGAGCGCTTACAAAGGCGAGTAGTAAGAAAACAGTAGGAGCTCCTATTATTAATGCAGCACCAAATAGATATCCAACAATAAATTCTGGAAAACTATGATTTCCTAAAAATTCATGAGTGCCTAAAAGAAAATCAAACATTTAGATTTAAAATTTTTTTTTATTATAAACTAAATTACTGTTTTAAGATTTTTTTTAATGTAATCTTCTCCTCTTGTAGGATTTCCCCAAATAATTTCTCCATTTTTAAAAGAAACGCAACCCGGTCCTCCTTTTTTTATTTTTTGTAAATCTTTAATTTTAACTAAATTAATTGGTACTTTTATGTTTCTTTTTGCCTTACTAAATAAAGCAGCTAAATCTGCAGCTATTTGAAGATCTTGTTCAGATGCTTCTTGAGATGAAGACTTCAAAACTACATGACTTCCTGGCGATTCCTGTGCATGAAACCATAAATCGCCTTTTTTCGAAAACTTAAAGCTTATTAATTCATTTTGCCTCATATTTCTCCCTACCTGAAGCTTCAATCCTGTAGGAGTGTCAACTTGAATTGGTAAAGATTGTATCTCAGATGTACTTTTCTTATATTCTTTTTGCCTCTTGATATTAATATTAAACTCATTACAAATTTCTTCCATAATTTCTTCTAGTAATTTAATTCTTACGACAAGCTCTTCATGATTTAAAGAATTTAGATTTTCTAGAAGTGTAGTGAATTCATCTAATCTTTCTAAATTTGTTTTATAAATACTTAATCTTTCTTTTATTAATTCTCCAGATCTCTTAAGTTTTTTTGACTTTTTATATAGTTTTTGACCTTTAATAATATCTCTTTTATTAAGTTCATTTAAACTGAATATATTGTCCGCTTTTTCTTTATATAACTCGTAGTTTTCAGATTTCTTCAGAAGATTATATTGAATATCTAAATTCCTTTTTTCAGTATTGGTTTGTTTAAAAATTATCCCTTCAATTTTCTTTTCTAATAATTTAAGTTTTTTTTGCTTCAGATGATTATCATAATAATTCTCTAAACCGGTGCATAAATCTATTTTATTTTCGTAATTAATTTCTTTATCTAAAAACCAAACGCAATAAAAATCTTTATTAAATATGGAAAAGTTAAATTTATTGTTTTTAAACCTAATTATCCAAATTTTCCAATTTTTAAATATCTCCTTTAAGTCTGAATCGCTAATGAAGTCGATATTTTTTTCCATTATTTCCGAATTTCCAGTTTTGCTAACTACCTCTATTTGTTTTGTGAGTATAGGACTTACACCTTGATAAGTATTTATTAAACAGTATTTCAAAGACTCAGGTACTATTGAAATTGAGTCTTTCCAAGATTGAAAAGTCTCATCTTCTCTAGGTTGTTTTTTGAGATTGACTGGAGGGCCAGAATAAATTGATCCTGTTGAAATTGTTCTAAAACTAGATTGACTTGATTTAATTTGTTTACCAACTGCAATTATTTTATGTTTATTATCCAAATAAAAAATGTTACTGTGTTTACCCATTAATTCAAAAATTAAATACTTACTAATTTCATCTCCTGGTTTTTTTACAAAACCAAATTTTATAACTCTCTCGAAATTATCTTGATCAATCGAAACTAAAGCCATATACTTTAATCCGTATCTTATTTGTTTAGAAAGTGTGCTTTCTCTCCCAATCTTTTCTGGCTTTTTTATCTTTAATATTCTAGGCGAGTCTCCATTCCATGAAACTTCTAACCATGTTTGAGAATCAATTCCTCTGAAACATAATTGAACTGTATTAGGATCTGGTTGTTGGGCAGTTTCAAACTTTGTAGGTAAGATATTCTTTGTTAAATAATGCAAGACAGATTTAATAGATGTAATATCCATTATCTGTGGAACACCTTTTTGCACTAATCCTTTAAAGTTCACAAGATGTTTATTTTACTGTAAAAAATTTAATATGAAAAATCAAAAAAAACTAATTATCCTTACTGGACCAAGCGGGGTGGGTAAAGGAACTGTTGTTAAAGAAATATTAGGTAAAGAAAAAAATTTTTGGCTTTCAATATCTGCAACTACTAGAGAACCTAGAAAAGGAGAGAAAGACGGGGAAAATTACTACTTTTTAAATCAAGAAAAATTTAAAGAAATGATTGGAAAAAATCAGTTCCTTGAATGGGCTCAATTCGCTGGAAACTACTATGGAACGCCTCTGTATTCTGTTAATGAGAAAATAAAAAAGGGATTTATTGTACTACTTGAAATTGAAGTAGAGGGTGCAAGGCAAATAAAAAATAAGTTTCCTAATTCACTGTCAATATTTTTACTTCCTCCGGATAAAGAAGAGTTAGAGAGAAGAATAAGAAATAGAGGTACAGAAAAAGAAGAGGCAATTAAAAAAAGACTCTCAAGGGCTAATTATGAGATTTCAGTGTCAAATCAATTTGATTTTGCATTAACAAATCACAATGTTGAGGAAACAGCAAAAAAAATAATCAAGTTGATAAAAACTTGATTATTTTTTCTTTTGTCAACTCATTGGATGGAATAATAAATCAGGGAAAAACCTATTAAATTCGATAATTATTCCAGCTGTCAGACTTAACCAAATTGCTGCTACCACTGGGGCAGATCTGACAAATTTTGTGTTTAGAATTTTGAACATTTGATTTATGAAAGTTTTTTAAAGATGTTTAGCGAGGACCATTCAGTGTAATATTTTTGTCTTTCTCTCTTAAATCTCCATTTCTACCTTGTTTATTAGCAATAAGAGGCCATTGCGCTCCTTTTACAAGACATTTTCTGGCTAAGTTTAAGTCAATAATGATCTCTAGATCTGCTGGATTCTTAGTCTTTTTTGATTCAATCAGATACTCTCTACCTGACCAACCTATAATTCCAGCAATGTAAATGAACAATACTCCGGGAATAAGTAAATCTCCTTCATGACCTCTATTTAAGAGGGCTCCCCATGGCTCAAGGGGAGGTCCAATTATTAAATGTGGAAGTCCATCATCTCCGCATGATGCTTTTCCGTATCTTTCAAATCTTGCTATGTCTTTTTGAGTAGTTGCAGAATTTGCTCTCTCAATGAATTTAGGATTTTCGGAGCATTTTGTGAGGGCTGAAGCAGTAAATTCTGT
This sequence comes from uncultured Prochlorococcus sp., assembly GCA_902536455.1. Lineage (GTDB taxonomy): Bacteria > Cyanobacteriota > Cyanobacteriia > PCC-6307 > Cyanobiaceae > Prochlorococcus_A. The sequence continues at coordinate 60,997 of CACAXN010000001.1, forward strand.
GCTAGCTCTATCTGCATTTAAGGCAGGCCCATTTGCTGCTAGAGCAATTGGAGTAATTCCTAGGAACAGAAAAACTGAGGTTATGATTGAAAAAAAGAATTTCATAAGTTGCAATCTTTAATTCCTTATAGTGTGTTAAGTAAGAAATTAATATTAAAATAGAACAAGTTGAATCAAAAATGTATAAAGTTTTAGCTATTGAAACAAGTTGTGATGAGACATCTGTCTCAATAGTTTCTAATATTGGTAATACTTTCAAAATACATTCAAATATAGTTGCCTCTCAAATTGAAGATCATTCAAAATGGGGAGGAGTTGTTCCTGAACTTGCAGCTAGAAAACATTTGGAGCTATTACCTTTTGTTTTAGAAAAGGCTTTAGAAGAATCAAAAATCAAAATTGAGGAAGTCGACTATATCGCATCAACTGTAGCTCCTGGATTAGTTGGTTGTTTACGAGTCGGCTCTATAACTGCAAGATCACTTTGTATGTTACATTCCAAACCATTTTTGGGAATTCATCATTTGGAGGGGCATTTATCTTCAATTCTATTTTCAGAAAACTATCCAAAGAAATCTTTTCTTACATTACTTGTAAGCGGTGGGCACACGGAATTAATAAAGGTTGATAATAGAAGGGGAATGCAGAGACTTGGGAAAAGTTTTGATGATGCTGCTGGAGAAGCATTTGATAAAGTTGGAAGACTATTAGGTCTTAGTTATCCAGGAGGACCAGCAATTGAAAAGGTTGCTAAAAACGGAGACCCAATGAAATTTAATTTACCAAAATGTAGAATTTCTGATAAAAAAGGTGGATTTCTTAAATATGATTTCTCTTTTAGTGGTCTAAAAACTGCCGTGTTAAGATTGGTTGAGAGAATAAATTTGGATGGGAAGACTGTTCCAATCCCTGATATTGCTGCAAGTTTTGAGAGAGTAGTGGCAGAAGTCTTGGTAGAGAGAACAATAAAATGCGCAGAAGATCATAGCTTGGATAATGTTGTTGTAGTTGGAGGAGTGGCTGCCAACAAAACATTAAGAAAAATGATGATTAGTGAAGCTAGTAAAAAATCTATTAAAGTTCACTTAGCTCCCCTTAATCTTTGTACAGATAATGCGGCAATGATTGGAGCGGCGGCGTTGTTCAGGATCAAATTTAAGGATCATTTAAGTTCCCTTAAATTAGGTGTCGCAGGAAGACTATCAATTGAACAGGCAAGTACCCTTTATGAAGAAAACCCTCCTTTCTAACTTCAATGAATAAACAACCTAAAATCGAGATTAAAGAGACAAAAAACTTCGTTGATAAAAAGGAACTGAATTTGTGGAAAAGAGGTTTTACCCCTCAGGCTGAAATATGGAATGGAAGAATGGCAACTGTTGGTATAGGAATTATTTTTATAATTATTGCTTTAATTAGCCAGTTTTCTTAATAGAAATAAGATTCGTTTTCTTAAAAGTAGTTTTGAAAGATTTAATAAAAATTAATCTTGTTCAGCTGGTCTATTAAATTAAAAAGTATTGTATTTATTGGACTTTAGATAATATTATTGATTTAATCAAAATAATAAATATTTCTATTATTTATAATTCTTTATGACGCCTGAAAGGCTTGGATTACTTTGGGGAATAACTGTATTTGCAGGTGCTTTTGCTCGATTATTTTCTTCTTTTACAGGATTCCCAAGTGTTGTTATTTTATTGCTTTCTGGATTATTCATAGGAAGATCAGGTTTAGGACTGGTTGAGCCTTTAGATCTCGGGCAAGGACTTGAAACTATTGTGGGCCTTTTAGTCTGTTTGGTTCTATTTGAAGGGGGACTAAATTTAAAACTGCCAGAAGGGAATATTAGAAATACTGTTTTGAAAATTTCGTTGGTAAGACTTTTTATTTCATTGTCAGCTGGAATTTTTATTGCTCATTGGTTGGCAGGCCTCTCATGGCAAGTTGCGGGAATATATAGTGCCATCGTTTTAGCAACTGGTCCAACAGTTGTCTCTCCATTAGTAGAACAAATAAAATTAGCTTCCCCTCTTTCGGAAGTTTTAAAAGCTGAGGGGTTGTTGCTTGAACCAATTGGTGCAGTACTGGCATTACTGCTTTTAGAATTGACTTTAGGTGACCTACGAGGAATTAACGATGTATTTATAGCATTAATGCAAAGATTAGGAGGGGGAGTCTTAATCGGATTAAGTGTAGGATGGTTACTATCAGAAATTTTAAAAAAAATAAAAAATGAAGCCTCATTTGGTATAGAGCTTCAAGTTACCCTTGGTTTTATTTTCCTTTTGTATGGAATGTGCGAATATTTTCTACCAGAATCAGGCTTACCTGCTTCTGTCTCGGCAGGTTTTATTGTAGGGAAAAGAGAAGTTATAGATAAGGAGAGATTGGATAATCTAATAGGTGAATTAGCTCAATTAGCAATAACTGTTCTTTTCCCTCTTTTGGCCGCAGACGTTTCTTGGGGTGAATTAAGTCCGCTTGGCTGGGGTGGGGTTGTTTGCGTTTTTATGTTGATGGTAATTGTTCGCCCTATCTCTATCTTGATAGCAACAATGGGAAGAGAATTGAACTTAAAAGAGAAAGTATTTTTAGCATGGTTAGCCCCAAGAGGTATTGTTACTGCAGCAGTAGCTTCTCTTTTTTCTATCAGATTAGAGCAGGCTGGTATCCTTGGGGCTGGCCGTCTCCAAGGTTTAGTTTTTCTAACTATATTGATGACAGTGGGAATCCAAGGTCTTTCAGCCAGACCTTTGGTGAATAGGCTGGAATTAGGCCAAAAAAATAATTTAGATTGATTTAAGACATCTCTCAATTCGAGATATATCAGTTTTACTTTCTGAGAAAAGCTCCCAACTTTGAATTAAATCTGGCCCACTTAGAGATCCAAAAAAGGCTACTCTTAATGATTTCATTAATATCCCTTTTTTAATATTATGCATTTTTGAGATTTCGTTAATTATTTTTTTTGCTTTCTCTTGATCTAGTTTTATGGGATATTGCTCAATTAAATAATTTAAGATTAGTTTGAGAGATGCCTTACTATCCTTGTTTCCTAGAAAATCTTGACCTTCTTTTTGAATTGTAGGTATTAAGAAAAATGGTTTTGATTCATCAATGGCATCTTTTAAAATAGTAATAGAGTCTCTAAGCAAAGTTGCTAATTTATCAGCCCATTCTTGAGATGGCGGCACCCAACCATTGTCATCCCAATATTTCTTCATGAATTCACTTAAATTTCTTGATTCCATATTTTTTATATATTGAGAATTAATCCAGTTGAGTTTGTCCCAACTGAATTTAGCTCCAGCTTTATTTATGTGTGATAAGTCAAAAATTTCGGATATCTCATCCAATGAAAGTATTTCTCTGTGGGCAGATTTTGGAGACCAACCTAAAAAGGCCATATAGTTCGATAAGGCCTCAGGTAAATATCCCATATCTCTGAATTCGTCGATTGAAGTAACGCAATCTCTCTTAGATAATTTTTTCCCTTCACTATTTAGTATTAAGGGTGTATGTGAAAAAGTTGGCAAGTTAAAATTTAATGCTTTATAAATCAATATTTGTTTTGCAGTGTTCGAGATATGGTCTTCACCCCTTACAACATGAGTAATATTCATGAAATTATCATCAACTACAACTGCTAGGTTATACAAAGGATCTCCAATCTCATATCCCTTTGACCTTCTTGACAAAACTAAATCACCACCCAAGTCCTTACCTTTCCATTTGATTTCGCCTCTTATCTGATCTATCCATTTAATTTCAATCTTTTCATCAATCTTAAATCTTATTACTGAAGTCCTCCCTTCAGATATAAATGTTTCTATTTCTTCTTTCGAAAGATTTCTGTATCTATTGTCATGCTTTGGAGGTAATCCTTTCTTTTTTTGCATTTCTCTTAATTCAGAAATTTCATCTTCTGTTGTAAAGCATCTATATGCAGCTCCACATTCCAATAGCTTTTTGATGTAACTTTTGTGAATCGAAATTCGCTCACTTTGCAGCACAGGTTCCTCATCCCATTTAAGTCCAAGCCATTTCAAACCCTCTAATATATTTTTTGTATATTCAGATTTTGATCGAAGAAAATCTGTATCTTCTATTCTGATCAAAAATTTTCCGCCTATTTTTTGTGCATACAACCAGTTGAATAATGCTGTTCGCGCTGTCCCAATATGAAATAAACCCGTTGGACTCGGAGCTAGTCTTAAACGTTTTTCCAAATTTCTTTTAGAAAAAACGGGACCGACGGGATTCGAACCCGCAACTTCCGCCGTGACAGGGCGGTGCTCTAACCAGTTGAACTACGGTCCCAGAGTTTGTTCTAAATTTATTTAGAACTTCATTCTTAAAATTATCAGATCATAATACTTAATTTATGGTGTTGTAATAAAAAAAATTTATTAATTTGAGGATTTACAAAAATAATTAGTTTACAGCTGCCTTAGTATAAACCACTATTTATTTTTGAGGTCTAAAACCAGCAGGTTCTATCAACCTAACTTGGTTACCTCTAGCGGTAAATTCTCTGCCTTGGTCACTTTGTACAACAACTCTCCCACCAGACTTAACTCTGATGACTCTTGCACGAACCCATCCTAAAGCTGCTGATTCGAGGACTTTAACTACGTCCCCAGGTTGAAGATCTAACTCCATCTTATGAAAAAATGATTTACATAATGTTGATCAAACGCGTCGTGGAGGACTTGAACCCCCGACATCAGGTTTTGGAGACCTGCGTTCTACCAACTGAACTAACGACGCATTTAAATGATTATAAGCGTCTTTGTGACCAATAAGTTAATTAATTTACAACTTTATCGATCAAAGCGTTGTTTTACGCGAGTAGCTTTTCCTACTCTATCTCTCAGATAGAATAACTTAGCTCTTCTTACTTTACCTCTACGTTCAACTTTTAGAGAGGCAACTTGTGGACTATGTAGCATAAATACTCTTTCAACACCTATACCCTGAAAAATTCTTCTAACTGTAATAGTCTGGTTAACACCTCCATGCCTTTTTGCTATGACAACACCTTCATAAGGTTGGACTCTTTCTTTATTACCCTCTGTAATTTTTACTCCAACTTTAACAGTGTCCCCAACATATATTTCAGGTAATTCTTTTTTTAATTGATCATCCTCAAACTCCTTAATAAGATTGGATGCGCTTAAGGTTTGCGTAGTCTCAGAAACCGTGTTTTTTTCTTTTTGTTCAACTGCTACATCAATTAATGCCTCAGCTTTAATACCGGTTTCTAATCCCTTCTCTTGTTTCTCTTTGGCCATTTTGGTCTTTATTGTCCTACAAGTTCTATATCTTAACCTTTTGACTCACCTTTAGTAACCTTTTTGGTAAATGAAATTGTTTTTGAAAACATTTGGAATCCTGTTACAAGCATCCATAAAACTCCAAGGGAATTCAATATTACGTATATAAGTTCTCCATTATCTCCAAGCCATTCGCCCTCATGGAGGGACATTAACCAATGAACTTGTTCTCTAGAGTACCCTAGTAAATCTTTTGAAACTCTATAAAGAAGACCAGTAATTGAAGATATAAATAATGGAAGAAAAACCCAGGGCGCCAAAGCCTTATGAAATTGCCTAGAATTAAATAAAGTTTTCATTTTTGTTTCTTTTCCATTGTTATTGATAGATTTAAGATAGCCAAGACCATAAAGGCTATTTTGAAGATATTTACCTATTACCATTATTTATTCCAATGAGACATTTTGCAGATCTTTTGTTAAATAAAAATAATTCCAAGGCTAATGATCAAGTTCCTTTTATTCAGAGGAGAAGAGGAATCGAAATAAAATCTTCACGGGAAATAAATTTGATGAAAAAATCTAGCAGGATTGTAGCAACTGTTTTGAGGGAAATAAATGACTTAATTAAACCTGGAATGAGTACAAAAGATTTAGATGATTTTGCAGAAAAGAGGATAAAAAGTTTTGGAGCTGTACCAAGTTTCAAGGGCTACCATGGATTCCCTTCTAGTATTTGTTCTAGTATTAATAATGAGGTTGTCCACGGGATTCCAAATAAAAATAAAATTATTAAAAATGGTGACTTGGTTAAAATTGATACAGGGGCATATTTAGATGGTTTCCATGGAGATAGTTGTATATCAATTTGTGTAGGAGAAGTTAGTCCAAAAGCTCAAAAACTTAGTGATATAGCTTATAAAGCATTGTATGCAGGGCTTTCGAAAATCAAGGCAGGGAATACACTTCTTGATGTGGCTGGGGAAATCGAAGACATTGTTGTAAAAAATGGCTTTAGTGTTGTAGAAGACTATACAGGTCATGGAGTTGGAAGAAATCTTCATGAAGAACCATCAGTATTTAATTTTCGGACCAAAGAATTGCCCAACGTCGTCCTTCGTGAAGGAATGACATTAGCGGTGGAACCTATCGTTAATGAAGGTACTAAATTTTGCAAAACACTCAATGATAGATGGACCGTAATAACAAAAGATGGAAAACTATCGGCCCAATGGGAGCATACAATAGTTGTTTTAAAAGATGGTATTGAAATATTGACAGATCGAGATTTCTAGACACTAAGATTTGTACTTATAAATAATTTGGCAATACAAAAAATTGAAAAATTCTTTCAATGGGAAAAGTATATAGGATAAGGGGTTTGGGCTAATTATTACTAAATAATTTTTTGAATTAGCTAAATCATAAATTTTTTTAGAAACAAACTTGGGACTCATTATTCCGAGAGGATTTAGTTCTGATTTAAAAGGCCCTAAGATGATTTTTTTTATTATTAATTTTTTCTTTGTATTTTTGTCCAGAAGATTTTTTTTGAAAGAAACTAATTGACCAATAAGGGATTTACTAATCTCATATGATGGATTTAGGGCTGGTAATATTTCTGCTTCAGATGTATTTATCCAAATCTCTTTTTTTATTTGTGAGTCATTGCTTAGAGCAATATCTTCAAATAAATTTAAAAATTTAAATTTGCTTAATGCATTTATCTCTATTGAGTTTTCATAATTGGAATTTTCTCTACTCAAGTCATAGATGCCATGGTTCAAAATTAAAATATCTATCTTTTCTAATTGTTTTTTTAATGACGACTCCTTCCCACATTCCCATTTAATCCATACATTAGGTGATTGAAGGTTTATTTCAGAATTAGGTTTACTATGAGTAAATCCAATCACTTTATATCCTTTCTTACGAAACAACTTTGTTAGCTCTTTTCCTAGTGCGCCAGATGCTCCAGTAATTCCAATAGTTTTTTCATTTTTTATTGAATCTTTCATATTGTTTGATTTTGATGAAACGCTAAAGGAGAAAAAATAAATTTACTTAAAAAAAATCTTTAATATTCTTATTTGATTAAAACTCATAAATAAATATTTGTTTAGTTCTAAAAAAATATTATCTTAAACCTATTGATAAAAATTTACTAATTATGAGCGATGTATTATTAATTGGTTCATGTGAGCCATTTAGTGGTAAGTCTGCATTGGTTCTTGGTATAGCAAAAAAACTTTTACAAGAGAAAAAAAAAGTACGTATTGGCAAACCACTAGCAACATGTATAGAACTTACTAATCTGCCTTCAATGTCTTATGAAGGATTGATCGATGATGATGTTAAATTTATTGGTTCTACATTAAATATCGAAGAAGACCATTTAATTTCTTCAGTAGGGTTATTGGATAATATATCAGCTGAAAAAAGAATTTCTAATAAAGACTTGCTACCAGGAAAAGGTTTTGATCAAATTGAGGGATTGGCTAATGATGATTTTGAAGGACTTAACATTTTAGAGGCAGCTGGAAGTCTTTGTGAAGGAATGATTTATGGTTTAAGTCTCCCACAACTAGCTGAAAGTTTAAATGCAAAAGTCTTAATTGTGAATTTATGGGAAGATTGTAAAAGCGTGGACGCGTTACTAGATGCAAAAAAACAATTAGGAGATCGTTTGGCTGGGGTAGTATTGAATGCTGTTATGCCTCAAGAAGTAGAAAAAGTCAAAAATGAAATAATACCCTCTCTTAAAGATCTAAATATTGAAGTATTTGGAGTTATGCCCAAATCACCACTGCTTAGAAGTGTCACCGTTGGAGAGCTTGTTAGAAGATTAAATGCCCAAGTAATTTGTTGCCCTGAAAAAGATCAATTACTTGTTGAGACATTAAGTATTGGAGCAATGGGGGTAAATTCGGCAATGGAATTTTTCAGAAGAAGGCGGAATATGGCAGTTGTTACTGGAGCTGATAGAACTGATATTCAACTTGCGGCTTTAGAAGCTTCAACTCAATGTCTTATCTTAACTGGTTTGGGTGAACCTCTATCACAATTAATTCATAGAGCCGAGGAATTGGAGGTTCCAATTCTAAAAGTTGAGTTAGATACTCTTGCCTCTGTGGAAATTATTGAACAAGCTTTTGGTCATGTCAGGATACATGAATCAATTAAAGCTTCTTATGCTTTTCAATTAGTTCAGGATCATGTGAATCTAAAAAGAATACTCGAAAAGATAGATTTTCCCTGCAATTTTTCAGATAAATGCTAATTTCAACTATAGGAACCATTTTATTTTGAGTCGCTCTTTAGATCTACCAGCTACCGAAGGTGTTGATACCTTAGCTCAAGAACTTGCAAAACTCCAAGATAACGGAAAAAGGAGCATTGCTTTTTTGGGTAGTAGACATGTACCTGTAGTAGATATCCATTTGATTGAGTTAATAGCAAGGTCGTTAGCAGAGGAAGGTCATAATATACTTACATCGGGATCTCAAGGGGTCAACGCTGCAGTTATTCGAGCTGTTTTAGATATCAATCCATCATTATTGACCGTTTTATTGCCACAAAGTCTTGATAGGCAAATTCCTGAAATAAAGGACCAACTTGAGAAGGTTATGCATTTAGTTGAAAAAAGTGAAAATGATGAATTGCCGCTTCCACTTGCAAGCAGTCTTTGTAATCAAGAAATCATTACTAGATGTGATCAATTAATATGTTTTGCTTTTCACGATAGTGAAACCTTACTAAATAGTTGTAGATGCGCGGAAGAAATGGGTAAGGTGGTTAGTTTATTGTATTTTGATTAGATTAATCTATTTCCCCCTTTTTTAATGGTCATTTATGCTAAAAATATTTAGCTTGTAAAATTCAACATGGCAGAAAGTTTTTCATTTGATGTTGTTTCTGATTTCGAGAGACAGGAACTAGTTAACGCCTTAGATCAAGTAAAAAGGGAAATTTCTCAACGTTACGATTTGAAAGGAACAGAAACTTCAGTTGATTTAGACAAAGAAAGTATTTATATAATCACAAATAGCGAACTAACCTTAAATGCTGTCAATGACATAATTAGACAAAAAGCTATAAAAAGAAACTTATCTTTAAAAATTTTTGACTACGGTGAAATTGAAATAGTGAGTGGTAATAAAGTAAGACAAACAATTTTGTTAAAACAAGGAATTAATCAAGAAATAGCAAAAAAAATTAGTAAGAGTATTAGAGATCAAATAAAAAAAATTAATGTAAGCATAAATGGAGATACACTTAGAGTATCGAGTAAAAGCAAAAATGATCTTCAAATAGCAATTAAGCTAGTAAGAGATTTGGAAGAGTCTTTGAATATTCCTCTAAAGGCTAATAATTTTAGATAGGATTTTTATTAGGATCAACTTTAAATATGCCAGATTATTCAGAAGCTCTCAAAAAATCACTAATAAAAAAAATAAAAGAATATCCTCGTTTTTCAAAGAGTGAAGTAGAGAAATTTTGTTGGATGGCAGTTCATGAGTATAAGCACGGAGTTTTACCTTCTGAATACGACATTAGGGAGATAGATGAGGAACTTTATCTACAACTTTTGCAGGAATTTAAATCAAATATCAAATAAAATATTATTAACATTTTTTTACAATTATTAAAAAAATATTTTAATTAAATGCCTTATTAATGCATTAACTAATTTGATTAAATATGATTAATTAAAAGAAAAAAATTTAATGTCTACATCCTTTAAAAATGTCACACCAACTGGTCCTGGCGGTACTGCGACACTACTTATTGTGTTATCTTTTACCGGCTTTCTTTTACTCACCCAGTCACTTTTTGTCGTCCCCTCTGGACAGGTTGCTGTGGTTACAACATTAGGAAAAGTAAGCGGCCCTTCAAGGAGAGCTGGATTAAACTTTAAACTCCCATTTGTTCAGTCTGTGTATCCATTTGATATTAAAACTCAAGTTCAACCTGAAAAATTTGAAACTTTAACTAAGGACCTACAAGTTATTAGGGCCACAGCTACAGTCAAATATTCAGTAAAGCCTAATGAAGCAGGAAGAATTTTCGCCACAATTGCTAGTCGAAACAGTGACGTCTATCAAAAAATAGTTCAACCTTCATTGCTAAAAGCTCTTAAATCAGTATTTTCTCAATATGAATTGGAGACTATCGCTACAGAATTTGCAGTCATCTCTGAAAAAGTTGGAGATACTGTTGCTCAAGAATTGAATTCATTCGATTATGTAGATGTTAAAAGTTTGGATCTGACAGGTCTAGAGATTGCCGAAGAATATAGAGCAGCTATTGAACAAAAACAAATAGCAGGTCAACAATTACTAAGAGCAAAAACAGAAGTGGAGATTGCGGAACAAGAGGCACTTAGGTACGAAACACTAAATAGAAGCCTTGACGATCAAGTACTTTTCAAACTATTTCTTGATAAGTGGGATGGTAGTACACAAGTTGTACCTGGACTTCCAGGTTCTGAAGGGGGTAGTCCTCCAGTAATCGTCGGCGGTAGAAGATAAAGAAACTTTTTCTTTAAGTATTTGATGTGATTATTGTTTTAAAAGTATGCAAGATCAATTTAATTTTTTATAGCATTAAATGATTGATCAAATGCTTCTATAGTTTTATCTATTTCTTCTTCGCTATGTGCAAGTGAAGTAAACCCAGCTTCAAACGGACTTGGTGCTAAATAAATTCCTCGACGTAGCATTTCACTATGCAATTTACCGAAAAGTTCAGCATCGTTTGTTTTTGCTTCATCAAAGTTTCTAACTGGTCCATTACATAAGAAAAATCCAAACATGCCACTAATACTTCCACCGTTTATTGCGAAGCCATTATTTTCTGCGGATTGAATAATCCCTTCAATTAATCTAGAAGTTGTAGCATCTAGCCTCTCATAAGTACCCTCTTGTTTGAGCAGCTCGAGAGTTTTTATTCCAGCAGTCATTGCGAGTGGGTTCCCACTCAAAGTTCCTGCCTGATAAACTGGTCCTGAAGGGGCTACCATTGACATTATTTCTTTCTTCCCTCCATAAGCTCCAACAGGCAGGCCTCCACCAATTACTTTGCCGAGTGTGGTTAAATCAGGAGTAACTCCAAATTTCTCTTGAGCCCCTCCATAACTTATTCTGAATCCAGTCATTACTTCATCAAAAACCAAAAGTGATCCATTCTCGGTAGTTAATTCTCTTAATCCCTCTAGAAATCCAGGTTCAGGTGTAATGAAACCAGCATTACCAACAATAGGCTCAAGAATTACACCTGATATTGCATCAGGATTTTCGGAAAATAATTTTTTTACTGCTTCAAGATCATTGTAAGGAGCTGTAAGTGTGTTGGCAGTTGTTGTTCTTGGAACTCCTGGAGAATCTGGTAATCCTAAGGTAGCTACACCTGATCCGGCTTTCACCAAAAACATATCTGCATGACCGTGATAGCAACCATCAAATTTAATAACTTTATCTCTTCCCGTGAAAGCTCTCATAAGCCTTAAAACGGCCATGCATGCTTCAGTCCCGCTATTGACAAATCTAACCATTTCTACAGATGGGACAGCTTCTATAACCATCTCAGCAAGTTTGTTCTCTAAAACGCATGGCGCTCCAAAGCTAGTACCTTTTTCTATCGCTTCCTGTAAAGCCGTTGTAACTTCAGGATGGGCATGGCCACATATCGCTGGCCCCCAACTACCTATGTAGTCAATATATCTATTTCCATCAATGTCCCAAGCAAAAGGGCCTTTGACTCTATCAAAAACAATTGGCTGTCCACCAACTGACTTGAAAGCTCTGACTGGAGAACTAACGCCTCCAGGCATTAATTCTTGAGCAGCGAAAAAAACTTTCTCAGATTGGTTGCAATTTAATATTTCAGTCACAATTAAATAAAATGAAAATTTGAAGAAAATTTTGTCATGATCTAACTTAGAAAAAATTAAAAATTTGTCAATTCAGATTGAAATTCTACATTATGATATTTTTATTGCGATAGTTTGGATTGTAAATTATTAATTTTCAGGAAATCAAAATTGAAATAGATCTAATTCTAGATAACTCTTTGTTAGTAAGTGTTTTCAGGAAATAAAAAATTTTTATTTATATTTCGAAAAAATTGTCCTCGTCATCAATAAAGTCTCCGTTAAAGTCATTCAAGCTAAGATCAATCATTACTGGGACATGATCACTTGGGCGTAAATTTGCCCTAGGTAAGCTGTCTATCACACAGCTTTTAAGTTTTGAAGATAGTTCTTTACTTATGTAAATATGGTCTATTCTCCAGCCTTTATTTAATTCAAATGCGTTATTACGGTAATCCCACCAACTCCAATGACCAGTATTTTTTTCAAAAATCCTGAAAGAATCTATTAATCTTCCTTTCAGAACATTATTAAGTGCATCTCTCTCTGCCTGAGATGCCATTATTCCTCCTTCATATTTATTTGGATCATGAATATCTAAGTTAGTTGGAGCAATATTAAAATCACCTGCAAGACAAATTAATTCTCCTTTTTTTTCTTGTTCATCCAAAAAAGAAGCTAAACATTTCAACCAATTAATTTTGTAATCGAACTTACCAGATGCTAGTGAAGATCCATTAGGTACATAAACATTAATGATCTTGATCCCACCAATATCAGCCGAGATTAATCTTTTTTGTTCTAGGGAAGATTCAATATTATGATCAGAGTAACTATAACCATTGAACCCTTTTTCAATATTTTCAGGTTTTATTTTAGAAATAATAGCAACGCCATTGTAAGATTTTTGTCCGTAAACTTCTACTGAATAACCAAGCTTTTCAAAAGGTTCAAATGGGAAACTATCATCAATTACTTTTGTTTCTTGCAAGCATAGAATATCTGGATTGACTTGATTAATCCAATCTACTATTTGTAAAAGTCTAGTTCTTATTGAGTTAACATTCCAAGTTGCTATTAACAAATTTCTACTTATTTATGTAAAATTAAACTAGCAAGAATTTCTGGCATTAAAGAATTTTGAAATTAAATAAAATGAAAATTTATTTCTTTAAAACCCTATCTAAACCATTTTCCTTATTTATCTTTTTGATTTCCTTAATTTTTTTAAAAGATGATCTTTTAAATGCTGAATATTTACCTGAAGAATTACAAATTGATAGCTCCACTAAAACAGATGATAATAGTTCCGCTATTCCTACTAATCCATTTGAAATTGTAGAAATGATAAGGAGATATAATAGCTTGAATGATGCAACTAATCCCTCTGATGCTATAGACGATGCATTAAACTCTTTTAATGATTTGGAGGAACAATAAGGATTTTAATACGATAAATTGCCTTTTAAATCTTTAATATGTTAAAAAACCCTATCCCACAAGTTACCAACCAATTACAGTACAGAGCAATTGGTATTATTAATGGTAAATTTAGTCCTCATAGTAGTGAGCAATTAAATAGAGGTGTTTTAATTGATAATAAAGGCGAAAAAATTGAAACAGTAGTCCTAGGTAAAGCATTGTCACTTTTAAAAAAGCATATTGACTTAAATAAAAGTTATTTTTGGGTCGTTTATCCAAAGAATAAAAATACTCAAAACTTGCATTTACAGGTAGCAGGTATCTGGGATCCTTACAAACTGAATGATTTTCCGAATAATTCTTCAAAAACAGACTTTTCGAAATTATTAGAGGAATTAGGTTTAAAAGATAACTATTTCTCTATTAGAGGAGAATTAGTTTTTGTCAACACAAAAAAAAAAGAAATTGTAATTAAGATATGTTCAGGTTCAAAGTTAAAGAATTTAAAGAATAAAAATTTTAAATTAGTTATAAAAGGGGAACTTTCTCTTCAACTTCTTAATTCTTTTGTAAGTTTAAATATCAATAGAGATGGAAATGCTTTGAAATTAATTAGTTACGAAGTTATCGAAAAAGATCTTTCTGAAAATAACTAGAATGAAAAATTGATTTTTATCACAATTTTACTAATCAAGAGATTTTAGATTTATGGAAGATATTTTAATTGAATGTTCTCCGGGGATCTCTGGAGATATGTTGTTAGGAGCTTTTTATGATTTGGGTGTACCTAAAAAGGTAATTGAACAACCACTTATTGATCTTGGATTAAAGGGTCTGTATCATCTAGAGTTTAGAGAATCAAAAAGTTGTTCAATTCGAGGGATAAAGGTAAAGGTTGATAATATTGATAGTAATCCCATAAAAAGGACATGGAGAAATATTAAAGAAGTTATTTTAAATGGGAACTTAGAAGATAAATTAAAAAAAATTATTTATGAAGTATTTGAATCTTTAGCAATTGCTGAAGGAAAAGTTCATGGCATCGAATCTGATGATGTTCATTTTCATGAAATTGGAGCTATAGATTCATTAGTGGATATTATCGGAGTATGTGCTGCATTGAATTACTTAAATCCAAAGAAGATTTATTGTAATGAACCAATGTTAGGAAAAGGATTTATTCAAACTGAACATGGAAAATTATCTGTACCAACTCCTGCTGTAATAGAGTTAATAAGACAAAAAAATATTAAGGTTTTATCAAGCCTTGACTCAATAGAGGGTGAGCTATCTACACCAACTGGTATTGCTTTACTTTCTAATTCAGTTGACTATTTGCACCCCCCTTCAAAATATTCTATCAACTGTTATGGAGTAGGGATTGGCAACCTAAAATTTCCATTCCCTAATTTGGTAAGAGTTTATAAAATTACTTCATTTGAGGATTCTTCTTCTATTAATTCACAAAATAATCCAAAGTGTGAAGAGATATCTGTTCAAGAAGCATGGATTGATGACCAAACGCCTGAAGACATATCTAATTTTGTAGAGAAACTCAGAATTGAGGGAGCTTATGACGTTTCTTACCAAGCTATCAATATGAAAAAAAATAGAATTGGATTCTCTATTCAAGCAATCTTGCCAATAGAGAAAAAAGAACTTTTTAGACGATTATGGTTTGATTATTCAAATACTATTGGAGTTCGTGAAAGGACCCAATCAAGATGGGCATTACTTAGAAGGAGAGGAGAATGTTCAACTACTTTTGGAAATATAAAAGTTAAACAGTGCTTGAAACCGGATGGATCAATAACTATGAAACCAGAAAATGACGAGGTTTTGAGATTGAAAATTGAACATAAAATATCAACTGAGGAAATCAGAAGAATAATTAAAGAGTCAAGTAAGAAATTTCAAGCATTTGAAAACTGGAAATGATATTTAAAATAAATAAGTAACTCTCAGATTGCTTTATATTCGACACTTATAGAACCTTACTTTATGTTGAGTGGATCTTTTCTATTGGCATCGCTGGGAGTAATTTTTTCACCACTTTAATTTTTTTTAATTTTTCCTTTAGTCTTCTTAAATAGGAAATTAATATATTTTTTATATTAAAAAGATTAAGGTCTCTTAAGGGAAAAGTATTTGAGATTTTGAGACAACAAAATTTAAATGAACAATTTGAAGAGAGAATAAATATAATTTCTTTTTTTCCAACTAGTGCTTTATTACTTGAAATAGTTTTTGTTTTATCTAAATTTATTGGGTTTTATTTTTGCTTAAATACTTTTTATCCAAATAATAATTTGGACATCATATATTTATTAGTAATCTTTTCTTTGTCATGGTCTTTAGGATTGGTAGTGCCAACAGCTCCAGGAGGAATTGGTGTTTTTGAAGCCTGCCTCCTTTTTCTTCTTGGCAGAAATATCCCACAGAATGCAATTCTTGTTAGCTAAACCTACTTTTAGGATAATATCTACATTGGCAGATTTGTTGTTAAGCTTCCCTTTTTTAATTAGAAAACTTTTTAAAAGAATTTAGTTTTTTTTCTCTAAACTTGGTATCAATGTAATTGATGCAATAAGGCCTAGAGTCATGATAAAAATAGCTGGCAATATTGCTTCTACCATTCTTTCATCTCCAGCATATTGATATATTCGCACAGATAATGTATCGAAATCGAATGGTCTTAAAATAAATGTTATGGGTAATTCTTTTATCGTGTCTACAAAAACTAAAAGTGATCCTACAAAGATTGGTCCTTGAAGCAAAGGCAGATGAATTTTTTTGAAGATTCCCAGCCAATTCTCTCCTAAACCAAGTGCAGCTTCATCAAGACTAGGAGAAATCCTCTCAAGACTTGAATCAATAGAACCCTTAGAAATAGTTAGAAATCGGACAAGATAACCCCAAATTAATAAGCAAATAGCAATAAAGTTTAATTTTGAAGAAGAAACGCTTATTAAAGATAAAGCTAAAACTGTTCCTGGTATTGCGTAACCTATCCCTGCAAGGTTTGTTATTAGTTCTAGCAATAAGTTTTTATTTGGACGTCTAGCTAATGAAATTATTAACGAGAATAGCATTGTTATTAATGCTGTAAAAAGTCCTAAAGTAATAGTCCTAAATGATAAGTTGAATAATTCTAAAGATAACCCTTTATGAATTTGATCGATATTTAGCAGAACCCAAAAAAAAGGTATTCCAAAAGAGAAAATTGGAGGGATTAAGGTTACGGATATTGCCAAAAAAGCTCGAGTTTTTTTTAATTCCCATCCTTGAGAATCTTTTGATGCTGGATTCTCACTCCACCTCTTTGATTTTCTTCTGGAGAATTTTTCAAAAATAATTAAAGTGAAAATTATTGACAAGGCTACTAAAGATAATCCAATAGCATTTTTTGGATTACCTTCAATTATCCAGTTTTCTGCGATACCTGTAGAAATACTTGGAATATTTAATAATGTAAATGTACCTAACTCATTCATAACTTCCATACACATTAAACTTATTCCTGTTATTAGTGCTGGCATCGCCATTGGGAAAGCTATTTTAAAGAAGCTCCTCCACGGCCCAACTCCTAATCCTCTACTAGCATTTATTTGATTAACACCAAATTTATTAAAACTTTCATTAGCAAGAATGAATACATAGGGATAAGTAGAAATAGAAAGTATTAAAACCCCCCACCATAAACCAGTTACTTGATACCCAAAAATACTTCCTAAATCCTGCAAAACAGCTGTTATGAGATATGCTGGGGCAGCTAGTGGAACTAGCTGAAAAATACGAAGAATTTTTCTGAACTTAAAATCGCAATTTGAAAGTAACCATCCATTCAAGGTTCCCAAGCCTCCCCCAAATAAACTTGTCAGCGCTAAAACTTTTAAAGTGCCTATTACCTCTTCTCCCCCAGCAATACCTAATGAAAAATTACCACTTAAAACATATTGAATTCCCTCAAGAAGAAAATTGCATATTGGAATGATTACTAATATTGAAACAATAAACGAGATGGTATAAAGAAGTTTTAATTCGTTTACCGCTTTTTTAAATCCTTTAATAAGTATTTTCAAAAATTTATTAAACCCTAAAATGTAAACTCTAATCTGTACTAAATCTACATGATGAAAGTTGCTTCTTAATAGTTTGATGATCTAAGTCTTTCCCAATTAATACTATTTTGTTAGATTTTTCTTTTGTCCATTCTTCATCATCTAGAGAAAATCGTTTTCCAGATAAGTGAAAAATGTGTTTTCTTTCACTTTCCATAAACCATAATATTCCTTTTGCTCTAAATACATTTTGTGAGATTTGATTATCTAAGAAATATTGAAACTTCCTTAAGGAAAATGGTTCAAATGTCTCATAAGAAACTGATGTAAAACCCTCTATACTATTAATCAAATCTCGTGAATGAGAAGAGTGATTGTGTGAATGAGAAGAGTGATCGTGTGAATGAGAAGAGTGATTGTGTGAATGAGAAGAGTGATCGTGTGAATTGTCTTCTAAATCTTCTTTATCCTTATCGAATTTAAAAGTATCTGTTTCAAATAGACCCACACTCAATATTGTTTGTAATCCGACTTCACTATTGGTTGATCTCAATATCCTTGGTTCTTTTTTTATTTTATTTATAAATGTTTCGACTTTTTTTAGTTGTTCTTCGTTGACTAAATCACATTTATTTAGGAGAAGGATATCTCCGTATAAAATCTGAGAATAGGCGACACTTGTATTATTAATTTCAAAATCAAAATTTTCTCCATCAATTACAGTGATTATTGAATCTAATCTTACTTTCTCCCGAAGATCTCCAGCTGCAAAAGTCATGGCTACTGGTAATGGATCTGCTAGCCCAGTAGTTTCGACAATCAAATAGTCTATTTTTTCAGATCTTTCTAAAACTTTGGATACTGTATTTAATAATTCACCATTGATAGAACAACATATACAGCCATTATTTAATTCGATCATATCTTCTGAGCCCTTTATTATTAAGTCATTATCAATTCCTATCTCTCCAAATTCATTAACCAAAACAGCTGTTTTAAGACCAACTTGATTTTTTAAAATATGATTTAAAAGCGTAGTTTTGCCAGAACCTAAAAATCCACTAATAATCGTAACAGGTAATAACTTTTTAGACATTTTGACAAATTTTTTAAATGAATGAATTTAAATTTGTAATTTTATTGATCGATAACTTTATTTATTTCTGAAGCTAATGTTTGATCCAGATTTGTTATGCCCCCTAAATCATGAGTACTTAACCTTATTATTACTTTTGAATAAACGTTTTCCCAGTTAGGATGATGGTTATATTTTTCACAGATTAAAGCAATTTTAGTCATAAATGAGAAGGCTTCAATAAAATTAAAAAATTTAAATTCTCTCTGTATTTGTTCATTGTTAATTTCCCAGCCTGGTATTTTGACAATTAATTCTTTCAATTCTTCATCTTGCAAAAGGTAAGGTTTCATAAAATAATTAATATTAGTTCTTATTAATTACATTATAAATATTTTGTCTTTTCTCACCAATTATGTGTACATTTAAAACCCTTTCTTTTTGATCAAATCTATGTTCCCATAAATACACCGCTTGCCATGTGCCAAGGATAATATTACTGTCCTGAAAACTTAAAGATAAACAAGTGTTTGTTAAAGATGTTTTAATATGGGCTGGCATGTCGTCAGCTCCTTCTTGATAATGATTATAAGAAATTTCTTCTCTATTTTTTGATAAAGTTAAGTAGGAATTATATGGAACTATAGATTGTATGTATTTTTTTAAATCTCTTAGTACATTTGGATCAGCATTCTCATTAATAGTTAAGCTGCAACTGGTATGAAGTGAAGTTAAATTTAAAATTCCTGAATCAAAATTATTTTTTTCAATAAATAAATTCAAATCATTTGTTATGTCAATAAAACCCTCACCATTAGTTATGAATTCTAATTTTGAAAATATTTGTTCCATATAAATCAAAACTCAATTATTTGATATTCTATTATGGATAAACAATGTATGTTTTATCCAAACATCAATATTTTTATCTTAAGATAAATTTAATTTATATAAAAATTTTTGGCCGAAATTCAATGGAATAAGCTGGGAGCTTATCTTAAAGAAACTCAAATATTAGGTTCAATCCAAAATACGCTTTATTGGGATCAGAATACTGGGATGCCCAAAAAAGCAGCTTCTTGGAGATCTGAACAACTTACCTATATTGCAAAAATCTTGCATAGGAGAAATTCTTCTGAAGAATTTTTTAATTTAATACAATCTGCTAAAAATGAATTACTAGATACTGAACAAGATTCTAATAATCAACTCTTTATTAAAGAAAAAAAAAGAAACATTAATCTTTTAATTAAGGAATTTAATAGAGCGAAAAATTTAGATTCTAAATTAGTTGAGTCTTTAGCAAAGGCAAAATCTAAAGGATATGAAAGTTGGCAAGAAGCTAAGAAAAAATCCGATTTTAAAGTTTTTCTCCCATTCTTTGAAGAACTAATCAAATTACGGATTGAGGAGGCGAAACAAATATCAGATCAATATTCACCATGGGAGACTCTGGCTCAACCCTTTGAGCCTGAAATAACTTTAAAGTGGTTGAATAAAATGTTTCAGCCTTTGAAAGATACTCTCCCAGAATTGATTAAAGGAATTAGCAAGTCAAAGAAATATTACTGGGATTTAAGTCCAGAATCTCAACAAAATTTATGTTCTAAATTACTTGATGAGTTTGGGAGAGATAAAGATTTAGTTGTTGTTGGCAAATCGCCCCATCCTTTTTCGATTACTTTAGGACCTAATGATTATAGGATCACTACACGAATCGTTTTAGGCGAACCACTATCAAGTTTTTTAGCAACTGCGCATGAGTGGGGGCATTCAATTTATGAGCAAGGTCTGCCATCTCAAAGTCATCAATGGTTCGCTTGGCCTTTAGGTCAAGCAACTTCTATGGGTATACATGAAAGTCAATCTTTATTTTGGGAAAATAGAATAGTTAAATCCAAATCTTTTTCGAAAAGATTTTTTAAAAAGTTTGTTTCAGCTGGATGTAAATTAAATAATTATTCTGAACTCTGGAAATCTATTAATCATTTGGAAGCAGGATTAAATAGGGTTGAAGCAGATGAATTGACCTATGGTTTACACATTCTGATTAGAACTGAACTTGAAATAGATTTAATTGAGGGAGGTTTACCTGCTAAAGATATTCCAAAAGAATGGAATAAAAGATATGGTGAACTGTTAGGAATAAAACCATCTAATGATTCAGAAGGTTGTCTTCAAGATGTTCATTGGAGTGAAGGTGCGTTTGGATATTTTCCCTCATATTTGTTAGGACATCTTATAAGTGCACAAATATCCAATCAAATGGAAAAAGATGTTGGTTTGATTGATAATTTAATTGAAAATGGTGAATATCAAAAGATCATCTCATGGTTAAAAAATAATATACACAAATATGGCAGATCAGTTAACTCTATGGAGTTGGTAAGAGCTGTGACAAATGAAGAACTATCGCCAAATTATTTTATTAATCATGTACGGTCTAAAATAGATGATTTTTGCTGAAACATTACTTTTAAAGAATTTGTTTGAGTGTGAGGATGTAAGATAAACAAAAATAATTTTTTGATGGCAAATCTTAATCAACCCCCAAGTAGGGTTACACCTAATTTATTGCATATACTAAATGCTTTCACTGATAGCTCAAATACAATAGTTAACACTATTATTGAATTGAATTCTAATACAATAAATAAATATGAATTAATTACAGAAACGGGCCACCTTAAACTTGATAGGGTAGGTTATTCTTCACTTGCTTATCCTTTCGCTTATGGATGTATACCAAGGACATGGGATGAAGATGGAGATCCATTAGATGTCGAAATTGTTAGTGTAACTGAGCCATTGATCCCTGGATCTGTTGTGGAGGCAAGGATAATTGGAGTGATGAAATTTGATGATGGTGGAGAGGTCGATGATAAAGTTATAGCGGTTCTCGCAGATGATAAAAGGGTGGATCACATCTCAAGTTATGAAGACCTTGGAGAGCATTGGTTAAAAGAAACAAAGTATTATTGGGAGCACTACAAAGATCTAAAAAAACCTGGAACATGTACTGTTAATGGTTTTTTTGGGATTGATGAAGCTGTTAAAGTGATTAAAGATTGTGAAGAGAGATACAAAAAAGAAATTGATCCTAAATTAGTAAATTAACTAATTTTTGTTTTCTCTAAATTCTTCAAATATTGCGCGGAGTATTTCGTCGGCACCTTGGAGCTTTAGTTTTTTTGCTAGTTCTATGCCTACCAGTTCAGGATCATTAATATTGCCAATAACTTGATCTTTAATAAGCCTATCTCCATCAAGTGAGGCTACCATACCAGTAAGGTAAAGTTGTCCATTATCAATATTACTATTAACACCTATTGGGACTTGACATCCACCTTCAAGCTCTCTTAAAAAAGCCCTTTCTGCCAGACATCTTTGACTAGTGGGTTTATCTTCTAAGACATTTATAATTTCTAAAACTTTTTTATCATCAGATTTACATTCAATGCCTAGAGCCCCTTGGCCGACGGCATGAAGGGAAATTTCACTTGGTATAATCTGGTGAATTCTTGATTCAAAGCCTAATCTCTTTAAACCAGCTGCCGCAAGAATTATACAATCAAATTCTCCAGCATCTAATTTTTCTATTCTTGTAATAACATTTCCCCTGATATCTTTGAAAACGAGATGAGGGTACTTATTTCTTAATTGCGCAAGTCTCCTCAGAGAGCTTGTTCCCACAATTGAACCTTTAGGTAATGTTTCTAATTTAAAACAGTCATTTTTTTTGCTTACTACTAAAGCATCTGCAGGATCTTCCCTTTTTGTAATGCATCCTAATTTAAGGCCATTAGGCAAATTAGTTGGTAAATCTTTTAGAGAATGTACTGCTATATCTGCATGGCCTAAGAGCATTTGCGCTTCAAGTTCTTTTGTAAATAATCCTTTATCTCCTATTTTTGCTAAGGCTACATCAAGAATTTTGTCACCTTGAGTTGCCATAGCTTCTATGGATACCTCTAAATTGGTAATATTCCTTTCTAGTTGATCTTTAACCCATAAAGTTTGAACCATTGCTAGTTTACTTCTTCTACTAGCTATTTTCAGCTTAAAATTAGTCATTAAATATTATTTTGAGTTAAATTAAAATAAAGTCGAATCTATTTTAAGCTATTCTTTTGCAAGTTTATAAAGCTGAAGACTATACTTAACTTTTTTTATTTTATATATTCTTTTAAAACCCCATTTCGATTTGGATGTCTCAGTTTTCTTAGAGCTTTTGCCTCTATTTGTCTAATTCTTTCTCTCGTTACATCAAAAATTTGGCCAATTTCTTCGAGAGTTTTCATTCTTCCATCATCAATTCCATATCTCAATCTGAGAACATCTCTTTCTCTTGGACTTAGAGTGGCTAGTACTCCTTCTAAATCTTCTCTTAATAAAGTTTTAGAAACATCTTGCTCAGGATTTTCTATGTCAGCCTCTATAAAGTCCCCGAGTCTTGAGTCCTCTTCTTTACCTATTGGAGTTTCTAAAGAAATAGGAAGTTGCGCACTTTTAGCTATAAATCTTAATTTTTCAATTGTCATTTCCATACTCTCAGCGATTTCTTCTTCACTAGGTTTCCTGCCAAATTCTTGGCTAAGAACTTTTGTGGTTTTTTTAATTCTGGATATTGTCTCGTATAAGTGAACTGGTAGTCTAATAGTTCTACTTTGATCCGCAATCGCTCTTGTAATGGCTTGGCGAATCCACCAAGTTGCATATGTAGAGAACTTATAGCCTTTTTCATGGTCAAATTTTTCCGCAGCCCTTATGAGACCCAAACTTCCTTCTTGGATTAAATCTTGAAATGATAAACCTCTATTCATATATTTTTTAGCAATGGAAACAACTAATCTTAAATTTGATTGAACCATTTTTTCTTTGGCTCTCCTCCCTAAAAGAAGTCTTCTTCTGAATTTGGGAAGTGGCATATCTATTAACTCAGCCCATTCTCTAACTGATGGGAAATGCCCTTTTTCTGATTCATATTGAGTTGCAAGTTCTTCTAATTGAAGTAAGTCAGCAATTTTTCTTGCAAGTTCAATTTCTTCATCTGGTCTTAAAAGTCTAATTCTTCCAATTTCTTGAAGATAAACTCTTATTGAATCTTCAGTGTAGATACCTTTTGGCCCCAGCTTTATATTCCCAAGCCCTTTATCTTCTTCTTCAGAATCACTAAATTCATTATTATTTTCAATACTGCCATCTTTTAATTCAGAAGATGTCTCTAAACTTTGACCATTTTTATTAATATCTTCTTCAACTACTGTTCCTAAGTTTGTATTTATTTTTTTATTGATCTTTTTTTTTGAGCTGGGCTTGGAATTTTTTGATTCTGCTGCTACTGGACACATGATTGACTCCTTTCTACGGTGAATTTAACTAGATTAAATTTTATTTAGGGCTAATTTGTACATTTAGTAGTAAATTTCCCCGTTAATTTGTAAAAGAACTTTTTCAAGAAATTGAATAAAAAAGTTCTTTTAAACTGTTGAAAAATTTAAATAGTGCTATAGATTACCTAAAGTAAAAAGTCTTGGGATTTCTCAGACAGGCAGATCATTTTTTGAATTTTCAGTCAATGATCAAAGCTTCATGTCTCCCTTAAGAGCAGGATACTTACAATGTGCAAAAAACACTTTGTGGAATGTTCAACAATCCAATACTAAGAAAAAGTTTTGAAGCCGGCAAGTAATCAGTTATTAAATATCTCCTGCAAATTGGAAATTTTGCTTGATGTAGGTAGTAGTAATGAAAGCTTTTACTATTTGGATGGACATAATCTTGGGGCAGAAGTTGGAGATATTGTAAGTGTGAGACTAAGAGGGAGATTATTGAATGGGTTGGTGATCTCCAAAAAAAACTTTTCGAAAATCAATAATGATGAAGCAAATATTACTGGAGGAAAAAGCATAAGATATTTGTTTGTTGAAAATATTTTGCAGAAAAAAATAATTGATGACTCTTGGAGAGAATTGATAGAGTCCCTAGCGTCTTTTTATATGGTTAGTAATTTAAAAATGCTTAAAACTGCATTTCCTCCTGGCTGGATTGGTAAATATAATAATTTTTCTAAAGATTTAAAAGAACATATATGGATTGAAACTAAAAAAGAATTTGATACTAAGAAAAATGGATTAACCAAAAAAGAATTTTTTTTAATGCATACTTTGTCTGAAAAAGGTAATTGGCAAAGTGAATTAATAAAGTCTGGTTTTAATTACACTCTAATTAAATCAATGGTCAGTAAAAATTACCTTGTTAAATCTAAAAGAAAAAAGAATATTAATAGTAAATTAAATTCCTTATTAAATGATCGTATCGCAACGAAAAAACCAAATCTTACCAATGAGCAAAAAATTGTATTTCAAGAATTTCAAACAATGAAACCAGGAGAGGCTTTACTTCTATGGGGCGAGACAGGTTCAGGTAAAACAGAAGTTTATATGAGAATTGCTGAAGATCAATTTCTTAAGAAAAAAAGTTGTTTGATACTAACCCCAGAAATTGGTCTAATTCCTCAACTTATTGATAGGTTTAGTCGGCGATTTAATAATAAAGTTTACGAATATCATAGTAATTGTTCTCCAAATCATAGAACTCAAGTTTGGAAGAAAATTATTAATGCTAATGAGCCTTTAATTGTAATAGGAACAAGGTCCGCGGTTTTTCTTCCAATGAAAAATCTAGGATTAATAATAATGGATGAAGAACATGATGTTTCTTATAAACAAGATAGTCCTATGCCTTGTTATGACGCAAGAGAGATAGCTATTGAAATAGTAAAAAGGAATTCTGCAAAGTTAATTTTTGGGAGCGCAACGCCATCAATGAAGACATGGAAAAAGTGTATTTTTGAAAAGAATTTTAAATTGGTAAGAATGATTCAGAGGATATCCAGTAATGAGATTCCTGAAATAAGAATTATTGATATGCGGGACGAGTTCAAGAATGGAAATATAAAAATTTTTTCCAATGAATTATTACAATTGCTCCCTCAACTACGCTTAAAAAAAGAGCAGGCAATAATTTTGATCCCTAGGAGGGGACACAGTGGGTTTTTAAGCTGCAGAAATTGTGGATATTTAATAAATTGCCCCAACTGTGATGTTCCTTTATCAGTGCATCTCGGTTCACAAGGTAGAAAATGGTTAAGCTGTCATTGGTGTGATCATAAATCGAGATTGATCAATCGTTGCCCAGATTGTAATTCAACAGCCTTTAAACCTTTTGGAATTGGCACACAAAGGGTAATAGAGTTTTTAAATGAAGAATTTCCTGACTTAAGAGTACTTCGCTTTGATAGAGATACAACCTCAGGAAAAAATGGTCATAGAGATATTCTTTCAAAGTTTTCTAAAGGTGATGCTGATATTCTTGTGGGAACTCAAATGTTGGCAAAAGGGATTGACGTCCCCAATATTACTCTTTCAGTAGTTATTGCAGCAGATGGGTTGCTTCATCGTCCAGATATTTCGGCAGAAGAAAAATCATTACAATTGTTTTTGCAATTAGCTGGAAGGGCAGGCAGGGCTCAAAAAAAAGGAAAGGTAATTTTTCAAACATATAAACCTAACCACCCGGTAATTTCGTATCTTCAGAAAAGAGATTATGAAAGATTCTTAATTGAAAACTCGAGATTGAGAAAAGATGCTAAATTATTTCCATTTTGCATGATTTGCCTTCTTAAATTATCCGGTGAAAATTATGAATTAACTGAATCAATTGCAATAAAATTAGCAAAATATCTTCTCAATTTTTGTGAGAAAAAGAACTGGAAAGTAATTGGTCCTGCTCCTAGTTTAATTGCTAAAGTCGGTAAAAAATTTAGATGGCAGATATTAATACATGGTCCTGAAGGAACAAATATACCCTTACCTGATAGATCAATATTATGGAAACTTATTCCAAAAAATGTTTTTTTAACAATTGATGTTAATCCAGCAGAGTTGTAATTACTTTGCTGGTAGTTGAGGTAAATCTGTACCTAATTTAAATCTATAGAATCTTAATAAATAAGCTAATACTAAAATTAGTGTAATGATAGATATCCCAATTAAAAGTTTGTTGAGGCTCCAGAAAGAAAATTCAAGACTATTTATTTGCCCCTGATTTAAATTCCAAATTATTAGATTTTTTGTGATTTCTAAATTTGAATTATTTTTATCAGTAAGGGTAGCTTTATTAGGGTGAATAATTTTGAAAATGAGTTCTAAATTATCGACATCTTGAATAGCATTTAGATCCAAATCTAACCTGTAAAAGTATTTTTTAAAAAAAATGAAGTTTTTTTGAGTAGTATTAATTTCTATATTCGTTGATCCTCCCGCTAACTCTCCAGCGGTATTTTGGGTGATTTTAAGAACTTGCTTTGTATCTTCTAGATTGAGATTTTTATGTTTCAAAGAAAAGATTGATTCGTCTTGTTCAATTTCTGCATTAGGAAAAATATCTTTCATCTTCTCTTCAAATTTTAATTGCCAAGGAAATTTATTTATGTATTTACTTTCTACCACTAAATTGTTGGTTATTGAATCAAGTTCACTAAGATCAAGGGTATCTTCAACTTTAACGCAGCCACTTAAAAGTGGAATTAATAATAATAGTATTAAAAAGATGATCAGTGAAAAGCCTCTTTGAAAGGGCTTTGTTTCACCAGTTGGAGTCTCAGTTACATTAATAAATTTCTTTTTCTCCAATACTTCTCTTTTTTTACGCATTGAGTTAAGAGATTTTTTATTTTGTGATATATCGCTTTCAAACTGTACGTTCCAATTTTCTGGCTTTTTAATTTCAGGAGAGTCTATAATTTCCATCAAATATTTTGCATTTTCTCTTGTCTTATTATCGTAAGATTTTAGAAGTTCTTTACAAAACCTTTTAGCCTCTTCCCTTTTATTAATACCACAAAAAGCAGTAATTAATATTGTTCTTAAATTAACTCCCTCTTTACTTGATGAAGGAAATGATTCGATTAATGGCGAAAGAAATTTAATACAATAATGATATTCACCTTTAGCTAAAGCAAGTTCTACTGTTTCTAAAACTTGCTCATAACTTTTCATAGGTTAGGCGACTATCATTGTACCTATTCCAGAATTTGTAAAAATCTCAAGAAGTAATGAATGTTCTACTCTTCCGTCTATTATATGGGCAGCTTTGACTCCTTGAGCTAAAGCTCTTATGCAGCATTCTGTCTTTGGGATCATACCTTCAGTCACAATTTTTTTATCAATCAAATCCCTTGCCTCTTTGAGATTCGTTTTTTCAACAAGACTATTGTTGTTATCTTTTTCTTTTAAAATCCCTTGAGTATCAGTAAGAAGAATAAGTTTTTCTGCATTTATTGCAGCAGCAATTTCTCCAGCAACAAAATCTGCATTAATGTTATGGGAAATACCCCCTACTGTTGATCCAATACTAGAAATAATAGGTATATATCCTTTGGAAATAAGGGGATCTAATACTTCAGGATTGATTTTTGTGACCTCTCCAACTAACCCGTGGCTTCCATCTCCTAGTTCTCTAGATTGAATTAAGTTTCCATCAAGACCTGATATTCCAACAGCTAAGGATCCAGTTTTATTGATGCCTTTTACAATTTGTTTGTTAACTCTACCCATAAGAACCATCTCAACAATTTCCATTGTTTTTTGATCAGTAATTCTTAATCCATTTTCAAATTTAGGAGATATTTCTAATTTCTTTAACCAATTATTAATCTCGGGCCCACCTCCATGAATTACTATCGGACAAACCCCCACGGTTGATAAAAGTGCTATGTCTCTAAAAAAAGCATCTTTTAAATCATCTTTTTCCATTACAGAACCACCATACTTGATAACAATTTTTCTGCCTGAGAAACTTTGTATATATGGAAGTGCTTCGCTTAATATTGATACTCTTTGAGAATCATTCATTATTAAAAATCGTTAAAACTTGATTGAATTGAGAAGTTAGTTTTTTTACAAATATATCCTTATAGTCAATAAAAGAGAATAAAATCAAATTCTTTTTTATTATCGTCGATAATCAATTCTGATTCAAGACCTTTGACAAAAAACCTATTTAATCTTTCTTGTTTTTCAATCCATTTTTCTAGAGGTACAGCGTTTAATTCGAAACGCATTCTGAGACCATTTTTTTCTTCCTTTGTAATTTCTTCTATTTCTTTTAGTTGAGGGGGATTATCCTCGTCCCACAAATTTAAAGATTCTAATGAAGATTCAAGATGAGCTTTTATTCCATACCTCCATCTTGTAACGTCTTTAACTAGTGCTGTTAGTTCTTTTGGTCTATTGAATTTATTTGTCGCAAAATTTGTCTTGTCAAACAACTCTACGGGAGGTATTTCAGAAGTCTTTAAACCTAATCCTATTAGAAAAATAGGTACTCCATAAAAAAATGTAGGTACACTTAAATTCACTGAGTCTGTAAAATAAGCAGTCATTCCAACAAAAGCTAACATACCCCCAGCTGTTACAATTAAGTTTCCAGGTGACAAGTATTTCTTCATTTTGATTTAGTAGAATGGTTTAAATAGGTTAACAAGTATTATGCAAGATCCTAATACTGCAAATCAAGGAGATTTAATTTTTAAACTTGATCAAGATAGAGCATGGCTTTTAGAAAATCTTGATAAGGGTAAATGGCCAGAAATCAGAAGCGAACTTGCCGCGCTTGAAAGAAAAATAAGCAAATTTATTATAAGTGTTCAAGAAAATAATGTTGATACTTGATTTAAAAAGGTATTTCGTCAACTTCTGGTACTAGGGGTGAACTATCCCAACTGGAATTTTTGGTGTTTTCTTTATTTTTAAATGACTCATTATTTTCTTTTTGATCAGACTTGTCAACGTCAACTGGCGATATTTGATGAATCTTTGAAGCTGTTAGTTCTGGTTGCTTTTCTTTCGTTCCGTCTTTTCTAGTGACAGAATTCATCTTTAGACGTCCCTCAATAACAATATTTTGCCCCTCCTTCAGTTCATCTACCATTTCTTGGGCAATATTTCCCCATCCTATGATCTTAAGATCTCTGGTTGGATCTTCACTACGTAATCCTTTAAAATTAACAATCATTTCTGCAATTGGAGTTTGGTTTTCTTTTGTATACCTCATTTGGGGAGCACTATTAATGATCGCCTGAATTAAACAATGATTCATTACTTACTATTTAATTAAAGACATACTGATGCAGAATCAAGAAAATTGCTATAAAAATGTTTGGATCCTATCAGGAACTTCGGATGGACCTATTATAGCCAATAGACTTCTTGAACTTAATTATTCAGTTTTTGCAAGTGTTTTAACTTATAAAGCAGGGCAAGCTTATATTGAAAATCCAAAGTTACATATCATTACAGGTAAATTAAATAACAAAGATCAAATAATTAATTTCATAAATAAAAATAAAATCACATGTGTTGTCGATGCTACTCATCCGTTTGCCGTGATAATTTCTAAAAATCTTAATAATGCATGTAAAGAGATTAATATGCCTCTCTTACTATTTGAGAGGAAATCTTTAATTAATTACACTAATAATTTTTTTTATATTGATGATTTAAAGGATATAAATAATGTTGATCTAGAAAATAAGAATATTCTTCTGGCAATAGGATCGAGATTCCTTAACCATACAGCTAATTATTATATAAATTGTAAAGCAAATGTATTTACAAGAGTGCTACCAACATATGAGAGTATAACTAAAGCTTTTGGATCATGCATTAAAAATTCAAACATAGCGATACTTGAACCGAGTAAAAATAATAAAATTATTTTAGAAAAAAAACTTTGCGATTTTTGGAAGATAGATTATATTCTATGCAGAGAATCTGGAAGTTATTCTCAGAAAAATTGGGAGAGTATAGTTTCTGGAAGTAAAATGAAGTTATTTTTGGTTAAAAGGCCGAAAGTTAAAAATGATTATTCGTACTCTTTTAATCAGTACCACAATTTGATAAATCACATTATTAAAAATATTGGTATTTAATTCATTATGGAAGTATTAGTTATGGTCACAACTGAATCAAGTAAATCGAATGCTTTGCAAATGGCTAAATTACTAATACAAAATAAGCTTGCAGCTTGTGTTTCGATAAAGCAAATTTTTTCAATTTATAAGTGGAATAATGATATTGAAGAAACTAAAGAGTTTGAAATCACAATAAAAAGTAAACTAGAATTTAAAGATTTTTTAATTGAATTCTTAAATAAAAATTCCACATATGATGTCCCTCAAATTATTTCCAAAAAATATCATGCTGAGATGAAATACTATAATTGGATCAACAAGACTATTTGATTAAATTTTTCTTATTAACTCTTTAAGATCAATATCTGATCTAGATCCTAATTGCGTAATTATTTGTCCTGCACAAATTGAAGCTATCTCTCCGCATTTCTTGAGGGAAAAATTGTTTATTAATCCATGGATAAATGCTCCCGCATAGATATCTCCCGCTCCTGTAGTATCAATAATTTTGCCTTTCGTTATTGACTCAATTATTTCAATATTATTTTTGTTAACTATGAGAGAACCATTGCATCCAAGAGTTAATATGACTAATTCACATAAGGAAGATAGGTTCTCTTGGCAACTTGCTAATTTATCATTTTTAAATAAACTTAAAACCTCGGATTCATTACAAAAAACAATATCTACATATTCATCAATTAATTTCAAGAAACTATCACGATGTCTATCTACACAAAATGAATCAGACAATGAAAGGATTATTTTTGTATTAGATTGTTTTGCAATTTGGGCGGCTTTAATAAAAGCTTTTTTAGCTAATTCGCTGTCCCATAAATACCCTTCTAAATATAAGTATTTACTTTCCTTAATTACAGTAAAGTCAATGTCTTCTGGTTCAAACTCTATAGATGCTCCTAGGTAAGTGCACATGGTTCTTTCTGCATCAGGTGTAATCAAAATAATTGAATGAGCTGTTGAAGCACCTTCAATAGTTGGTGGAGTATTAAATATAGTTTTACTCTGTTTAATATCATCAGAAAAAAAATTTCCAAATTGGTCATTTTTCACCCTTCCAATAAACTGAACATGATTATCTAATTCTGCTAAACAAACAACCGTATTTGCTGAGGATCCCCCTGATATTTGTTTGATCACCTTGCAATTTTCTAACAATCTCTGAGATTCATCAGAATTAATTAGATTCATTGAACCTTTATCAAGATTATTTATCTCAAGAAACTCATCTTCAATATTTACAATAATATCTACTATTGCGTTCCCTAAACCAATGAGATCAACCGTTTTATTCTGTTCAACATGTCTAAAAGATTCCTTCATTAATTAGGCCTAAATTACCTTAAAAGTGCTCTTTTAGGACCATGAATTGGGTCTTCAATTACTATAGTTTGATCTCTATTTGCCCCCAACGAGACAATGGCAATTGGAACCTCCATTAATTCAGCTAAAAATCTTAGATAATTCATAGCATTCTGTGGGAGATCAGAAAGTTTTCTGCAATCTGCAGTTGAGCATTGCCAACCTTTTAATTTTCTGAAAATTGGCTTACATTTTTTTAAGTCATCTGAATTTGTAGGAAAGTAGTCTATTTCTTTTCCATCGAGATCATATGCAATGCAAACTTGAATCTCATCTAATTCATCTAACACATCTAGTTTCGTAACGGCTAAACAATCAAGACCATTTACAGATACAGCATATTTACCAATAACCCCATCAAACCAACCACATCTTCTCCTTCTCCCAGTAGTGGTTCCAAATTCGCTGCCTCTATCACAGAGTTGATCATTAATACTCCCTTGCAATTCTGTTGGGAATGGCCCTTCACCTACTCTTGTGGTATATGCTTTTGCGACACCTATGACTCTATCAATTAAAGTGGGACCTACTCCAGCCCCAATGCATGCACCTCCTGATATAGGGTTTGATGAGGTAACAAAAGGATAAGTCCCATGATCTAAGTCAAGTAAAGTCCCTTGAGCACCTTCGAAAAGAATATTCTTCTTGTCTTTTGAAGCTGCATGGATAGTCCTCGTACAGTCAACAACATGCTTTGATAATCTTTCCCCATAGTCAAGATATTCTTCAACAATATCTTCTAATTTAAGTGGTTTGATGCCATAGATTTTTTCTAGTAGACCGTTTTTTTCTCTTAATGGAATTTCGATCACATCCTTTAGCCTTTCCTTACTGAGCAAGTCTCTTATCCTAATGCCATTTCTTTGTGACTTATCCGCGTAAGTTGGGCCAATCCCACGACCTGTTGTACCTATTTTGTTTGAACCTCTATCAGCCTCCATCGCTTCATCTAATATTCGGTGGTAGGGCATTGTTACATGTGATGTTGATGAAATTTTTAATCCTGAGATATCAATTCCATTATCAATTAACATGTCAATTTCTTTAAGCAAGATTTTTGGATCTACAACAGTTCCCGACCCAATTAGACAAGAAGTATTTTTATAAAGTATCCCTGAGGGAATTAAATGTAATTTTAAGACTTTATCATCAACGACTATGGTATGACCTGCATTTACTCCCCCTTGGTAGCGAACGACAACATCTGCCGAACGACTAAGTAAATCCGTTATTTTACCTTTTCCTTCGTCACCCCATTGGGCTCCGATTACAACAACATTGGCCAATTTTAGAAGAGCATTATTTTTGTGCGAATATTTAATATATTCAAAAATCTTGGTTAACTTTTAAAAAGTAAATGAATTGTATCAACTTTCTCTAAGAACCATTTTTTCAGCAAGAGAAAATTCTTTAGTTAAACGCTCCTTAAGTTTATCTGGTAAAGGTCTACTTGCAAAGTTTTTGTAATGACCTGCCATAGCATTTAATGCTGTTTGCATTGTGGTAAATGATTGAGTTTTATTCACCATTCCTCTATTTCTATATCTGGAAATATAGTCAGTTATGAGTGTAAGAGCCTCACTTCTTACTTCATCTTTATTTGGAGAATCTTTTGGTGTATCAACAGCTGTTTGTAATGTTTTAACAACTGAAATTGTATCTTTTGTATAGTCTCCTGTCATAGAGGTTTTTGCAGCTATGGAAGAGGAACTAAATAGTGTAAAAACAACAATTAAGGATATTGCAAAAGATATAGCTTTGGTAAGATTCCTAAAAAATAATTTTGATGTCCATTTCAATAACATAACTTAGCTCCCAAAAAAAATAAGCCTTAAGATTTTTTATTGTACATTATTTCAGATTCGGAAATAAATGTTTCCAACAATTTATCAACACTAATTTTAAGTTTAGTATTATTTGTTCTGCATAAAAGTTCTACTTCTTTATTAATAGAATCTCTGCCAATAATTATCTGAAAAGGTATACCAATTAATTCTGCATCTTTAAATTTCACTCCAGCTCTATCGTTTCTATCATCAAGAAGGACATCAATTTTATTAATTAAAAAGTTGTTATAGATTTGCTCAGTAAGATCACTTTGAATAGGATCTTTTAGGTTTGTTGGAATAATAATAACTTCAAAGGGAGAAATCTGGATAGGCCAACAAATTCCTTTTTGATCATGATTCTGTTCGATAGCAGCTTGAGCTATTCTTGTTACTCCTATTCCATAACAACCCATCCATAAATTTTTTAACTTACCATCCTTATCAGAGAACTTTGCATTTAATTTTTCACTATATTTCTGACCTAGTTGGAAAATATGTCCAATCTCGATACCTTTTTTTTCTTTGAGTTCTTCATCATTATCAATACTTATCTTATCTCCTTTTTTGGCATTCCTTATATCCCCAATTAGATATTCTTTCGAAGCAAAAGAAAATTCTTGAAAAACTTTATGAAAATTAACTTTATTCCCACCACTTATAAACTTTGAAATGTCATTCGCAGAATGATCGATTATTCTAGTCCATTTTTTATCCCAATTAGAACTAGCTTTAATAGTTTTATTATCTAAATCTGGCCCAATAAAACCTAAGGGAAAATCAACTAAGTTTTTTTCGATAGTATTTTTGTCTTCAATCTTTTTAAGATTAAGAAGATTAAAATTATGAAGTTTATTGATTAAGTTAAAAAGCTTTACTTCATTAATGTGTTGATCGCCTCTTATGCATGCAAGAATTGGGACTTCAAATTCACCCTCAAACTGTGCAAGGAATATTACTACTTTGATAAGCTGACTAGGGTCTAAATTATTATTTTCGCAAACTTCTAGGATTGTTTTTTGTTTAGGTGTCTCCAACCAATCTGAAATATTATCTTCTAGTGGAATAGGTTGAGAGGGTAGAGAAACAGCTTTTTCAATATTTGCGGCATAAGAACCACTTTGAGTAAACAAAATGGAATCTTCCCCAGCATCAGCAGTGACCATAAATTCTTTAGAGGAAGCACCGCCAATTGCTCCACTATCAGCTTCGACACCTACGGTCTGCAGTCCACAAGATTTAAAAATATTTTCATAAGCATTGCCCACCTTTTCATAGAAAGAAGCCAGATTGTTTTCTGAAGAATGAAAAGAATAACCATCTTTCATTATAAATTCCCTACTTCTCATCAATCCAAACCTTGGCCTTATTTCATCTCTAAATTTTGTCTGAATTTGATAAAAACATTGAGGTAATTGCTTATAGGAGTTGATGGTCTCTGATGCAATACTTGTGATCACCTCTTCGTGAGTTGGAGCTAAACCAAATTCTTTACCTTGTCTATCTTTTAGATTAAACATTATTCCTTCCCCTGCAGTATATCCTTCCCACCTTTCACTTTTTCTCCATAAATCTGCAGGATGAAGTTGGGGTAATAATAATTTTGTACAACCAATACTACTAAGTTCTATATCTATTATTGCGGATATTTTTTCAATTACTCTAAGCATTAATGGCATGTATGCATAAATACCGCTGTTAACTCTGCGAATATATCCAGCTTTTAAAAGTAATTGATGTGAAATAATCTCAGCTTCAGAAGGTGTGTCACGAAGTGTCCCCAGAGGAAATGAGGTTGTCACGCGCATACAAAAAAAATCGTTAATATTGTTTAATTTTATCAATTAAGATGAAAAAATAATTTAAAGTGTCTTGAGTCCCTCAACGCGGCTAGTCTAAAAATATTGTTTCTGCTAACTTTTTCAGTAATGAATTTCAAACTCTTTTAAAAGTTCATTATTACTAAAACATTTTCTTAAGTTTATGGAAAATATAGACTCTAATATTTCTAGCGAAGAGGAATTAGTAGGTATTGATGAAGTTCAAAAATTCTTAAACAGATCAAGAGCCTCTGTCTATAGGTATACAAATACAGATTTAAGAAATCTAAACCCTAGCTTTAATCCAAGAAAATTAAATCCCGAATTTAGAACTGATCAAAAAGATCCTTTAAAATTCCATCCTAATGAAGTTGCAAGATTTGCAAAAGATATTTTAAGAATTAAGGAAGTTACTGTAGAGGTCTTTAATACACCTTCCTCCGCTGCTCAAAATATACTGGTGCAAATATTAGACGAACTGAAATCTATTAAGTCTTTGCTTGAAAAAGAGTAATTAAAAAGTTACTAGTCAATGTTTTGATTTATTGACATTTTGAATGTAGGATAATGATGTTTAATTATCTCCTTAATCTTTACCAATTAAGAGTTCTTGAGTTACACGAAATCAAAGCAGTTTATTCAAAGTAAATCAAGCGAAGAATCTTCTTATGGTTCTGCTCGAAGTGATTTTGAAAGAGATGATGATGACCCCTTAAGTATAAGGAGTTTATCAATAACATCTCTAGGTATTATTTTTGCCATTTTGACAATTTTTTTACCTTCGATAAGCATTTTGATTGGAAGACCTTTATCTCAAGGAAACGAGATAATTCATAATCACGATTTTAAAAAAGATGGACCTTAGTTCAATACCTCCATCTCCAATGAAGGGAATAGTAAATATTGTTGTTGAAATACCTGCAGGGAGTAGGAATAAATATGAATATTGCTCTGATGCAGGAATAATGGCCTTAGACAGAGTATTGCATTCCTCAGTGAGGTACCCTTTTGATTATGGTTTTATCCCAAATACCCTCGCTGATGATGGGGCTCCTCTTGATGCAATGGTGATAATGGATGAGCCTACTTTTGCTGGTTGTTTAATAAAAGCTAGACCTATTGGAGTTTTGGATATGCATGATTGTGGTGCATATGATGGAAAACTTTTGTGTGTGCCCATGGCTAATCCTAGACAGGCTAATATAGTGAGTATTAATCAAATTGCTCCTAATCAGCTTGAGGATGTTGCTGAATTCTTTAGGACAAGTAAAGGACTTGATGGAAGAACAGTCCAAATTGATGGTTGGAGAGATTTTGATGTGGTGGAAAATTTATTGAAAAGTTGTATACCCCTAAAAAAGAAAAACTTTAAAGTACTTAAGAAATCAAAGATTAGCAAATCAAATTGAAAAAAATAATTCTATATAGTTATTTAAAATGCTCTACTTGCCGAAAAGCTGCAAAGTGGCTTGAAAGACGAGATTTCGAATTTAAACTAATTGATATTGTAAAAGAACCACCACTTGTTAATTATTTAAATCTCGCCTTAGAACAATACTCTGATGATAAGAAAAGGATTTTTAACACAAGAGGTCAAGCCTTTAAAACGCTTAATCTTGATATTTACGGTTTATCGAGGGAAGAAATTATTCATCTTCTTTTAAGTGATGGCAAATTAATAAAAAGACCATTTTTGATTTATGAAGAGGAAAAAGTAATATTAGGGTTTAACGAAATTGAATATGCAAAACAATTTATATAAAGTTAAAAAATTAAAACTTTATTAATTTCATGCCTGCCTTTTTTAAAAGTTTTTTGAAAGAATGGGGTCTATTAGTTCTTTTAACTTTTTTTCTTTCTTCTTGTAGATCTTTTTTAGCAGAACCACGTTATATCCCTTCTGGGTCAATGCTCCCAGAATTACAAATAAACGATAGGCTAATTATTGAAAAATTTTCGCTAAGAAACTCTCTGCCAAAAAGAGGAGATATTGTCGTTTTTAACTCACCTTACTCCTTTGACGAAAAATTAATTTCATTAAGATCTAAGCCTCTGCCAAAAAAAAGATATTGTTTTTTGATGAGTTTTCCTCCAATTTCGTTTATTCCTGGTTTGAGGGATCAAGCTTGCGATGCCTATATTAAAAGAGTGGTGGCACTTCCAGGTGAAATTGTCAGTGTAAACACGAAGGGTGAATTAATAATAAATAATAAATTAATTCCTGAACCTTACGTCTCTTATAAGTGCTCATTATCGGTCTTTAATAAATGTGGTGAATTTGAAAATATAAAAGTTCCTAAAGATCATTTTTTAGTTTTAGGTGACAACAGGTCAAATAGCTGGGATGGTAGATATTGGCCTGGAAGTAAATTTCTTCATAAAAAGGAGATAATTGGTAAAGCATATTTTAGATTTTGGCCTATTAGTCAAGTTGGCTTTTTCAATAAATAAACTCTTTTCCCTTCCTCTGACTTCATCGAATAAAATTTTAAAAAGGGTTTTAATCTAAAGTGCTCCTGAGGCAGTTGAATCAATTATTCCTCCTAGGTGGGTTGTAATGTTTAGAGCGCTAATAACAGGCGGCTTGTTGGGATCATTAAAAAGGTCAACTATAGTTATGCCACCATTACCTTGTTTTATCATCCAAATATTTGAATAACTAATACCAAGAATGTTGCAAATTAGAGTTTTATTGACTGCATCATGAGCAACCAGAAGGCTCAGATCATTATCCTTTTGAGAAAAGCAAATTTTATTAAAAGCTTCTACAGACCTCTCTGATACATCTTTAATAGATTCACCTTCGGGCATTATTACTTTTTCAGGTTTATCATGCCAATTTTTTAGTAAAACAGGCCACTTTTCTCTGATTTCTACTTCCAGTTTGCCTTCCCATAATCCATGACTAATTTCTACAAGTGAATCTATTCTTTTTATTTTTAAATCTTTGCTATTTTGAAGGATAATTTGTGCAGTCTCATAAGGCCTATTCATGGAACTTGAAAATGCCTTGTTGAAAGAAATATTTCTCAAATATTCAAAAGTCTTTCTAGCTTGATCTTTTCCGTTCTCATTTAAAGGGATATCAATTTGGCCTTGGAATCTTCCTTCTTTGTTCCAGTTAGTTTCACCATGCCTTATAAGAAATATTCTTGAATCTCCAATTTGATTTGGAATATTTTTATTCAGATGGGAGGTTTGATTTAAGCATTCAATTTGGGTCTTAAAAGAGTTATCTTTTTTTGAAATATTGAGTATAGAGAGAGAAGCATTTTCTAATCTTATTTTCCTAAAACCTTGCTTAGGCTTTCCTAATAATAAGAGTATTAAACATCTTAGAATCGCATTATGTCCAACAATTAGGATATTCACATCATCTTTGTCAAGATAAATTTTTAAAATATCTTCTACAAAATTTGTTGCTTGGGAAAATAACTCTTGAATTGGTTTATAAGTCTTTTTGTCATTTTTTTTTAAGATTAGATTTTCTGGATCGTTTTTCCATATAGGGTAAATTTCTGGATATTTCTTTTTTATTTCATCAATTTTTAGACCAGACCATTCACTAAGATCGACCTCTAGCAAATTATCATCAAATACTATGTTTTGTTCTTTATTGAAGGTCTTTTTAATTGTTTTTGCAGTCTCTGCCGCTCTCACAAGTGGGGAGGAATAGATTTTATCGAAGTTTATTTTTGATAATGCTTTTCCTGCTTTTCGGGCTTGTTCGTATCCTTCATCAGTTAGTATTGAATCATCTGATCTTCCTTGAATCAATCCTTTTGCATTGAAACTGCTTAGTCCATGCCTTACTAACACTAATCGTATAGTCATTATATAAATTTGAAAATTAAGATAATTTAATCATCTCATGGCGTGATTAAAATAGATACATATACATAAGGAACTTCAATGATAACTAAGTATAGTTTTCAAAATATAATGAGTTATGATCTTTAAAAATGTTTCTAAGTCAAAACTCACTTTAGCTTTTATTTCTATAGTCATAACTTTTTTTGTATGGCAGCAAGGCTTAAGAGATAGTTTAAATAGACCTTCTGTTTCATTTGATATAAGTCAAAAAGAGCAAGAAATTGCTGAATTATCGGTCCAAGCAATACCTGTAGAGCTTAAAAAGTTTTTTATTTTAAATGATCCTGTTGATCAAATAAATAAATCACTCTCTGAGGTCTCATTTGAAGAGCTAACAGAGAGAAATAAATTAATTCTCGTAATTTCTTCAGAATTAAATGATCCTAAAATTTATAAAAATCTATCCAAAAATTTTGAAAATAAGAACTATAATTTTTTGATTGATGAGATAGAAAAAAAATCCAATAATAATTCATATAAACCAAACTCTAATAAATTTAATTTATTTAAAGATGATAGATTTTTATATCACCTTTTAAGTCGGAAATTTGATTTTGACGATAGTTCATTAATAACAAAATCATTTTCTAGCAAAATGTTTTTAAAAATATTAGCCATTAGATTCATACCACTTTTGTCAATACTTATTGGCTCTATACTAGCGTTAAAAATATTATGGACCACCATATCTTTGAAAAAGTTTGGTTGGCAAGAAATTAAATCCTTAGATTTAGAATTAATAGATATGGTTTTACTAATAGCAGGTGGATTTGTTGTTTTAGGAGAAGTAGTATCACCTTTGTTTTCTATAAGCTTGGTTGAACTTTTTTCTAAAAATATTTCTAATGAATTGTCGCAATCTTTAAAAATATTCTTTGGATATCTTTTTATGGCTCTTCCACCATTAGGGATAATTTATTATCAAATTAAATCTTTGAATGGTGAATTCACTTTTAAAAAGGATTATTTACAGTTCAATTTCTCACCAATAAAATATGCAATTATTCAGGGAATTAAAGGTTGGTTAACAATTATTCCTTTTGTTTTATTGATTTCTCTAATTATGAATAGTCTGATCGATAATCAGAATGGTAGTAACCCTTTACTAGAAATTGTTCTTAATAATAATAATTTGCTATCATTTTTTCTATTATTTGTAACAACAACTCTTTTAGCTCCTCTATTTGAGGAAATTGTATTTCGCGGTATTTTACTACCAACTCTTTCAAGAGATTTTGGAGTAATTTCGGGCATCATAGTTTCAGCTTTTATCTTTGCATTAGCCCATTTAAGTTTGGCAGAAATGCCGCCATTATTTGTTCTAGGTATTGGATTAGCAATTACAAGAATTGCTTCAGGAAGTTTGTTTTCTTCAGTCATCATGCATTCTTTATGGAATGGATTGACTTTCTTGAATTTGTTCTTATTGAGGATATAAAGAATTTATTTTTTTACTTGCGAATCATATAAAAAGATGTTTATTTAATTAATAACACTCATTTTATTTAAAAATTAAATCATAGATGAAACCTTATGGGAATCAACTTAATTTAAAAAAAAAAGTTTCATATGAAAGTAAAAACAATTCTGAAAAAATATCCATAATTAATATCAAATTAATACATCAAATTTTCGACACCATTAATATCTCTCTTTTGGTATTAATTTTCACCTTATTTTTCTTATCTTTTAATAGTCAAAAAAAATGGTCAAATACATATAAAAACTTATCTAAAACAAGATCTATAAATAATAATCTCATTGATTATATTTCTAAAATTGAGGAATTTTATATTAGTGAACTTGAGTCTCTCAATATTTACAGAAAAACTAAACCTGAAGATTTAATCTATCTTGATAAACTTCCAGAAAACAAAGAAAGTTTGTTTAAGAAAAATTTAAGTATTTTCGTTGAAGGTTTTAGGGATAGCAAATATCAAAGGGGCTATTGATGAAAAAATACAAAAAAATTGTTCGTCTAATACCCCTTGCTCAAAGAAGATTTAAATTTCTCTATATTTTTAGCTTACTATTAATATTTTGTTTGTTTGGTAGGTTAGTTAAATTGCAAGTCTTTAACGCCTCTGATTTGCAGAGGAAAGCTAGATTAATCCAGTCTTCTAAAACTAATGCCTTAAAAAAAAGGAGAGCAATTGTTGATAGAAATAATAGACTAGTTGCTTACGACAAACCGCTCTATAAATTATGGGCTCATCCAAAATATTTTAATTTTCCTGGTGATTCAATTAACAAAGTTCGCAGTATTGAAGAAGTTACAGAAAAATTGTCACCTATCTTGGATATAAATGGTGAAATACTATTGAGTAAATTTAAGAGTAAAATGAGTGGTATCAAGCTTTTGGATAAAATTTCCGAAGAAAAGGCTGAAAAGATTAAGAACCTTCAAATAAGCGGAATTGATTTATTTAAATATTCCCAGAGATATTATCCACAAGGGAAGCTTTACTCTAATCTTGTCGGTTTTGTTAATGATGAGAATATAGCTTCGGCAGGTTTAGAGCTTTATTTGGATAATCAAATTAAAGTTTTTAATAAAAGTAATTTAAT
Source organism: uncultured Prochlorococcus sp. (assembly GCA_902536455.1). Lineage (GTDB taxonomy): Bacteria > Cyanobacteriota > Cyanobacteriia > PCC-6307 > Cyanobiaceae > Prochlorococcus_A. The sequence goes on from CACAXN010000001.1 coordinate 103,148, forward strand.
AAAAAGAGGAGGAGATGGAACTCCTCTACCGGACAATTCAGCCCCAGGTGATTTTATTTCTGATAACAAAAGTTTAGGGCTAACTATAGATTCAAAATTACAGAAAGCGTCATTCAATGCATTATCAAAGCAAGTAAGCAAATGGAAAGCAAGGAAGGGATTTGCCATAGTTATGGATGTTAATAATGGTCGGATTCTCTCATTGGTTACAGTCCCGTCATATGATCCAAATAAATTTTGGCAGTATGATTCTGAACTCTTTAGGGGTTGGTATTCCCAAGACTTATTTGAGCCTGGTTCAACTTTTAAACCTATTAATCTTGCCTTAGCTTTAGAAGAAAAAGTAATCCAGAAAGATGGAGTAGTTGAAGATGTTGGAAAGATTAATGTTGGAGGATGGACACTTTCTAATTGGGATAAAAAAGGTAATGGATACATTGACTATCCAAAAGTTTTGCAGGTTTCAAGTAATGTTGGAATGGTAAAAATAATGCAAAATTTAGACCCCACAATTTATTGGGATTGGCTAAAAAATTTAGGTATAAATAAAAATTTAGAGACTGACTTATTTGAATCAACTGCTGGCCAATTAAAGAGAAAAGATTTATTTGTAAATCAATCAATTGAGCCTGCCGTAACTTCTTTTGGTAAAGGATTCTCAATCTCGCCACTTAAGTTGGTTCAACTTCATGCGGCTCTAGCAAATGGGGGTTTTGAAGTGACTCCTCATGTAACCTCAACTTTCAAAGAAAAATTTAACAAAAATCCAAAAAAACAATTTTTTTCACAAGAGGTTTCTAAAACTGTTCTTGAATGGATGGAGAGCGTAGTTGAAAAAGGTAGTGGATCTGGAGTGAAAATCGAGGGTTATAGGATAGCTGGGAAAACTGGCACTTCTCAAAAAGCCTTAAATGGTTCGTATACAAGCAAAAAAGTTTGTAGTTTTGTCTCAATCTTACCAGTTAATGATCCAAAATATGCTGTCCTTGTAGTCGTTGATGAGCCTTCTCAATCATATGCATATGGTTCAACTGTTGCTGTGCCAGTTGCTAAAGAAATTATCGAGAGTTTGATAGTAATTGAGAAAATACCTCCCAAGATTAAAGATCATGGAATGATTGTTAAAAAACCCTAAAATTTTTCAATTTTATAAATATTTAGTTCATTATCTGATGATTTCATCAGGAATAAAAGCTAGTTTATGTATATATATGATTATCAAGAAATGAAATCAATTTTAGAACAATTGTCCTCAATGACCGTTGTTGTTGCTGATACTGGAGATTTAGATTCGATAAAAAAATTTCAACCAAGGGACGCCACCACCAACCCATCGCTAATACTTGCTGCTGCTAAGAACCCTGATTATGTGAAATTAATTGATAAAGCTTTAGCAAGTTCAGAAAATGCCTTGCCCCAAGGATTCTCCAAAATTGAATTAATCAAAGAAACTGTTGACCAAGTTTCAGTATTTTTTGGGAAAGAAATATTGAAAATTATTTCAGGGCGTGTATCTACAGAAGTTGATGCAAGACTGAGCTTCGATACCGAAGCTACAGTAGAAAAAGCGAGAAAATTGATCAATCTTTACAAAAATTTTGGAATTGAAAAGGAAAGAATTTTGATTAAGATTGCTGCAACTTGGGAGGGAATTAAGGCAGCTGAAATTTTGGAAAAAGAGGGTATTAAGTGCAACTTAACTTTACTTTTTAATTTCTGCCAAGCGGTAACTTGTGCCAATGCAAAGATAACTCTTATTTCTCCGTTTGTTGGCCGTATATTGGATTGGCATAAAGCAAAAACTGGTAAAACTAGTTTTGTTGGTTCTGAAGACCCTGGTGTTATTTCGGTTACACAAATATACAAGTACTTTAAAGAAAAGGGATTAAAGACAGAAGTAATGGGAGCGAGTTTTAGAAATCTTGATGAAATAAAAGAATTAGCAGGTTGCGATCTTTTAACAATCGCACCAAAATTTCTTGAGGAACTTAAAAAAGAAAAAGGAGAGTTAGTTAGAAAACTAGATGTAAGTACCAAAATAAATAATTCTATTGACTACGAATTTGAAGAAAAAGATTTCAGATTAAGTATGTTAGAAGATCAAATGGCAAGTGAAAAGCTTAGTGAAGGTATTACTGGATTCAGTAAGGCTATAGAAGAATTGGAAGAGCTGCTACTAAAGAGATATTCAGAGATTAAAAATCATAAATTGATTTCTGCTAACTAAATTTAAGTTCGAATAGAAAAAGAATTAAGTCCCACTTTTTGTTAAAAGTCTTGTTATGACTCTTTTTGCAATATCTTCATAACTCATTTCTCCTGATAATATTTGAGCAATACGTTTAGGTGCTGTTTTTCTTTTGACACCTAATTGATATCCAGTTCTGGGAAATCTATAAAATACTTGTGCTATTCTCCTCCCCCAAGCCATTGATTTCCCCCAAATGTTGTTAATTTTTTTCGTATAAGGATTTAAATCATCTACTTTTCCTGATAGGCACTGATCTATGTATTCTGCAGCATAAAAACTGCTAATTAAAGATGGTCTAATTCCTTCAGCTAAAAATGGATCACATAGAGATGCTGCATCTCCAACCGCTAAAACTTTGTCACCATTAATTGAGTGGAAGCCATTCCATATTCTCAGTTTCTTACTAATTGTTTTATCAGAAAAATAATCAAAACCGAAGCTTTTGATCACTTGTTTATTTATAGCTTGATTTTCTAAGAGACCATTATTTATAAAAGTACCTAAACCAATGTTTAAGCTTTCTTTTAGGGGGAATGCCCATGCAAAACCATATTTTATAAATCCAAACTCAAATCTAACTGCATCTCTAGGTATTTCACCTAACCCTTTCAATCTTAATGAGATTGTGTTCGCAAATTTCGGTTTTCTTGGCCCTAAATTAAAATATCCTGCCCATTTAGATTGGGATCCATCTGCAATAACAAGAAATTCTGAATTATATTTTATGTTGTTTTTACAAGTAATTTCCCATTCGTCATTCTTTTTTATGATTTTTTCTATCAATAATGGTCTTATTATCTGAACTCCATTACTCGAGGATTCATCAAGTAATAATTGATCAAGTTTCTCTCTTTTAATAATCCAAAATGGGGATTCACCAGTTAGATCAGCAGTCACATTATCTGCAGCCTTCCATCTGAATTCAACATTCTTAATTTTTGATTCTATGCAATCTTCAATATTTAAAGGAAGGAATCTTTGCATTGAAGATGCCATTCCACCTGCACAAGGTTTGTAATCTTGGAATTTTTCCTTTTCAATAATTAAAACTGAATATCCTTTCTTAGATAAGTTAAGAGCGGTGGAAGATCCTGATAAACCTCCACCAATTATTACAACATCAAATCTTATCAAACTTTTAGAATTTCCTTCTCTTTTTCAGACAATTTAGTTCCAATTAAAGCAATATATTTATCAGTAATTTTCTGAATTTCAGATTGATTATCTCTCGATTCGTCAATAGAAATAAGGCCATCTTTTTCGTCTTTTTTTTCTTTTTCAACAGCATCTCTTCTGATGTTTCTCAAAGCTACTTTTCCTTCCTCTGCATATTTAGAGGCTAATTTACAAAATTCTTTTCTTCTTTCTTCTGTTAAAGGAGGAACATTTATTCTTATAACTTTCCCATCATTATTTGGAGTTATACCTAAATCACTCATAGAAATAGATTTCTCTATCGCTTGTAAACATGAAATATCGAAAGGTTGTATTGAAATTGTTTGCGAATCAACAGTGCTTATAGTGGCAAGCGATTTGATTGGTGTTTCTGCTCCATAGTACTCAACACTTACTCTGTCTAACAAGGAAGCATTAGCTCTACCTGTCCTAATTGTATTAAAGTTTCTTTGTGTGGCTTCAATACTTTTATTCATATTTTCTTGAATTTCTTTTTCTTTCATAATTAAAAAAATTAAATGATCTTTAACTAATTAAAGAGCCTATTGGCTCACCAGCAACAGCTTTAGAAATGTTCCCTTTTTTGAATATATCAAAAACCATAATTGGGATATTATTATCTTTGCAAAGTGCAATCGCAGTACTGTCCATAACTGCAATTTCATCACTAAGAACTTGTTGATAACTGAGAGAGGAATATTTTTTTGCATCTTTAAATTGATTAGGATCACGATCGTATACTCCATCAACTTTAGTAGCCTTCATAACTACTTCAGCGTTTATCTCTGCCGCCCTCAAAGCTGCCGTAGTATCAGTTGTAAAAAATGGATTTCCGCATCCACCTCCGAAAACTACAACTCTACCTTTTTCTAGGTGCCTCATGGCTCTTCTTCTAATATAGGGTTCGGCAATTTCCTGCATTTCGATTGCTGTTTGCACTCTGGTTGCAACTCCCACTCTCTCAAGACCATCTTGAAGTGAAATTGCGTTCATTACTGTTGCTAGCATCCCTACATAATCAGCAGTCGCGCGATCCATTCCGTCTGCAGATCCTTTAAGCCCCCTAAAAATGTTTCCGCCACCAACAACTATTGCAAGTTGTACATTATTTTCGACTACCTTTGAAACATCCTCTGAAATTGACTGAACTATAGCAGGATCAATACCGTAAGGTTTTTCACCCATTAGTGCTTCACCACTAAGTTTTAAGAGAACTCTTTTGTAAGTCATTCAATAATTGTACTTTTAAGACCTTAGCAAGTAAATGTGCCAAATTTATTTTTTGTTCTAATTTTGCTTGCGTCTTTAAACATTTCTAAACCTGCCTAAAGAAAATTTAAATAAAAATTTACTTCAACTAAAATTCAACACACTTTTGTGCTTTTATACCTTGTTCTTTAAATGGATGTCTTATTAGTTTCATTTCTGTAACTAGATCAGCGTAATTGATAATTGTATCAGATGCCCCCCTTCCAGTTAAAACAATATGATTTTTTCTATTATTTAAGCTTTTTAAAAAAGTGATTATTACTTCGGGTGCAAGATAACCAAGTTTTGTCGCAATATTAATTTCATCAAGAATGATAAGTCTATAAGATTCGTTTTGTATGTATTTTTTGGCTAGTTGCCACGCCTCTTGAACTAATTTTTCATCTCTTACTCTGTCTTGGGTTTCCCAAGTAAATCCCTCTCCTAATGAATGCCAAGATATGTTTGAAGACAAGTTTTTAAGTGCTTTTTCTTCTCCAGTGGTCCAGCCTCCTTTGATAAATTGAATTATTGCTACTTTATAGCCATGCCCTATCGTTCTTAAAGCCATACCTAAAGATGCAGTTGTCTTGCCCTTGCCATTTCCTGTAAAAACAATCAATAATCCTTTTTTTGTTTTTCTTATTTGTAGTCTTTCGGCTTGAATATCTTTTCTTTGCTGCATTCTTTTTTTATATGAGCTCTCATCACTATCCGGTGATAATTTACCTCCCATTCCAAGTTCATTTGCTTGATTATCGAGGTTAAATATTTTCTTGGAAAATGAAGGTTTTTCTTGCATATGCCCCGTAATTTTATTTAATTATTATAAATCTTTAAATATTTTTAACTCTTTTAACTTTTAAAAGTGCATTATTTACTGCCTGTTGTTGATCTCTTTTTGTAATCCAGTGGTGATAAGTTTGAGTATGTAAACTAACCGAATGTCCCATCATTCTGGCAGCCACAGTATCAGGTAAATCATAAAAAATTGTTCTAACTGCCCAAGCATGCCTCAGATCATAAGGTTTTATTTGTAAAGAGTAACGCTTAAACTGGTCTGTAATTTTTTTCCCAATATTCTGTAAGGTTGTAATTTTAAGGTCTCTATTAATATTTGGTAGAAGTTCCGGATTTTCACCAAGTTTTGATAATTCGAACTTTTCCACCCATTCAGGATGAAATGGCCAAACTTGATGTTCCCCAGTTTTAGTCGTAGGCAAAACTCTAATAATTTTGTCCCCAAAATTAGTAAGAGAACTCAAATCACAAAAAAATACTTCATGATTCCTTAATCCATATGTAGCCATCAGACCAAAAACAAATTTCCAAGACTTGTTTGGTATAGTCTCCCATAGTTTTTCTATTAATTCGTCTTTAGGTAGATCCCTAAACCCTGCTTTGTTCAGACTATATCCTCTAGAATTTAACTTCCAATCTTCTGGTAGTTTAATGTCCAAAAACTTAGCCAAAACATTTAAAGAAGTAGCGCACTGTTTCCTACTTCTGGTACCTTCCTTATAACTTTCAAGTGTTTTTTGAAATATTTTTTCTAAAGCTTCATTCTCATAGTCATTGTAAATATTTAGGATTCTTTTCATATATGGTTTGTAAGAACTTCTCCAAGTAGTTTTTCTAGTGCTGGTTCGAAAATCACTTTTATTTTCTTTAAAAAAAAATTCCTCAAATTGATTTAATCTTTTTGGGAATTCAAAATCATCTTTTATTTCCTTTTTATAAGGTTTGCCTATCCAATTAATCCAATTAAATTGATTCAATTCCAATTGCAAATTTATTAGTTGTAATTTTTTTTTGGCCTCCTCTAATCCAGAAATATCAGCCTTTAAACCAAGAGATATTCTTTGGATTTTGAAGTTATTGTAATCTTCTTTGGAGGGTAGTGAACCACGAATATTTAATTTCTCTCCTCTTTTCTCAATTTTAAGCTTGCTGCCTTGAATAGCAAATTTATCATTGACATTATTAATTTCCTGAATTACGTTCATTTACTTATATAATTGTCCATATAATGACGTTTTTAATGTTGATTTTCAATCTTCATAAATTTTAAATGGATAAAATAGGCGTCTTACTAATGAATTTAGGAGGGCCTGAACGCATTAATGATGTAGGCCCATTCTTATACAATCTTTTTTCTGATCCAGAAATTATCAGGACTCCTTTCCCTGTTTTTCAAAAGCCTCTCGCTTGGTTAATTAGCACGCTTAGGAGTACTACTTCACAACAGGCCTACCTTTCCATAGGTGGAGGTTCGCCCATCAGAAGGATAACTGAACAACAAGCAAGAGAATTACAATCTAAATTAAGGAACAAGGGTTTTAATGCTACTACCTACATTGCTATGAGGTATTGGCATCCTTTTACCGAATCAGCAATTGCTGATATGAAAGCAGATGGCATAGATCAAGTTGTGGTAATACCCTTGTATCCACATTTTTCGATAAGTACTAGTGGTTCGAGCTTTAGGGAATTAAAAAAATTGCGAGATTCTGATGATGAATTTAAGAAAGTTCCAATGCGATGTGTAAGGAGTTGGTTCAGTCAATCAGGTTATTTAAAGTCTATGGTCGAATTAATTTCTGAACAGATTTCACTTTGCGAATCACCTTCAAAAGCCCATATATTTTTCACTGCTCATGGAGTTCCAAAGAGTTACGTAGAGGAAGCTGGAGACCCTTATAAACAACAAATTGAAGATTGTTCCTTATTAATTATAAATGAGCTGGAAAAATGTTTAGGGCATAGTAACCCTCATACACTTTCTTATCAAAGTAGAGTTGGTCCTGTTGAATGGTTGAAGCCTTATACAGAAGAAGTGTTAGCTGATCTTGGAAGGTCAAATGTTAATGATCTGATTGTGGTCCCTATAAGTTTCGTTGGAGAGCATATTGAAACGTTGCAAGAAATTGATATTGAATATAAAGAAATTGCTGAAAAGGCTGGTATAAAAAACTTTAGGAGAGTTAAGGCTTTAAATACTCATCCTACTTTTATTGAAGGCCTTAGTGATCTAGTGATTTCCTGTTTGGAAGGACCTCTTGTTAATATAGAGGAGGCTTCACAGTTGCCTGAAAAAGTTAAACTTTATCCCCAAGAGAAGTGGCAATGGGGTTGGAATAATAGTTCAGAGGTGTGGAATGGAAGGGTTGCAATGATTATTTTTCTTGTGCTTTTTATTGAACTTATTTCAGGCTCTGGACCTCTACATAAATTAGGAATTTTATAAAGAACAATTTAAATTTATTTGATAATTTTTAATTTATTTAAAGAAATTTTGAATACATTTCTGACATTACATTTCTAAATGAGGCGAAAGTATTTAATTAAGTTTAATATTTATAGTAAATACTGAATTTCTTTAGTGACCCTTACTTCGAGATCCTTTTCAAAGGGTAGTTCAAAACATGAAAATCCAGTTTGGATAACTGGTGCAGATGCACTAATGGATTCTTTAAAAATTCATGGAGTAAAAGTTATATTTGGATATCCTGGGGGAGCCATACTACCAATATATGACGCAGTTCATAAGGCAGAACAAGAAGGATGGTTAAAACACTATATGGTTAGGCATGAACAAGGTGGTTCACATGCTGCTGATGGATATGCAAGATCTACTGGTGAAGTAGGAGTATGTTTTGGGACCTCAGGCCCAGGTGCAACAAATTTGGTAACTGGAATTGCCACTGCTCAAATGGATTCAGTCCCCCTAGTTGTAGTTACAGGTCAAGTCCCAAGATCTGCTATAGGGACAGACGCTTTTCAAGAAACTGATATTTTTGGCATAACTCTTCCAATCGTGAAACATTCATGGGTAATAAGAGATCCTTCAGATATTGCGAAAGTAGTTTCTGAAGCTTTTTTTATAGCCTCATCTGGAAGACCTGGCCCTGTTTTAATTGATATACCCAAAGATGTAGGTCAGGAGTTCTTTAACTACCAAAGAGTTTTGCCTGGTGATATTATTCCTAAAGGATTTAAAAGGAATGGAGAAATTAATGATTGCGATATCAATAAAGCAATTAAATTAATAGAAGATTCTGAAAGACCTCTTCTTTATGTTGGCGGTGGGGCAATATCTTCAGGTGCTCATGATGAAATAAGAACGTTGGCGAATAATTATCAAATACCAGTAACCACTACCTTAATGGGAAAGGGCGCTTTTGATGAAAAAGATAACTTATCAGTTGGGATGTTAGGTATGCACGGAACTGCTTACGCAAACTTTGCCGTTACTGAATGTGATCTTTTAATTGCTATTGGAGCTAGATTTGATGATAGGGTGACAGGAAAATTAGATACTTTTGCTCCGAGTGCAAAAGTCATACATATAGATATTGATCCGGCAGAAGTTAATAAAAATAGACGTGTAGATGTTGCAATTATCTCTGACGTTTCAAAAGCTGTTCGCAAAATTAATGAAAAATCTCTCGATAACAATTTCACTTGTAATACGAAAAATTGGTTAGAAAAAATTGATTTTTGGAAAAATAAACATCCTTTGTATAAACCGCTTGAAGAAGGAGAAATTTATCCTCAGGAAGTTCTTTTGAAAGTTAGGGAACTTTCACCAGAAGCTTATGTAACCACAGACGTTGGACAGCATCAAATGTGGGCTGCTCAATATCTTAGGAATTCTCCAAGAAGATGGATTAGTAGTGCAGGATTAGGAACTATGGGTTTTGGATTGCCAGCGGCAATTGGAGTGAAAGCAGCCTTACCTAATTCAGATGTAATTTGCATAGCAGGAGATGCGAGCGTTTTAATGAATATTCAAGAATTAGGTACTTTGTCTCAATATGGTTTAAAGGTAAAGTTGATTATTATTAATAATCGATGGCAAGGAATGGTAAGGCAATGGCAGGAAAGTTTCTATGATGAAAGGTATTCCTCATCTGATATGAGTTGTGGTGAACCTGATTTTGTAAAACTTGCTGAGTCTTTCGGAGTTAAAGGATACCTAATTTCTGATAGAAAACAATTACAGAATGAATTACAAAATGCATTTGATCATGAAGGTCCTGCCCTAGTTAATATTCTTGTTAGAAGAGGTGAAAATTGTTACCCAATGGTACCACCTGGGAAAAGTAATGCTCAAATGGTCGGATATGTTAATTGTGAAGACTAATTTTTTTAAATTCGTCTTTTTAAAAAATAACTTTAATATAATTTGAAAACTTAGATATTCCTGAATTGAAAAAATTATCAAAATTTTTAATAATAATTAGCTTGATTGTTCTTAATCCTGTAATAGTTAACTCGGCCGAAATTCTTCAAATTAAAAGTTCAAATAATATTTTGGTGGGAGATCAAAATAGAAACTTAAATATTGGATTATATTGTGTAGATGTAAATGAAAATGATGAGCAGGAAGCAACTAATTTACTAAAAAGTGAATTTCCAAGGGGAAGCAAAGTAAAAATAAAACCTTTTGGTTTTAAAGAGAATTTATTGTTAGCCAAAGTTTTCAATATTAAAGGTAATAAAGAGATGACCGAGTTATTAATTGCCAAAGACTTAACTAGTGATATTTGTAAAAGTTAAATATCAAGAGCTAATAAAACTCCATTGCCTAGAGATTGTTTTGTTCCTTCTCCAAGAATTAAATTCATTTTTTAATTTGTAAGTGCATAAATTTGAGATGTCAATATTCTTACTAAGTATGTTCTCATTCAAAAGTTGTCTATAGGCAGATCTTTTAAGATCAAGATGAAATAAGTTTTGCTCTTTCAAGTGATTTGAATCACTAAAAAAAAGATCTTTTTTAGTTTTAGTCAAATTTACAGTTATTTTTTTGTTTTCGGCTTTTTTATAAAAATCTTTGAGCGTCCTTTTGTCCACTAAATAATTTTCCTTCGATATCGATGGACCTATTGCAACAAGTAAGTCATCTCTAGATGTACCTAAATTATCAAAAATTTTAACCAGATTTTTTATTATTTTTTTTTCTAAGCCTTTTCTTCCGCAATGCAAGGCTGCTACATTTCTAGTCCTTTAGCAAAAAAAGATCTTTAGCACTATCTGCATGGTTCAGTTGTTTAGAACCCATTAAATTATTTATACGTAAGAACCAACTCATTCTTGAAGCTTCAGAAGACGATAAGTGGCTAGTGACAGATTTGCCTGAAAAAGATGCAAACATTTTAAATACAAAGTTTTTAGAGAATAAAAAAAATTCTTTTGGTTATCAATTTATTTCCATACAGTCCACTCCTTACGTCGAAAAATTTGCAGGATTCTGGATCTTGAGGGATATTGAATTAATTTCGTAAAATCAGGTAAGGAGTGTGATTCATTATTCCTTATAAAGAAATATATTTCTCAAAAACTGAAATTTTCATTCAAAACAAAATTTTTGAGTACTATTCATCACCAATTCTCAATCGATATGAATTCCCTCATTCATACTTTACAAAGTCAAGCTCTGAGAAATTTCTTCCATTATTAGGGAATCACTTTAATGAAAATTACATAAATTGTGT
>CACAXN010000002.1 GCA_902536455.1 uncultured Prochlorococcus sp.
TCTTTAAGAAGCCAATCGGGAATGTTTATTTGATAATTCAAAGATTCACTTTCATATTTTTTATTTTCAGGCAAAATAGTTTTGGAAACTTCAATTTCGTTTTTTTCTTTTGAATTTGCAGCTGCCTCGGACATTTTATATTGCTTTAGATATATTTTATTTAGGTCTAGAAAAATTTGCTACAAATCATGGAAAAAAATAAAGAAAAAATTATTGTAGTTAGAAATCTTACTGTTAAATATGGTCTAAAACAGCAACCTATTATCAAAAATTTTAATTTGGTAATAGATAGTGGAGATCATTTGGCCATAATAGGACCTTCTGGATGTGGAAAGACCACTTTTGCAAAAACATTAGTAAATATATTGCCTGAAAAGGCCACTTCTAAAGGGCATCTATCAATTTCTAGTGTAGATCCTAGGAAAATAAATAATAAAGATGCACAATTATTTAGAAGAAAGAATTTTGGATTTATTTATCAAGACTCTATAAAAAAACTTAATCCGCTAATGAGAGTTGGGGATCATTTATATGAATTATTTAAAACACATTATCAAACTAAATCATCTTTAGCTATTAAAAAATTAGTAAAAGAAGTTTTTCAAAAAGTTGGAATTGAAGAAAGTAGACTCGATTCTTTCCCACATCAATTTAGCGGTGGAATGAGACAGAGAGTTTCTATAGCAATGGCACTTGCTTTGAAACCAAAATTATTAATAGCTGATGAACCTACAACAAGCTTAGATACCAAAACAAGTTTTGAAATTATGCAAGAAATAATTCATCTATGTAATGAATTTGATACAACTTTAATTTTAATTAGTCATGATATTAATCTTGCAGCAAAGTGGTGTAAAAAAGTTGCAATAATTGAAAAGGGATCGATTGTTGAAAAAGGGAATATATTAGATATTTTTCAATCACCAAAATCAGATATCGGGAAAAAGTTAGTAAATGCTTCAAAAATAGTATTAGAACCAAATACTAAAAATAATGCTCGAGATCAGGTTGTTCTAGAGGTAAATAACCTAAGACATTGGTATAAATTAAATTCTTCAATTTTTATTAATAAATGGAATAAGGCTTTAAATGAAGTTAGTTTCAAGTTATATGAGAATGAGACTCTTGGAATCGTTGGTTCTTCAGGGAGTGGTAAAAGTACATTATGTAGGGCTTTAATTGGACTACTTAAAGTAAGAGGTGGTGAAATAAAAATTTATGATAAAAATCATGCATTGAAAAAAAATAAATCTTTTAAAAAGAACAATAATGTACAAATAATTTTTCAAGATCCTTTTTCAAGTTTGAATCCGAAAATGACAATTAAAAATATTTTGGAAGATATATTTTTTATTCAAAAAATTTCAGATAAAAGAAAAATCGAAAAAGAAATAAAATTAATGTTAAGAAATTTGAATCTTCCTTTGAATAATAATTTTTTTAATTCTTATCCTAGTCAATTATCTGGTGGTCAATTGCAAAGAATTTCATTAGCCAGAGCGCTATTGTTGAAACCAAAAATTTTGATTTGTGATGAGAGCGTTAATATGTTGGATGCTTCAGTAAAAATAGAGATTCTTGAATTACTTAGAGTCTTGCAAGAAAAAATGAATTTAACAATTATCTTTATTACTCACGATTTAGGCATTGCTAAAAGATTTTGTGATAGGTTGCTAGTTATGAATCACGGAAAGATAGTTGATGAAGGAGAAAGTTCTACAATATTCACTAAAACTCAAAACACGTATACAAAATCGCTACTAAATTCCTCTTTAAATCTTATTTAACTTTAAGAACACTTAGTAATTTTTGAAAATCTAATGGTAATTCTGATTCAAACATCATTTCTTTACCATTTATAGGATGTATAAGTCCAAGCTTAATGGCGTGTAAAGCTTGGCCATCTAATTTACATGGTAGTTTTTTACATCTTCCATATAAAGGATCACCCACAATTGGATGATTAATATGAGCGCAATGTACTCTGATTTGATGTGTTCGCCCCGTATCTAGTTTGAAACTCATTAATGAGTAATTGCCAAATCTTTCTTCTAATTTCCAATAGGTAGAGGCATACCTTCCTGAAGTTTCTTCAACTACTTTATATTTCAATCTATTTAATTTATCTCTGCCAATGTTTCCCACTATTTGGCCTTCTTCAGAATTCGGTGCTCCATGAATTACTGCAATATATTCGCGTGATGCTATTTTTTCTTTAATTTGTTTCTGGAGATTTACTAATGCCTCTTGGCTTTTTGCAACCACCATACATCCGGAGGTATCTTTATCTAATCTGTGAACAATCCCAGGTCTTAGTTTCCCATTAATTCCAGGTAGATCTTTACAGTGAAAAAGTAATCCATTCACTAAAGTTCCAGATTTGTGTCCAGGGGCTGGATGAACTATTAGTCCTGATTGTTTATTAATTACTATGATGTGCTCGTCTTCAAAAAGGATATTTAAATCCATTTTTTCAGGTTTCAAATAAATAAGAGGTTCTGGAGGAGGCATCCATATTTGAATATTGTCGCCATTTTTTAATGGGGTCTTTGCTTTCGCGGTCTTATAGTTTACAAGTACTAAACCTGAATTTATAAAATGTTGAATTCTTGCTCTACTTTGTTCTGGCCTTTTACTTGCCAACCATCTGTCTAGCCTCATAGGAAGAGGTAGCTCATAAATAATTTCTATAAGCTCACCTTCTCCAAGGCCGAAAGAATTTTGATTATTTAATTCCATAGTGGGACTTCTAAAGCAATTTTGCCCAGCATTTGATTTCTATAATCTTCCAATAACTTATGAGACATTCTCCTTTTATCACCTGAGGTATGTTTTGAAGCTGCTTCGTCGATCCAAGCAGAAGGACTCTTAAAGCCTTTTGCAATATCAACTCCATATCTATTAGATATTTGTTTAATTGAGATATTCGCATTCTTATCTTTGTTGAGGGTGGATATAATTTTGATAAATCCAATTGCGACACTCTCTATTTCATAAGCAGCTTCACCAATATCGTCACACAGTGCAAGATTAAGTGCTGATTTTTGATCTTCTAAATTTGGAGGTATAACACCAGGAGCATCTAGGAGATCTATACCACTTTCTAATTTTATCCATCTTAAATTACGAGTTACGCCTGCTTTCCTAGCGCTATCTACAACTCTTTTTTTTGCAATTCTATTAATTAATGCTGACTTTCCTACGTTTGGAAAACCAAGTGTAAGGGCTCTAATTGGCCTAATTCGCATTCCTCTAGAAAGTCTTCTATCGTCGATTGATGACCTAGAATCTTTAGCTGACTTGCAAATTTCTTTAATACCTATTCCTCTTTTAGCATCACACCAAAGAGGATATTGATCTTTAGCATTAAACCATTTATTCCAACTTTTGATTGCATTAGGGGAGATCATGTCTGATCTGTTAATAACAAGAATATGTTTTTTATTATTTATCCATTTATTTAAGTGTGGATGTCCTGTTGACAAAGGAATTCGTGCATCTCTAACTTCTATAACTAAATCTACTTTATTGATAACTTCAGATAATTTCTTTTCTGCTTTTGCGATATGGCCTGGGTACCATTGAATTTTGGGTATGTCCACTTCAATAAATCAAATAAAATTTTGTATTCCTTTTAGTTTTTATAAGTTTCAAAAGTATTTACATCTAAAGTTTAGTATAAATTTAATGACTAAAAAATTTTTATAATCGTTAATTCTTAAAATTTATTAAGGCATAGGTAACAGTTACTACTTTTTAACCCAATAAGCCCAAATTAGCGTTAGGGTCTTAAAATTAAAAATTAAGCTTGTTTAATGTCAAAATTATCTCTTTCCAGTCTTGATAAGGCACATTTAGAAGGAAAAAAAGTTCTTGTAAGAGTAGATTTTAATGTTCCATTAAATGAAGATGGTCAAATAACTGATGATACGCGTATTCGTGCAGCGATCCCAACTATTGAATATCTTATTAATAATTCTGCAAAAGTTATTTTAGCTGCTCATTTTGGGAGACCAAAGGGTCAGGTAAATGAAAAAATGAGATTAACTCCAGTAGCAGCAAGATTAAGTGAATTGTTGGGACAAAATGTTGTTCTTACTAACAGTTGTATTGGTAATGAAGCAATTGCACAATCAAAGAGTTTATCTAATGGAGATGTTCTTTTACTCGAAAATGTTCGTTTTTTTAGTGAAGAGGAAAAGAACGACATGGAGTTTGCTCAAAAATTAGCATCACATGCAGATATGTATGTAAATGATGCTTTCGGTGCTGCTCATAGAGCTCATGCTTCAACTCAGGGTGTTACTAATTATTTAAGTCCCTCATTAGCTGGATTCCTTCTAGAAAAAGAATTAAAATACTTACAAGGAGCAATAGATTCTCCAAAGCGTCCATTGGCAGCAATTGTTGGAGGATCAAAGGTTAGTAGCAAAATAGGAGTACTTGATTCTTTACTAGATAAGTGTGACAAAATCATGATTGGTGGAGGTATGATTTTCACTTTTTATAAAGCTAGAGGTTTAGATGTCGGAAAGAGCCTTGTAGAAGAAGATAAACTCGAGCTTGCTAAAGATTTAGAATTAAAAGCAAAAGCAAAAGGAGTAGAATTATTATTACCCACTGATGTTATTTTAGCTGATGAATTCTCTCCAGAAGCCAATAGTAAAATATCTCAAATTGATTCAATTAGTGGCAATTGGATGGGTTTAGATATTGGTCCAGATTCCATTAAAGTTTTTCAGAATGCTCTTGCAGAATGTAAGACAATTATTTGGAATGGTCCAATGGGAGTTTTTGAATTTGATAAATTTGCAGACGGTACAAATGCAATAGCTACGACTCTTGCGGACTTAAGTGCTTTTTCTGAAGTTTGTACAATAATTGGTGGTGGAGATTCAGTCGCAGCAGTGGAGAAAGCAGGATTAGCTGAGAAAATGTCTCATATATCTACTGGAGGTGGCGCAAGTTTGGAACTTTTAGAAGGTAAAACCTTACCAGGTGTAGCTGCGTTAAACGACTCTTAGGCTATATCTCATCAACAATATCAATACTCTTTGTGAAAGTAATCATTCCCTCAGGGTGAGCTATGATTCCTGACCAAATTTGTATCCCTGGCTTTGAAGGGGCTCTTGTAATTTTAAAAATCCCTCCAGAGGCCAATGGCTCCAAAAATATTTCTTGTTCAAAAAATGAATTAACTTGATGAGGTTTTATAGCTCCAGCAATAATCACCTCTTCAAGAGGCTTATTTAGAATTATATCGATATCATATTTTGAACCAGTAAGAACTCTATTAGGAATTTTAAAACTAATATCTATCTTTTTATTATCGTTTCTTATAGTTGTGAATAAATTTTTGATAATCCCTTCATCTATTTTCCCATTTAAGATTGAAAATAAATAATCAAAACTGGATTCAAGTTTATATATTTCTCCATTAACTATTTTTTCCCCAGAAACTTTTATTCGCAAAATATCTTCATTTGGAATATGAGATTTTAATCTTTTGATCTTCCATTTGCTGTTAGGGAAATCATTAATAATCTTTGAAAATTGTTTTGGTATATTTTGGCTTTCTTCATTTCTAAAATTTTTTCTAATAAATTCTAAATCTCTTGTATTTAAAGAGTTTTCTAGATTTCTTATAAAATCAACTTTTAAAGTTTGCGTTATTGCTGAATAGGGAATAATAAGATAAACAAATAAGTAGAGAAGAAATCCTATATTTTTGAATAAGTTTAAATTAAACATATTAATCATTGGTTATTTTTATTCTACTAAACTAAGTTTTTATGTCTAAAAAAAATAATTTATTAGTCGCAGCCAGTGGCACAGGGGGTCATATTTTCCCAGCTTTAGCAGTTTCTAAGGAAGTGGAAGATGAATGGAATATTCATTGGTTGGGTGTTCGTCAAAGACTTGATGCAAACTATATTCCCAAAAAATATAATTTGCGGACTTTGAATATAAAGACTCCAAGAAAAAATATTTTTTTGTTTTATCAATATATAGAAATTTTAATGTCAACTTTCCAAATAATTAGGATCTTAAAAGAAAAAAAAATTAACTTAGTTTTTACGACTGGCGGTTATATATCAGCACCTACTATTATTGCTTCAAAACTTCTCAAGATACCTATCATCATTCATGAATCAAATGTAATTCCAGGAATGGTAACGAAATATTTTGGTTTTTTATGTAACTATGTTTTTTTAGGATTTAAGAAAACAAATTCTTATTTAAAAAATTGTAAAACTATTTTCACTGGAACACCTTTAAGAGAGGAATTTTATAAATTTAATTTTTTGCCAGAATGGGTTCCAAAAGGAAATGGACCTCTTTTAATTGTTATGGGAGGTAGCCAAGGAGCAAAAGCTATAAATCAAATTCTTTATGAATCTTTAGAATTTTTAATAAAAAAACAGTTTCGGATAGTTCATATTATCGGGGAATCTAATCAAGAACCTTTTCATTTAAAAAACTCCAAAAATTACATTCAAAAGAAATTTACTTATGAAATAGCAGCTTTAATTCAAAACTGTGATCTTGTAATATCGAGATCTGGTGCAGGAACAATCAACGAACTTATAGAGGCTGAAAAACCCTCAATTTTAATTCCATATCCAGATTCTAAAAATAATCATCAAGAGAAAAATGCAATGATTCTTGCTGAAAGTGGAGGCTCAGTTTTAATCAATCAGAATAAAATTTCTAAAGAAGTTTTTGAAGAAACCCTAGAAAGAATTTTTAAAATAAAATCAAAAAAGGGAAAAAATCATTATGAAATATTAGATCTAATGAAGAAGAACATGGAAAATAATAATAAAATTAAATCTAAAAATGAGATTAAAAAATTTATTAATTATTTTTTAAAGGAATTCTGAATTTCTTTACATAAAAGAGTGTTATTAGTATTATTCTGCAAACTTATTCTTGCCCACTTTTCGTCAAGAAATCTAAATGAAGTACATTCTCTAAGCAATATTCCCTTATTTTCTAGGTATTTTATATTTGGCGACAAGGATGTTTTACTTTCTATTAAAAAAAAGTTGGTTGAAGAGTTATGAACTTTAAGGTTCTCTATTTTTGATAATTTTTCAAATACTCTCTTTTTTTCAATATTTATCCAGCTGTGAATCTGTTTTGTCCACTGTTCATAGAATTTCTTATTATTTAGCAGATCAATTCCGGCTTTAATAGCAAATGAATTTAAAGGCCAAGGATCTCTATTTATTTCCCATTGTTTAAGTTTTTTCGATGAGCCAATAACGTAACCTAATCTAAGACCAGGAATATTGAAGATTTTGGTCAAGCTTCTCAAGACTAATAAATTATCAAATCTTTGGGTTAATGGTATTAAAGATTCTTTGTCTCCATTAGGTGTTATCGATAAGAAAGCTTCATCACAGATAACTAATTTATATTTTTTTACAACTTCCTCCAATGAATTCTTTTCCCATAATTGTCCGGTTGGGTTATGTGGATTTGTTATCCAAATAACATCGCCTTTTGGATGAAGCGGAAATGATTGAGGAAAAATATCATTCCAGTTTTTTGGTAATTCGCAATGTATAAAATTGCTATTCCAAAAATTTAAAGATCTTTCATAATCAACAAATGATGGAGAAGGAATACAACTTATTCCAAATTTGGATGCTTCATAACCTGCCCAGGTTATTAGTTCAGAAGCTCCATTCCCAGGCAATATATTGTCTGGATTTATCCCATGAAATTTACCGATTATTTCTTTCAGATCACTCAAGTTTCTTTCTGGGTAATATCTAAAGCCAAGATTCTTAATTTCCGCATTTATTGAATCTATTAGTATTTGAGGGGGGTCAAAGGGTACTAATGATGCACTTGCATCAATAATTTCGGAGGGTAATAAATTTAATTTTTTCGCAGTTGCATATACATTTCCACCATGCTTTAATTTTGATCCTTGCATGGCTAAAGTTGAGTAATCATAAGGTTCAGATTTGTTCATTATTAATTTTCTAATTTTATTCAACCCATTTTAAATCTGATCCAATTGCATCTTTTATATTAGATAGTTGATGGTTATTGAGTTGCTTTATAATTCCTTCAAGTATATCTGGTACTAATTGTGGACCCTTATATATCCATCCTGTATAAACTTGAATTAATGATGCTCCAGAACAAATTCTTTCCCAAGCTGATTCAGGACTATCTATCCCACCAACGCCAATTAAAATAATCTTTTTATCAATATTATGTATATGTTTTATTATTTGATTTGCTTTTTTTTGTAGAGGCCTTCCACTTAATCCTCCATTCTCTTGAGACAGTAATAATCCGGTTTGATTGATCTTTCGATTTTCAAGACCTAATCTATCAATGCTGGTGTTTGTAGCAATTATTCCATCGATGTTTTCCTCGATTATTAATTGACAAATATCTTCAATATCTTTAAGTTCTAAATCTGGCGCAATTTTTACGAATAATGGTGGACAATTAGGTAAGTTTTTAATCTCTCTAAGAAGTTCTTTTAGAAGAATTGGATCTTGTAATTTTCTTAGTCCTTCAGTATTTGGAGAACTAACGTTTATTGCTGCGTAATCACAATAAGGAATTAATAATTTTAGAGATGTTAAATAATCATCTTTTGCTTGAGATAAACCTGTAATTTTTGACTTCCCGAAATTTATCCCTAAACAAATATTCTCCCTGTTTTTTTTAAACTCAATACCTTGTTCAAGAAAGTTTTTAACTAGATTTTCAGCACCATTATTATTAAAACCCATTCTATTTAATGCCGCCTCTTCTTTTGCTAATCTAAACAACCTTGGTTTGGGATTACCTTCTTGAGCAAACTTAGTTACTGTACCAAGTTCAGCAAATCCAAAACCAAAATTTTTCCATATGTTTGCAGCATTTCCATTTTTGTCAAAACCCGCAGCTAAACCAATTGGATTACAAAAATTTATTCCACATATGTTCTGAGTTAACCTTTGGTCAGTTATAGAAAATTCTTCATTTAGATTTTTTAGAATATGTGAAACTAATGGCCAACTACATTTTCTTGAACTGAATGATAAGAGGTTAAGAGATAAATTAGTTAAATATTCTGCATCGATTCCAGAGTCTTTTTTTAGTATAGGAGTGACCAAGTTTTTATAAAGATTTTTAAATACCCCCTTTTGTTCATTCATAAAAAATCAGGATTCTTTTTTTCTATTATCCAATATTTTTCACCTTTAGGAATCAATATCCAATTACGCCATTCAAAAGGTAAATATTGTTTTATCTTTAAGTGGTTTTCATCTCCTAATAAGTTAGTTAGTTCTGGTGAACTTAACAAGTATTTTTTTTCCGCAAATTTTTGAATTAATTCATTTCTTGAAAATAATTCCTGAATTTCTGTAGGTGCACTTTTTTTAAAAAATTCTACTGAAGATTCGGAATCTTTTAAGTTACTTATTACAGATATACCTTTGCTATAGTTAGTCGCGATTTTATCTACCCTATCATTCTGTTTGTCACCGCTATGACCCTTTACATATTCCATTATAAGGCCATTAATTCTTAATTGATCAATTTTTTGCCATAAATCAAGATTTTGAACTGATTTTCCTGAGCTTGTTTTCCATCCGTTTCTCTTCCAATTAATAATCCATTTTGTATACCCTTCTATGACATATTTACTATCAGTTCTTAATTTAAAGTTCTCTTTTAATTTATAGGTTTTTAATTTCTCAAGTGTTTTTATAGCAGCAGTGAGTTCCATTCTATTATTAGTAGTATTCTGCTCGGAACCGCCTATTTCTAATTCAGTATCGTCGTCAAAAATTATTAAACCACCCCAACCACCTGGACCTGGATTACCACTGCAGGCTCCATCAGTTGCAGCTTCAATTGCAATACTATCACTATTCATAATTTTTGAAGCCGATATGAAGTGTATCGGCTTGAAAAAATCTTCTCTTACTTAAGTGTAACTTTACCGCCAGCTTCTTCAATCTCTTTCTTTAAAGATTCAGCATCTGCTTTAGCAATTCCTTCTTTTACTGTTTTTGGTGCAGATTCAACAAGTGCTTTTGCATCGCCAAGACCTAGACCAGTTGCATTTCTTACAACTTTAAGGACTTTGATTTTTGCAGCTGCATCAAAGCTTTCGAGAACTACATCAAATTCAGTTTTTTCTTCAGCAGCGCCACCATCTGCCTCACCGCCAGCTGCTCCTGGAGCTGCCATTACTACACCTGCAGAAGCTGCAGCAGATACACCAAAAGCCTCTTCAATTTGCTTTACAAGCTCAGATGCTTCTAAAAGTGATAGAGATTTTAATGATTCAAGAATTTCTTCAGTTTTTGCGGACATTTTCTTAAAAGTTAATTAGGGTTTGAATTTAAGATTCTGATTTTTCAGAATGTTGTTTAAGTGATCTAGCAAGTCCAGAAGGCACTTCATTGATAGAGATCGCAATTTTTGTTGATACACCATTTAGAGCGCCAGCAATTTTTGCCATCAATACTTCTTTAGATGGAAGACTTGCGATCTCTTTTATTTCAGAATCGCTAAGAAGTCTGCCTTCAAATAAAGCTCCTTTTGTTTCGGATTTCTTGGTATCTTTTTGAAAAGATTGGATCGCTTTTACAGCACCACCAACATCTTCTTTAATTAAGACAAAAGCATTTGTTCCGTTCAGTAAAGATTCAAGATCGTCCCAATTACTGTCTCCATCAATCGCTTTACGCATTAATGAATTTTTAGTAACTTTGCAGATGCCGTTAGTTGTTTGCAATCTAGATCGCAAATCTGACATCTCTTTGATGGTTAAACCTTTATAGTCAAGAACTACAGCCATTTCCGAGTCGTTTAATAGAGATTTAATCTCAGTAACGATTTGTTGCTTATTCTCTAGTGTTCGGCCCATTGTTGTTTTTTGGATCGTAATTTAGGGAGAGCAGGAAATGCGGCAAAGTCCTTTTTAAAAGAGGCCGCTTTTATTAGATCCAAAAAAGAAATAATTAAGACGAGTCCTCGGTAGGAATTAAAAATTTAGAATGACTAAATCAACCTACTTTCTTTGGCCGTATTATTGCACTTTAAATTATACTACAAAGAGTTAACCTTCAGGTTGGTAATCTTGTACAGCATTTATGTCTAATTGAACTGAAGGCCCCATTGTTGAAGTTATATAAAAAGTTTTCCAATACTTTCCCTTAGCTCCACTTGGTTTATTTTTATCAATTGATTCTTGCAAGGTTTTTAAATTGTCAAATAGAGCCTCTTTAGTAAAACTTGCTTTTCCAAAGCGGACATGAACGATACCCGCCTTATCTGCTCTAAATTCGAGCTTACCAGCTTTGAATTCTTTTATTGCATTAGCAATATCATTAGTTACTGTCCCAGCTTTTGGGTTAGGCATTAAACCTCTAGGTCCTAAAACTCTTCCTAATTTTGCAACCTTTGGCATCATATCTGGAGTTGCGATAAGTAGATCGAACTCCATATTTCCTTTATTGATGCTTTCCACAAGATCTTCTTCGCCAAATAAATCTGCACCCGCAGACTTAGCTTTCGATACATTCTCGCCGCTTGTAATTACTGCAATTTTGATGCTTTGGCCAGTACCATGTGGTAATGCAACAGTGGTCCTTAATTGTTGATCAGTATATTTTGGATCAATACCTAATCGTATATGTGCTTCAATGGTTTCATCAAATTTTGCGTTAGCATTTTCCTTAATAATACTAAGAGCTTCAAGTGGTGCATAGATGCGATCTTCTATCTTTGTTGATAGAGCCGCCATTCTTTTTGATAGTTTTTTCATGATAATTTTGGGTGCAAACGGTTAATAATTAACCTCCCCTTAGTAGTGAGCAATTTTGTCTTGAACTCAATCAGTGATAGAGACGCCCATATTACGAGCAGTACCCTCAATTACTTTCATTGCAGATTCAACACTAGAACAGTTTAGATCAGGAAGCTTAGTTTTGGCTATTTCTTCTAATTGAGCTTTACTTATATTCCCAACAGAGCCTTTTGCGGATTCACCTGATCCTTTCTCTATACCAGCTGCTTTTGTTATTAAGACGGAAGCCGGAGGTGTTTTTGTGATAAAAGTAAAGCTTCTATCTTCAAAAACAGAAATCTCAACTGGAATTACAAAACCTGCTTTATCTTGCGTCCTTGCGTTGTATTCCTTACAAAATGCCATGATATTGACACCATGTTGTCCTAAAGCTGGCCCTACAGGAGGAGCGGGATTTGCTTTGCCTGCTTGCAGAGCTAGCTTGATAACTGCAACAATTTTTTTTGCCATTAGATTTAGAGAATTTAAGCTGAAGTGAAAATCATAATTTTACTCGATAAACCAGAACAATTAGAAATTAATTTTGTTTATTGATTTGAGAGAATTCTAATTCTACAGGAGTCTCGCGCCCAAATATTGAAAGTAAAGCTTTTAATTTATTTCTTTCCCCGGAAACTTCTATAACTTCCCCCTGGAAATCTTTGAAAGGACCACTAGTTACTATGATCCTATCTTTTTCTTCAATGTCTAACTTGATAACAGCTTTTTTCTCTGATGCACGTTTAAAGATTCTATTAACTTCTTGTCTGGATAATGGTCGAGGTTTGATATGGCCTCGCGATCTTCCAGTGCCTCTTCCGTCTTCAGCTCCGACAAAGTTAATTACATTTGGAGTACTTTTTACAGCCATCATTGTATCTTCATCCAAAATCATTCTTACGAGAACATAGCCTGGGAAAACTTTTTCTTCAGTAGTTTGCCTGCTTCCATCTTTTTTTAATTTAATGCCAGGAGTTTGGGGAATTTCAATTTCAATGATTCGATTATTAACACCTAAAGTTACTGATCTCTGTTCAAGAGTAGCTTTTACTTTTTTTTCACAGCTTGATGCTACCTGAACTGCATACCATCTCGCGATGCTTGTATTCGCTTTTGAAGAAGTAAGGCTTGTAGTCAATTCATTATTCATGTTTTTCTGGAAGCTTAATTAAAATCTTTATTAATGGATATTCAGGGATAATTTAACCAAAAATTTGCGAGGCTGCCCATCCATAGAATCTGCTGACAGATGCAATGGCTGCTGCAGAGAATGATACCATAATTATAACCGCTATTGATTCGCTAAATAGTTGTTGTTTGTTTGGCCACACGACAAGTTTAAGTTCATCGTATGTAGATCTAAAAAAATTATTCTTTTTTTTAGGCTCTCCAATTTCAGGAGAATCCTTTTTTAGAGGTTCTTGTTTAGTAGTAGGACTTGTCACAAAATTTTTTGAAATTAAGTTATACACTTTAATTTTATTTTAGCTTATTGATTTACTTCTCAGCTAGGTTTGAAAATGATCTCATCTTTTTTAGAAGGGTTAAGTTTAATTATGATATTTTTTTTGTTTTTAAAGTTATCCTCTAAAAGTTTTGCAGCTAAGGGATTTTCTATTTGTCTTCTAAGTTCCCTGCTAAGTGGCCTAGCACCATATTCAGGTTCATAAGAATCATTTGCAATTTTATTGATAACTTTTTTGTCTATAACTATATTTATTTTCTGTTCAAGTAGCAGGTTCTTTAAATCTTCTGTTTGTAAAATTATTATTTTTTGAAGTTCATCAATAGATAATGGATCAAACTTTACTACTTCGTCAATTCTATTTAAAAATTCTGGTCTAAAAATTGAAGACAATGCATTATTAATGGAATTATCTAGAGTTTGTTTATCTTTTTCTAACCTCATCTCACTTTTAGAAATCTTTTGTGAATACTCCAGTATGGATTTGCCAGCTAGGTTACTTGTCATAATGATTACGGTATTTTTGAAATCTACAGTTCTTCCTTGAGAGTCCGTTAATCTTCCTTCATCTAAGACTTGCAAAAGGATATTAAATACTTCTGTATGTGCTTTTTCTATCTCATCAAGAAGTATTACTGAATAGGGTTTACGTCTCACAGCTTCAGTTAATTGACCTCCTTCTTCATAACCAACATAACCTGGAGGAGCCCCCAAAAGTCTTGCTACGGCATTTTTCTCCATATATTCACTCATGTCTAATCTTAAAAGTGCATCTTCTTCATCAAATAAAGCTGTTGCAAGAGATTTTGCTAATTCTGTTTTACCAACACCCGTAGGACCCATAAATAAAAAAGATCCAATAGGTCTTTTAGGACTTTTCATACCAACACGTGCTCTTCTAATTGCAGCAGAAACAGCTTCTATAGCTCTTCCTTGTCCAATAACTTTTTCACTAAGTTCTTTTTCTAGATTGACTAATTTCTTACGTTCATTTGAAACTACTTTAGAAATCGGAATACCTGTGATTTTTGAAATAACATCAGCAATATCATCAGGTTCAACTTGATATTTAAAAGGGAAATTTCTATTTTTCTTCATTTTATTAAAGTTTTCTTCAACTGTTTGTATTTCATTCTCTATTTCACTTAACTCTTCTTCAAGCTTTTCTAGATAATCCTGATCTTTTTCAATTTCGCGATTTGATTTATCTTTAATTTGTTTGGTTAGCTTATCTTCTTCTTTCATCAAAATAGATAATTGCTCCATTTCTTCCCGCAAATTGTTCCAATTGTCCAAAAGAAGGTTCAATTTTGCCTCTGATTGTTGTCTCATATTCAAAAGTTTTTCTTGAGCTTCGATATTTTCTCCTTGCAAATTATTCAGTTTTTCATTAATAGTATAAAGTTTGTTTTCTTGTTGGAGAATGATTTGAGGCTTATTATTAGAATCGATTTTTAACTGTGCCGCTGCTTCATCAATTAAATCTATGGCTTTATCAGGAAGACATTTATCGCTGATGTATCTGTCAGCCAATTTTGCAGAATAGTTTACAGCCTCTTCAGAAATTTTTATGCCATGGTGTGATTCATATTTCTTTTTGATACCTTGCAATATTTTTGCACTTAATTCTACTGAAGGTTCATTAACAGCTATCTTTTGAAAGCAATTGTTCAATGCCTGATCTTTTTCAATAGATTCACGAAATTTCTCAGGAGTTGTTGTACCAATACATCTAAGATCTCCCTCGGCTAGTAAAGGTTTTAAGATATTACTGATGTCGGTAGAAGATCTGTCAGAACTTAATATTGAGTGAATTTCATCAATAAATAGAATCATTCCTTGGCTTGGATTGTTTAGTTCCTGCATTATTAAGCTTAGTCGTTCCTCTAGTTGGCCTCTAAATTTTGTCCCAGAAACTAAAGCACCTAAGTCAAGTGAAATAATTTTTAAGTCTTTTAAAGAATCTGGAACTTTTTTGTCTACAATTAATTGCGCAAGTAATTTTGCAATTGAGGTTTTACCAACTCCAGGATTGCCGATAAGTATAGGATTATTTTTGTTTCTTCTGCAGAGTATCCTCATTAAATTATTGATCTCATTTTCTCTTCCTAAAACAGGATCCAGTAAGCCTTTTTCAGCTGATTCTGTTAAATCTTTTCCATAAATTGAAAGAGCATTTTCATCTTTTTCAACTTGTTTTTTGGTTTCAATTTGAAGTTCACTTTTGGGTAATGGAAGAATAGCTTTTTTAAATTTTTCTTCTTTAACTAAAGTTTCATTGTTTGATTCAGAATTAGATTGATTATTTATCTCAATTACGTTCTTATAATTAAAAGAATCTTTTGATTGATTAATATTTGGAAAAAACTTTAATTCTTCCTCTAACTTTTCCGTTGAGAGATTGCCTTCTTCAAAAACATAATTTCCAATTCTTAAATCCCTTCCAAGAGCAATTAGTAAATGAGGTATTTCTATTAATCTAGATCCCCATTGGATTTTAATCTGATTCGCATTATCTAATAAAATTTCTAAATCTTCTCCGATAGTAAAAAGATCTGACTCATTTATTGGTGTCTCTTCTAAAAAATCTTCTGTTATGTCTAAAACTGTATCTTGATCGATTGATAGTTTTTCAATGAAAGCAAAGAATTCACTTGATGAAAATAATGTATGAATTATGTGTTCAATATTAAATTCGCTATGATCCCATTTTTTTGCGGTTTCTTCTCCTAATAAAAGAAGATTCCAACTGATATCGCTAAAAAGTTCAGGTCGGGATGTAAGTGTTTCTCTCATAAACTATAAAAACTATAGTTGATTATTAATTAATATTCTAAATAGGATACGCATTAATAATCATCAAATAATTCTAAAATTGTAAGATGAATTTGAAAAATATGCTTACGAGAGGGTTCGCGGGGACTTTGGAATTAATAAAAGCGTTAACTAATATTTAAGTTGTCCGAAATTAAAATTATAATTGGTATACATATTTATTTCAGATATTAGCCAAATAGTTCAGCTATTAATAGGATTTAAATAGTAATAATTAAATTGTGAAAGAAACTATTGATTTTCTTATTGATACTATTGAAGCAAGGCAAGTCCTTGATTCAAGAGGTAATCCAACTGTAGAGGCAGAAGTATTTTTGGAATGTGGTGCAAGTGGTAGAGCAATTGTCCCCAGCGGAGCTAGCACTGGTGCTCATGAAGCACACGAATTAAGGGATGGTGGTTCAAAATATATGGGGAAGGGTGTTTTAAATGCTGTTAATAAAATTCATGAAACAATATCCCCAGCTTTATGTGGTTTATCAGCTTTAGATCAAACTGCAGTAGATAAATTAATGATTGAAATTGATGGAACTCCTAATAAATCTAACCTTGGAGCAAATTCAATCCTTGCAGTAAGTCTTGCAACTGCCAGAGCATCAGCAAATGCTTTAGACGTTCCACTATATAGGTATCTTGGAGATCCATTATCCAATCTCCTTCCAGTCCCATTAATGAATGTAATAAATGGTGGCGCTCATGCACCAAATAGTCTTGATTTTCAGGAATTTATGCTCGTCCCACATGGAGTGGATAATTTCAGTGAATCATTAAGAATGGGTACTGAAATTTTTCACTCATTAAAATCATTACTTGATCAAAAAGGTCTATCTACTGCTGTAGGCGATGAGGGTGGATTTGCCCCTAATTTGTCATCAAGCGAAGAAGCAGGGGACTTATTATTAGAAGCAATTCAAAAAGCTGGATTTAAGCCTGGTGAGCAGGTATCTTTAGCTTTAGATGTTGCTAGTACTGAATTTTATAGTGATGGTATTTATAAATATGAAGGTAAAAGTTTAAATAGTTCTGAAATGATTTCATATCTTTCAAGATTAGTTTCTAATTATCCAATAGTTTCAATAGAGGACGGTTTAGCTGAGGATGATTGGGAGGGTTGGTCAGAATTAAACAAAGAATTAGGAAATAAAGTTCAGCTTGTAGGTGATGATTTATTCGTTACTAATACAGAAAGATTAAGGAAAGGGATTATGGAAAAATCTGCCAATTCAATCCTAATAAAGGTAAATCAAATTGGAACATTAACTGAAACTTTGGAAGCTATTGAGTTAGCTAAAATGTCTGGTTTCACAAGTGTTATTAGTCATAGAAGTGGTGAGACTGAAGATACAACAATTGCAGATTTATCTGTAGCCACAAGATCGGGTCAGATCAAGACAGGTTCTTTGAGCAGAAGTGAAAGGATTGCAAAATACAATAGGCTTTTAAAAATTGAGGAGGAATTGGGAAATCAAGCAAGATTCGCAGGAGCTCTTGGTTTAGGTCCCAAAAATATATAGTTTTTAGCGCTTAAGTTTTTCTAAACGTGAGCCTTTTCTCATACTTAATTGGCACTTTATCCAATCAATACTGATTGGTATTGCAAAAAAAAGTGGTAACAATGCAAAATTATTTTGTTTATTGGTTACGAGTAAAGCAGATGCAATTGATAAGCTTCCTATAAGAATTGAATGGCCTAAAGTTTTTTGAGCAGTAAACATTTTTTTGAATTGCCTGTCAGACTCTCCCATTCTTATTTGCAATTGTAAATCGCCTTGCTCTAATCTTTCTAAACTTTCATCTATTCTTTTGGGAATGCCAACAGCTTTAGATCCTAGTTCACCTACTTGCCTTCCGAATTGGTTAATTAAATCGTTGGGACTTTGATTATTTGAAGTCATAAGTTCTATTAAATAAGGCTTGGTAACTGATACAAGGTTAAACCCTGGATCAAGCATTCTACCAACTCCTTCAAAAGTTGATAAAGCTCTCATCACAAAGATTAAATCTACTGGTAGTTGAAATGGTGTTTCATAAACAAGTTCGTACAAATCTCCAGATAATTTTTCAATAATATTTGGACTAAATGGTGGAGTTAAGGCTTCTTTAAGCATCAATCTGACTAATCTTCTGACTGGTCCTACATCAATATCTTTTGAAATTAGCCCAGCTTGTTGCAATTGACTGACAAGTGATGAGGCGTCTCTTAAAGCAGCAGCCTTTACCATTCCACCTAATCTTGTTTGAAGATTATTTGAGATATTGCCCATCATTCCAAAATCATAAAAAATCAATTTACCTTCATTTGAAACTGCTAGATTCCCCGGATGAGGGTCTGCATGAAAAAAACCGTAATTTACTAATTGTTTTAAATAACTTATGGCGCCAATTTCTGCGATTTTAGGTAAATCAATTTCTTGTGATTGTAATTTTTCTAAATCGCTTATTTTTGTTCCTTCTAGATAACTTAAACAAAGGACTTTTTCACTGCTCATATCCCAAATTACTTCAGGAACTTCAACATTTTCATCATCAAGAAATTGCTGTCTAAATCTTGCTGCATATTGTGCTTCACAATTAAAATCAAGCTCTTTCATGAGAACTTTCCTACACTCTTTAGCAATCTCAACCCAGTTTCTACCTCGACTCCAATTCTTATTTTTCTGCAATAATCCTGCTATTTGCTGCATGATGCCCAAATCTATAATAAACAATTCTTTTAAATTAGGTCTTTGAACTTTAAATACTACTTTCTTACCATCTTTTAAAGTCGCCCTATGGACCTGAGCTAGTGATGCTGATCCAACCGGATCACATACTATTTGATCTATTTCATTAAACTTAGATCCTATTTCTTCACGTATTGTTTCTTCAACTTGCGCAAATGAAAAATTAGGAACTTGATCCTGTAATTTAGACAATTCCTGTATCCAGGTATCAGGAATTAAATCAGGTCTCGCTGATAATAATTGTCCAATTTTAATGAATGCTGATCCAAGCTTTATTAATTGATTAGTAAACCATCTAGCTCTTTTCATTTGGACCTTAATTTTTTCATTGTTCTTATTTTTGAAAATTATAAATCTAATATTATCTATCCATAAATTTATTAAAAGCGAAATCAGAGTTATCCAAATAAGAAGGGCCCTCTTCAATTTTTTTAAACGATAATGAAGAATGTGATAACTCATTTAATTTGATTATTTAAATTTTTATTAAAGAGATCAATTTGCTTATTGATACCTTCAATTTCATTTAAAGCTTTTTTTATTTTGGAATCTTGATAAGTATTTGTAGACTCATTTTCTTGAATATTTTCGGCTTTTTCCAGTCTTGATGCTTCTTCGATTATGGATTCTTTTAAACTATCAAATTCTTTCTTGAGAATTTCTGGAGCATCCTGAGCAATATTTGTTGCTTCTTCAATTTTTTCAACTAATATTTCGTTTAATTTTTCGGTTACTTTCTTAATGGCTGCTTTTAAAAGGTAATCAGAGTTGGTCATGAAAAATATAATGTTTCAACGGCAATTGATTTTTAGATATGACCTAATAATAGATCAATACAGAACATTTCACGTAACTGAACATTTTGATAATTAATTTTTTATGTTTTTCCTATGTAAGTTTGTTTCTATATTAAGCTTTTTTCTCTTTTTTCTTTTAACTTATATCTATATAAAAGTTCAGATATTTACTTTAAAATATCTTCTAACCAAGAACTCATCTAATTAACTACTAAAAAAGGAGTTTTTTAAAATTGGAAATCATTGAGTCAGATGTAGTTATTATCGGAGGAGGTCCGGCAGGATGTACTTGCGCACTTTATACATCTCGTTCAAACTTAAAGACAGTAATTTTAGATAAAAATCCATCTGTTGGCGCCTTAGCAATAACTCATCAAATAGCTAATTATCCAGGTGTTCCGGTTGACATAAGTGGAGAGAAATTACTTACTCTAATGAGAGAACAGGCTGTGGAATATGGCACAGATTATAGAAGAGCGCAAGTGTTTGGAATAGACGCTAGTGGAGAATGGAAAATGGTTTATACGCCCGAAGGTACTTTCAAAGCTAAAGCACTTGTACTTGCAAGTGGAGCCATGGGTAGGCCTGCATCATTTAAGGGCGAAGCGGATTTTCTTGGCAAAGGAGTAAGTTATTGTGCTACATGTGATGGGGCTTTTTATAAAAATAGAGAAGTTGCTGTTATTGGAGTGAATAAGGAGGCTATTGAAGAGGCAACTGTTCTAACTAAATTTGCATCAACTGTGCATTGGATTACATCAAGTGATCCTAAATCAGATAATGAAGAAGCTATGGAATTGATGGATAATTCAAATATAAAACATTGGAGTAGAACAAGATTATTGGAAATATTGGGCGATGATATGGGTGTGAATGGGGTTGTTGTAAAAAATAAACAAGAAGAAAATCCTATTAATTTAAATTTAGATGGAGTGTTTGTCTACATGAGTGGTTCAAAACCTATTACTGATTTTTTAGGGGATCAAATTGCTTTAAAAGAAGACGGAGGAGTTATTGTTGATGACTTTATGTCTACAAACTCTGATGGAGTATGGGCTATTGGAGATATAAGAAATACACCATTTAAGCAAGCCGTAGTTGCGGCTTCTGATGGATGTATTGCTGCAATGTCAATTGATAGATACTTAAACAGTAGAAAAAATATAAGAGTAGATTGGATTCATTCTTAAAAATAAATATTGCTTCTTTAATTTAAAGAGGTGTTGCTTCAGAAATATAAGCAACTCCTCCGTAGTAGCTTAAATCGTCCCTGATGTTATCTCTCATTTTATCTATTAATTCTTGCTCACAAAAAACAATTACATGAGCATTTGCTCCTAACCCTGTGAATTCCATATCTTCAGTAACAACTCTTTCAGGACCTCTGCCTGTGGCGTGTTTCATAACTGTATATCCAGGAACATTAGCTTTTTCTAATGTTTTAATGATTGCATCTAGTTCTCTTTCACTAAATATCAAGTCTAATCTTTTCATTTTTATAGAGGGGACAATGGGATAATGGTATTTACTAAACTCATATATATGGGAATGCCAAGAACTATATTGAATGGGAAAGTTAGACCTAGTGTAGTTGAAATATAATAACTAGATTTAGCTTCTGGAACTGTCATCCTCATCGCTGCAGGAACTGCTAAATAAGAGGCGCTTGCACATAAAACCACAAATAAAAGTGCGTTGCCAGGTCCTAAAGATAAAAATCTTGCAACGAAAACACCAATAAATGCATTAAACAAAGGCATAATAATGGCAAAGCCAATCAAGAAAGAACCTGCATTTTTCAGTCTCGGCAATCTTTGAGCAGCGACTATTCCCATATCTAACAAGAAGAAGCATTCTGCCCCATAGAATAATTGTCCAGTAAAAGGCTCCATTTTTGCAATCCCTGAGGGATTACTGGAAGCAGTGAGAAATCCTACAATTAAGCTTGAGAGCAATAAATAAACTGATCCATTCAAAAGTGATTCGTGTAATATTGCGCTTAGATGCATTTTTCTTGATTTTGGCCTATTTTTGGGAGCTGCAAATTTTACAAGCAATAATCCAACAATTATTGCAGGAGATTCCATTAAAGCTAAGGCGCCAACCATAAACCCATCAAAGGCTATTTTTTGACTTTCCAAAAAACTTTCTGCGGAAATAAATGTAACAGCACTTATTGAACCGTATGCTGCTGCTATTGCTGCTGAATTAAAGACATCAAATTTTAATCTTAAAATTAAAAATCCAATTAGCGGGATTACAAGTGACATCATTACTGCAGCACTTAAAGTAGGCAATACTTGATCTGTAAAACCACTTTTCTGTATTTCTATACCTCCTTTAAACCCAATAGCTAGTAGCAGATATAGGGAAAAGAGTTTAGGTAATGGAGCTGGTATTTCTAAATCAGAATTAAAGAGTACTGATATTGCTCCAATCAAAAAGAAAAGAACTGGCGGGGCTAATACATTTTGTAGAATTGGACTTATTTCCATAAATTATTAGGCTATTTCATTTAGAGCAGTTTCTAAAGCTTCTTTTCTTGTTTCAATAATGCCTTCAACTCCAAACTTAGCTAATCTATCTTTTACTTTTTCATTAGCACCAGCAACAAATGCTTTTCTGGAATTATTTTTTGCTTCTTGCATCATATCCTCTATTGCTAGAGTCGCCGTCACTCCAAGTCGTGGTACATCAGTGATATCTAATATCAAAACTTTGTAGTTTCTTACAAGCATCATTCTTTCAGATATCCCTTTAGCTGCTCCAAAACTTAGTGGTCCTTTGAGTCTAAATAGCATTACCTCGCCTGAACATCTATCTAGAAGTGCTTTTTCATCAGCAGGTAATGCATTTTTAGCTTGATCATCTTCTGATAAAGGATTATCCTCATCCATACCTTCTAGTTGAGTTTCGGTTATTGAATCAATAGTGAGCATATTTGCTATGAATACACCTACTAAAACAGCCCAAATTAAATCCCAAAAAACAGTCATTAAAAGTACACCGTACATTACTACTGAAGTTTTTAAAGATAACTTGTGGGCCCTCCTCAAGAATCCCCAATCAATGATATCTAGACCAACTTTTATAAGAATTCCTGCTAGCAATGCAGTTGGTATTTGCTCAGCTAAAGGTCCTGCACCAACTAAAACTATCAACAATACAACTGAGTGAACCATACCAGAAATGGGAGTGGACCCTCCAGATTTAACATTTATAACTGTTCTCATGGTTGCTCCTGCTCCAGGTAAACCTGAAAACAGGCCGGCAACAGCATTTCCTATTCCTTGACCAATGAGTTCTCGATCAGAATTATGTTTTGTTTGAGAGATATTGTCTGCTACTAGAGATGTCAGTAAAGAGTCAATTGCGCCAAGTACTGCTAAGACTAATCCTGCTTTGAAAATAATTGGGAAATATTGATTAAAACTTGGGAAATTTAAAGATGGAACTCCCCTTGGGATTTCTCCAATTCTATCAATAGCTCCATCTCCAAAAATTAAAATTGATATTGGGGTAACTATCAATAGGGCTAAGAGAGGAGAAGGAACCCACTGACTTATTTTTCTAGGAGTAAGAAATACTATACCTAATGTCATTATTGCTACTCCAATAGCAGCACCATTGGGCTGGAAATTTGAAAATACAGTAGTTAAAGATTCAACTACACCACCTCGAGTGCTAATTCCAAGTAATGGTCCAATCTGAAGCGCAATGATTATTACTCCAATACCAGACATAAATCCTGAAACAACAGAATATGGCACTAAAGTAATGTATTTACCTAGTTTTAAAATTCCAAAAAATATTTGCAATAAGCCGCCAATTACTACCGCTGCCATAACTAAAGGTAAAATTTGTCCTGCAGAAAGATCCCTTGGAACCCCTACCGCTGCTAAGCCTGCTACTACACCTGCAACAGTTACACTCATGGGGCCGGTAGGTCCACTAACTTGAGCAGGTGTTCCGCCGAATAATGCTGCTAAAAAACCAACTACTACTGCTCCATATAGTCCATAAATTGCTCCGCCTGGCCCTAACGCAGCATTACCAAAAGCAAGAGCGAGAGGTAAAGCCACCACTGCGGCTGTGATGCCTCCAAGAATATCGCCTCTTACATTTTTTAGATGAAATCCATTAATTATTTTCAAAAATGCTCTCCTTAAAATAAATACTTAACTAAAAGATATTATCTCTTAATGACGTAAATTTGTGAAAAATGAAGTTTGTGCAAAATATTTTTGTAACTTTTTTCTCTTATTTAGATAAATTTTAGTTAATTTTCCTGAACAAAAGGAGTCTCTGATTGATTTAGGTGTGAGGTTAGCGATTAATGTATTAAATAAATATTTTTTTATTTAAATAATATTCAAATGAATTCGATTATTCGTCCAAGAAGATTAAGAAGGTCTGAGGCAATTAGAGAAATGGTAAGAGAAAACCATCTAAAAGCTTCGGACTTTATATATCCATTATTTATTCATGAAAAAGATTTTAAAGAGGAAATTTCGGCAATGCCAGGAACTTTTAGATGGGATATGAATGGCTTAATTAAGGAGGTCACTAGGGCATGGGAATTAGGAATAAGGTGTATTGTTCTTTTTCCAAAAATAAACGATAGCTTAAAAACTGAAGATGGAGCAGAGTGTTTTAATGAAGACGGTTTAATTCCTAGAGCTATTCGAATATTAAAAAAAGAGATTCCAGAAATGGCAATTATGACAGATGTTGCATTGGACCCATACTCTTGTGATGGACATGATGGATTAGTTGATGAAACTGGAAAAATATTGAACGATGAAACAATCGAAATTCTAAAGAAACAGGCTTTAACGCAAGCTAGAGCAGGAGCAGATTTTATTGGACCTAGTGACATGATGGATGGGAGAGTTGGAGCAATTAGAACTGCTCTTGATAGTAAAGGTTTTAATGATGTAGGTATTATTAGTTACACTGCAAAATATTCATCTGCTTATTATGGTCCATTTAGAACTGCTTTAGATTCGGCTCCTAGAGAAAATAGTCAAAAAATAATTCCAGATAATAAGTCTACATATCAAATGGACCCAGCCAATTCAAAAGAGGCTTTGGTTGAATCTGCGTTAGATCAGTATGAGGGAGCTGATATTTTGATGGTAAAACCAGGAATTTCATACTTAGATATTGTTTATAGATTAAGCACTTTTTCAAATAAACCTATTGCTGCTTACAACGTAAGTGGGGAGTATTCCATGGTTAAGTCTGCTGCTATGAAGAACTGGATTAATGAAAAAGATATTGTTTTAGAAACGTTGCTTAGTTTTAAAAGAGCAGGAGCAAAATTAATACTCACTTATCATGCTTGTGATGCATCTAAATGGTTGCAGGATACTTAAAAACTCATTATTAACAAAAATTTGGTTTATTCTTAAATTAATAATAGATTCGCTGCTTTGATTTTGAAGTTTTCACAAGGAGTAAATAGGATTGGTCACATTGCACTTAGAGTAAAAAATCTCGAAAGGGCGAAATCTTTTTATATTAAGCTTGGAATGAATTTGGTTTGGGATGATAAAGACTGGTCTTATTTGGAAGCTGGTAAAGGGAAAGATGGACTTGCTTTGTTAGGTCCTAGTTATAAAGCTGCAGGACCTCACTTTGCTTTTCATTTTGAAAATAAAAAAGAAGTGGAAAATATTCAAAATGATTTAAAAAACTCGGGTGTAACCGTTGGTCCTTTACATGAACATAGAGATGGAACAGCATCTTTCTATATGAAGGATACTGAAGGGAATTGGCTCGAGATGCTATACGTTCCTCCTGAAGGAATTCAATCGAATGTTTGATTCTTTTTTTGTATGCAAGAAAAAAGTTATTCTAAAAAATCATATTCAGAGAACACTTTAGAAGATGAATTTTTAAGCCTTTTAGATTGGGATTCATTAAAAATTCATTTATCCTCATTTGCTTCTACGGAAATGGGTAAAAGTGCAATTTTAAGTTTTGAAATTCCTTCAGATTACGAAGTTTCTAAAAGACTTTTGAATGAGACTGTTGAAATAACTGAGCTAGAAAATAATTTAGATAAATCAATTAGTTTTTCTGGTATTTTTGACATTACAAGAAATATTGAGATTTGTTCCAAGGGAGGTGTAATTTCATCTTCTGAATTGTTAGAGATAGCGAAAACAATTGCCGCGGCAAGAAATTTAAAAAAAATCTTATTAGATTTTGAACAAAGGCCTTATATTTCATCATTTACAAAAAAATTAATTGACCATCAGAATATCGAAACGATTTTTAAAAAAGGCATTGAATCTAATGGAAGGATTTCAGACAATGCTAGTAATGAAATATCTATTCTTAGAAAAGAATTATTATCTAAGAAACTTGAAAGGAAAATAATAGTTGATACATTTATTCAAAAGAATTTAGCTTATTTGCAAGATACTACTATTGGAGATCGATATGGCAGGCCAGTTTTAGCAGTGAAAGTTAATTATGTAGATAAATTTAAAGGCATTATTCATGACTCTTCATCTTCAGGAAATACAGTATATTTTGAACCTGATAGTGTAGTAACTAAAGGAAATAAGATAGCTTCTTTAGAAGCTAGGATCACAGCAGAAGAATTTAAATTACTTAAGAAATGGTCTCAAGTTGTTAGTGATAATTCCGAAAATCTTATTGAAATGGCATCCATTTTGTTGAGATTAGAAAATGCTCTAACTCGTTCAAGATATTCGAAATGGATTGGAGGCAAAACTCCTAAGTTTGAGAAAAATCCTATTATCTCTTTAATTGGTTTTTCTCATCCGTTATTGATTTGGGAACATAAGAAAAAAGGATCTCCTCCTCCAGTGGCTGTCGATTTTCATATAAATAGAAATATTAAGGTTGTAGCTATCACAGGTCCAAATACTGGAGGTAAAACGGCAGCTTTAAAAGGTTTGGGTTTGTCTTTACTTATGGCTAGAGCCGGATTATTTATACCCTCAACTAATAATCCTATTATCCCTTTTTGTCCAAATATATACGTAGATATAGGAGATAATCAATCACTAGAAGGAAATTTATCTACCTTTAGTGGGCATATATCCCGCATAAAAAAGATATTAGATTCGCTTGATAATAAGAAAGGATTATCAGTTGTTTTGTTAGATGAGATTGGATCTGGTACAGATCCTCTTGAAGGAAGTGCTCTTGCGATGGCTTTATTAAAAGAATTTGCAAATAAATCTGATATCACTTTAGCTACTACACATTATGGAGATATAAAGGCTTTAAAATATAATGACTCCAGATTTGAAAACGTATCAGTTGCCTTTGATGAGGATTCATTTAAGCCAAAATATATACTCAACTGGGGTATTCCTGGAAGAAGTAATGCTTTATCAATTTCTAAGAGAATTGGTCTCGATGAAAGCATAATCAATGAAGCCGCAAATTATCTTAAGCCGAAAGAAGTTGATAATATTAATAGTATTATTAAAGGACTTGAGGAAGAGAGGATTAAACAACAAAATTCTGCAGAAGCGGCTGCAGAATTGATTGCAAGGACAGAAATATTACATGATGAACTGAAGAGAAATTATGAATATCAAAAAATAAATGCTGAAAAAATTCAGGAAATTGAAAGGTCTAAATTATCAAAACATATCGTATCTGCTAAAAAAGAGGTAATAGACTTGATTAAAAAATTAAGAGATAAAAATGTTAATGGAGATGATACGAGAATTATTGGAAAAAGATTAAAGGAAATTGAGACGGAACACTTAATCCAAAAAAAAATTGAAAAGGTGATATCATGGAACCCTCAGGTAGGCGATTACGTAAAAATTAAAAGTCTAAATAGTATGGGACAAATTATAGATTTAGATAAAAAAGGTGGTTTTTACGAAGTTAAATGTGGTTCATTCAGAAGCACATTATCTGTAAATGACTTTGAAGGTATTAATGGAGAAAAGCCCAATTTAAAAAGATCAAAAATTGAGATCAAGTCTGCAAGTGAAGATTTTTCTTTTTCTAAGATTAGAACGAGTAAAAATACAATTGACGTAAGAGGGCTAAGAGTTCATGAAGCCGAAATAATTATTGAAGAGAAAATTAGAAAATTTCATGGACCGCTATGGATTATCCATGGAATTGGAACGGGGAAATTAAAAAAAGGACTAAGAAATTGGTTATCAGGTTTAAATTATGTTGATAAGATTGAAGATGCAGCCAACAACGAGGGTGGATCTGGTTGCAGTATTGCGTGGATAAAATAAAATTTAAAAAACTTAGAAAAACAATTTAATAAGCGTATTCAGTGCAATTTATTGATCAAGCAAACATTATTCTTAAAGCTGGAAAAGGTGGCAATGGAATAGTTTCATTTAGAAGAGAAAAATTCGTTCCTGCTGGAGGACCTTCGGGGGGGAATGGTGGCAGAGGAGGTTCAGTTATTTTGATGGCTGATAATAATCTTCAAACTTTATTAGATTTCAAATTCAAACGAGAAATAATTGCCGAAGATGGATGCAAAGGAGGTCCTAATAAGAGATCAGGTGCTTCAGGTGAGGATAGAATCCTTAAAGTTCCCTGTGGTACAGAAATAAGGGATATTAAAACCGGCATTATTTTAGGAGACTTAATTAAAAATAAACAGAGTTTAACTATTGCCATTGGAGGAAGAGGTGGACATGGTAATGCTTACTATTTAAGTAATCAAAATAGAGCTCCAGAATCATTCACTGAAGGAATAGATGGTGAGATATGGGAGGTTCAATTAGAATTAAAACTTCTTGCAGAGGTTGGGATTATAGGCCTTCCAAATGCTGGGAAAAGTACTTTGATTTCCGTTGTATCATCTGCTAGTCCAAAAATCGCAAATTATCCTTTCACGACTCTAATACCTAACTTAGGTGTAGTAAGAAAAATCGATGGGAATGGTTGCCTTTTTGCGGATATTCCTGGATTAATATCAGGTGCAGCTGATGGAGTAGGTTTAGGGCATGATTTTTTAAGGCACATCCAAAGAACGAAGATACTTATTCATTTAATTGATGCAATTGCAGAAAATCCTTTACATGATTTTGAGATTATTGAGCAAGAATTAAAAAAATATGGGAAAGGTCTTTTAGATAAAGAGAGGATAATAGTATTGAATAAAATGGAGCTTGTAGATGATGATTATTTGAAAATAATTACAAAAAAGTTAGAAGATTTATCGAGAAAGAAAGTTTTAGTTATTTCTTCATCTTTAAAAAAAGGTTTATCTTCACTGCTTTCTGAAGTATGGAAGAGGATCTAACTTAAATTAAAAATTTTTTTGTCAAAAAATACACTTGATTTAATAATGAAAATTAGTCATAAATAAGATACCTCTTTAGAAACAATATGAATTTCTATACTTGCTTTGATCAACAAGGAAAAATAATAGCTAGATGTCAAACGATTCAAGATATTGAGGTTTTGAAGAAAATGGGAAGACCAATTGTAGAAGTCAAGGAAATGAAAAATGAGGAGTCGGTTGTTTGTTCGCTTACAGGAAGTCCATCCGACTTTAATAGAGATTACTAAAGAATCTTACAAATAAAAAAAGGGCTTTTAGAGCCCTTTTTTTTGTGCATTATCGACCAAAAGAAAACTTAATCATCATAAACAAGACATTCCGGTTCGTCCGGATTGGCATCGCAGAAAAGTTCCAAAGCATTAGGGTCATGTTTATCCTCTGGATGATGATCCTTATATTCTTCGAGTTCTTTTAGCTCTTCAGTTAAGTGTCTGACCTTTGGAAGATTGCCCTCTGCTTTTGCAGATTCGATTTCCGATTGATCTTTTTGGATGTGTTCGTCAATGGATTTCATTTTAAGCTTTTCGTACTTTAGTAGACATACATAACATAGTTAATTTCTAATGAAATTGCATTATCTATGAACTAAATAAGTGTTCATTACAACATCATTTTTTTTTAGAAATTGATTTATGTATTTTTTAAGGACTCTAATCTCATTATTTCCTCTAACGATGGTAAAACTGGGATTAGTTGATTTGGGTTTAAAGGGAATAAAGCTTTGTAGTAATCTTTTTTCCATTCATTGTCAAAGCATGTCCTATTTACGTTAGATAAGTTGAAGAATTTTAGTCTCCATTCAATAATCTTTTCGAAACTTGATAGGTCTTTTTCAGTACATTTGAAAAGTTTGCTATATATCAATTCCCATCTTATAAGCGTTGGAAAAAGGTAAATATCTGCGTAGGTTATCTCTTCTCCAAATATCCAGCCCCCTTTGTTTTTCTGTAGTAAATTTTCAACTTCATTTATAGCTGCGAAAAGATTTTGACTTGCTTTTTCGTAAGCTGACTGGTTTCTGGCGAAACCGCATTTGTATACGCCATCATTAATACTGTTATTAATTAAATCTAAAATTTTTTGATTACAATCTTTAATACTTAATGTCTGATATTTCGATTTATTTTTTATTGAATTGAGCAGTCTTATAATCTGTGAACTTTCATTAGACAAAATGTTTACTTCATCTTTTACAAAACTAATTAAAAGAGGTAATGTCGCTCTAAAAATGATCTTTTCATTAGCTTTTGTGTAGAGGTCTGAAAGTCTCGCACATCCCTTAATCTTTGTATTGAAAATCCATTCACCATGCTCAACATCTGCCTTTAAAAAAATAACCTTAACTTTTTTAGATAAATTTTTTATTTCGTGGACGAGTAAAGTTCTCTGACACCATGGACAAGAATTACCTACCAATAAATAAATTTGTCCATTCTCATTATTAATATCGTATTCACTATCAATTGTTATCCCTTTAGGCCTTTTATAATTACCATGTAAATCTGATGGTGCAAAGCCATTCATTAATTGGGTCCAAAACCAAAACCAGAATTTTCTGGAGGCCTTTATAAGGTATTTATTTTGCATAAAATTTTATTTTTCAAGAAAAAATGACAGTTCAAAGAATACTTATCGTTTCAGGCACTCATGGGAATGAAATTAATCCTGTTTGGGCTGTTAAGCAATTTAATAAAGAGGAAAATAGTCTAAATCATGGTATTGAGTATGAGTACATAATAGGTAATCCTGTTGCCTATGAAAAAGGTTGCAGATATATAGATGTAGATTTAAATAGATCTTTTAAAGAAAGTGAGAATTTTGACCAACACAAGGATAGCTTTTATGAAACTAATAGAGCCAATTTTTTAGTAGATCAATTTGGAATTGATGGATCTAAACCCTGTCAAATTGCAATCGATTTGCATACTACTACTGCAAATATGGGAACTAGCATTGTTTTGTATGGGAGGAGATTCAAAGATTTTTGTTTAGCTGCATTACTGCAGAACAAATTTGGATTGCCTATTTATTTGCATGAAAAAGATAAAGCCCAAACAGGCTTTCTTGTAGAAGCTTGGCCATGTGGTTTAGTCATTGAAATAGGAGCTGTCGCACAAAATTTTTATGATCAAAATATTATCAATAGATTCTTAATAATAATTAGATCTTTAAGGGAAGAGATAGATAAATTGAAAAACAATATTATAGAACTCCCGAAGGAATTGATTGTTCATGTTCATCAAGCAAGTATAGATTATCCAAGAGATGAAAAAGGAAATATTGATGGCTTAATTCATCCTGAAAGAATAAACCAAGATTGGAAATTAATTAAGAAAGGAGATCCATTATTCCTTGATAGACAAGGGATTACTCATAAATATGAAGGAGATCATTTTGTTTGGCCGGTTTTTATTGGCGAAGTGGCTTATCAAGAAAAAAAAATTGCGATGAGCTACACAAAGAAAGAAGTTATATTTTCTAACAATCAATGGGTTTATGATTTTGAAAGTCTTTAAATTAAGAAAACAGAACAATAAACAAGGATAATTAAATAAGAATTTTTTATTTAATAGATAAGTTTATTTAATATTTACTACTTTTATTTTTTTTGCTAATTCTTAAGCTGTATAAACTTAAATTCTTTCACTCCAATAAATAATAGCTCCAAAAGCCTCTAATTGCAGTCTTCTATACTTAGCCTCTTTTAAGGAAACAACCTCTTTCGATCTTTTTCCGTTAAAAAGCCATTCGATTATTACCAAGTTAAATCCTCAATAACAAAGAAAATATTAAGACATTGAGGTTCTTTTCTTTAATATTGCAAAAAATAAGTTTACTTAAAGAAAAAAAAATACACATTTTTAGCGATTTTGGTCTAAAATCTTCGAAGCGGAATATATTTCCGTTTTTATTTACACGTCTCACTTTAGAGACATACTTTACGAACTCATGACAACTATTCAGCAGCAGCGTTCTTCGCTGTTAAAAGGCTGGCCACAGTTTTGTGAGTGGGTAACATCAACTAACAACAGAATTTATGTTGGTTGGTTCGGCGTCTTAATGATCCCATGCCTACTTACAGCAGCGGCTTGCTTCATCGTTGCATTCATCGCAGCACCACCAGTAGACATAGACGGAATTAGAGAGCCAGTTGCTGGTTCATTCCTATACGGAAACAACATCATCTCAGGTGCAGTTGTTCCTTCATCTAACGCTATTGGTCTACACTTCTACCCAATCTGGGAAGCAGCTACTGTAGATGAGTGGTTATACAACGGTGGTCCTTACCAGCTTGTAATTTTCCACTTCCTAATTGGTATTTCAGCATACATGGGAAGACAGTGGGAGCTTTCATACCGTCTAGGTATGCGTCCATGGATCTGTGTTGCATACTCTGCACCAGTTTCAGCAGCTTTCGCAGTATTTCTTGTATATCCATTCGGTCAAGGTTCATTCTCTGACGGAATGCCTTTAGGTATCTCTGGAACATTCAACTTCATGTTTGTTTTCCAGGCAGAGCACAACATTCTTATGCACCCATTCCACATGGCTGGTGTTGCTGGTATGTTCGGAGGATCTTTATTCTCAGCTATGCATGGTTCACTTGTTACTTCATCTCTAATCAGAGAAACAACTGAGACAGAGTCTCAGAACTATGGTTACAAGTTCGGACAAGAAGAAGAAACATACAACATCGTTGCAGCTCATGGCTACTTCGGTCGTTTGATCTTCCAATATGCAAGTTTCAACAACAGCAGAAGTCTTCACTTCTTCCTAGCTGTATTCCCAGTTGTTTGTGTATGGTTAACTTCAATGGGTATCTGCACAATGGCATTCAACCTTAACGGTTTCAACTTCAACCAGTCAGTTGTTGATGCAAACGGTAAGATTGTTCCTACATGGGGTGACGTTCTTAACAGAGCAAACCTAGGTATGGAAGTAATGCACGAGCGCAATGCTCACAACTTCCCACTTGATCTAGCAGCAGCTGAGACTACAACAGTAGCTCTTTCAGCTCCAGCTATCGGTTAAGCTTAAAGTTCTTAAACTTACAAGCCCCCTTCTTAGGGGGCTTTTTTTTGTTTAATTT
Organism: uncultured Prochlorococcus sp.; assembly: GCA_902536455.1. Taxonomy (GTDB): domain Bacteria; phylum Cyanobacteriota; class Cyanobacteriia; order PCC-6307; family Cyanobiaceae; genus Prochlorococcus_A. The sequence continues at coordinate 33,048 of CACAXN010000002.1, forward strand.
TCAATTGGTTTCATATAATGTTTATATATAAATAAAACATTTGATATTTCTATGAGTAGTAGTTTTGGAAAAATTTTTCGTGTTAGTACTTTTGGAGAATCACATGGTGGTGCAGTAGGAGTTATCCTTGATGGATGTCCCCCTAAGTTAAAAGTAGATATAAATCTGATACAAAATGAATTAGATAGGCGCAGACCTGGTCAAAGTGACATTACAACACCCCGAAATGAAGAGGATCAAATTGAAATATTAAGTGGGATAAAGGAAGGGTTAACACTTGGAACTCCAATAGCAATGTTGGTAAGAAACAAGGATCAAAGACCAGGAGATTATAATAATTTGGAGCAGGTATTTAGACCTTCTCATGCAGATGGTACATATCATCTGAAATATGGAATTCAGGCAAGTTCTGGTGGTGGAAGAGCATCTGCAAGAGAAACAATTGGGAGAGTAGCCGCTGGTGCTGTAGCAAAACAATTATTAAATAACTTCTGTAAGACTGAAATACTATCTTGGGTAAAGCGTATACATGATATTGATTCTAGTATTAATAAAGAGAAGGTTTCTCTCAATAAAATAGATTCTAATATTGTTAGATGTCCTGATGAAAAAGTATCAGTGGAAATGATAGAGAGGATTAAGGAATTAAAGCGTCAAGGAGATTCTTGTGGCGGGGTTATTGAATGTCTTGTAAGAAATGTTCCTTCTGGTCTTGGGATGCCTGTTTTTGATAAATTAGAAGCTGATTTAGCAAAGGCTTTGATGTCTTTGCCAGCTACGAAAGGCTTTGAAATAGGTTCAGGTTTTTCAGGAACTTATTTAAAAGGAAGCGAACATAATGATGCCTTCATCAAGTCTGATGATATTAGTAAGTTAAGAACTACATCTAACAATTCAGGAGGTATACAGGGAGGAATAAGTAATGGCGAAAATATTGAGATGAAAATAGCTTTTAAACCAACAGCAACAATCGGGAAAGAACAGAAAACAGTAAATGCTGAAGGAAAAGAAGTTTTGATGAAAGCAAAAGGGAGACATGATCCATGCGTTCTACCAAGAGCAGTTCCTATGGTTGATGCTATGGTGGCTTTAGTACTTGCTGATCATTTACTATTGAATCAAGCTCAATGTGGCTTAATCGATAATTAGTAGTTTTGTTAAATAAATTATATTTATCTTTGGTTTAATTATTTTTGAGCCATTCATATATTTTTGGATCAAATTTTTTTTTAATAATCCCTTTATCACCAATCACGATTGCTTTATATCCTAAAGATTTATAAGTTTTTACATCATTGATTGATAGGCCTCCAGCAGCAATGAAATCAATACTTTCAAAGTTGAGTATATCTATGGAACTAGCTTTATTTTTTATTGGATAAATTTTGATAATGTTGCAATTTAAATTTATTGCTTCCTCAAGATCTTTTAAATTTTTAATTCCGGGAATTAATAAATAATTTTTTGACTTCGAATAATTGAAAAGATCTTTATCCCAAAATTTCATCATTGAAAAGTTTAATCCAATTTTTAATGAATCTTCTATTGATTGTTTATTAACTATGGAGGCAGAGCCTAAATTAATTCTTGGAAAATTGAGTTTGATTTCGGATACAAAATCTAACCACTTATCGTTGTTTGACCAACTTATTTCAATATTTTTTAATCCAAATTTTTCTAAGCTTCCCAATTCCTCAAAAAATGAATTTCTCATAGAGGTATCTGAGTAAATATTATCTTCCGGTTTTACGAGTAAAAAAAAAGATTCTTTTAGAAGTAAATCAGAAAAAGAATCTTCTTTAATATCCATTAAATATTTATTTTTAGACTAGATATAATTCGCTACTTTAACTTCTGATCGGTTAAGCAATTCTTGGATATCTTCAGTGTCTATAGTTTCTCTTTCAATTAGCATTTGAGCCATTTCGTTAAGAATAGTTCTATTATCTGTTAAAACTTTCGTAGCTCTCTTATAGGCAACATCAACAAGTTCTGAAACCTCTACATCAATTGTTGCTGCTGTATCTTCAGAGAAGTCTCTTGTAGAACTCATATCTCTTCCGAGAAACATTCCACCTTGAGATTGACCTAGAGCGACTGGACCTATTTTGTCACTCATACCAAATTTAGTGATCATTTGTCTTGCTACATTGGCAACTTGTTGTAAATCATTTGAAGCTCCAGTTGTTACTTCTTCTTCTCCATAGACTATTTCTTCAGCAACTCTTCCACCAAGAGCTACAGCCATTTGATTTTGAAGGTAGGAACGAGAGTAAAGACCAGATTCCATTCTTTCTTCACTTGGAGTAAAGAAGGTTAAACCTCCAGCTTGACCTCTAGGAATTATTGAAACTTTTGCTACGGGATCATAATCAGGCATTAATGCTCCAACGAGGGCATGACCAGCTTCGTGATAAGCAACTAATTCTTTTTTCTTATCACTGATGACTCTATCTTTCTTTTCTGGACCTGCCATAACTCTTTCAATGGCATCACCGACTTCATCATTACTTACTTTGTCTAAATCTTTTCTAGCTGCTAGTATCGCTGCTTCATTTAAGAGATTAGCTAAATCTGCACCAGTAAATCCAGGTGTTCTTCTAGCAACTTTATCTAAATCAACGTCTTTTGAAAGAGTTTTATCTTTCGCATGAACATTTAATATCTGCAATCTTCCAGCGTAATCTGGTCTATCTACTGTTACCTGTCTATCGAATCTTCCAGGGCGCATTAAAGCTGAATCTAATACATCTGGTCTGTTGGTGGCAGCAACTATTATTATTCCTGAGTTACCTTCGAAACCATCCATTTCGGTTAAGAGTTGATTTAATGTTTGTTCTCTTTCATCATTTCCTCCGCCCATACCAGCACCTCTTTGTCTTCCAACTGCATCTATTTCGTCAATGAACACAATACAAGGAGCATTTTTTTTAGCTTGTTCAAAAAGATCTCTAACTCTGCTAGCTCCGACTCCTACAAACATCTCTACAAATTCTGAACCAGATATTGAGAAAAAAGGTACACCTGCTTCTCCAGCTACTGCTTTTGCTAGCAATGTTTTTCCTGTGCCAGGAGGGCCAACAAGAAGAACTCCTTTTGGAATTTTTGCTCCGACTGCAGTAAATCTATCTGGGCTCTTAAGAAAATCTACAACTTCAGTGAGTTCCAATTTTGCACCTTCAACACCAGCAACATCTGAAAATGTTACTTGAGTAGATGGTTCCATTTGCAGTCTAGCTTTGCTCTTGCCAAAACTCATAGCAGGGTTACCACCTCCAGCATTACCACTTTGGGATCTTCTGAAAAGAAAAAATAGGCCTCCAATCAAAAGTACTGGGAAGATTAAGCTACTTACAGCCTGTTGCCATGGATTAGCTAATTTTGTGGGAGTTACAGCTATATCTACATTATTCTCGGTGAGTATTTTTAATAGATCTTTGTCAGGGGCTAAATTAACCTCAGACCTGCTCCCATCATTTTCAACAACTTGAGCTGTGGCATTATCTGGAGATATTAGGACTCTACTGATTTCTTTATCTTGTACTGCCTCTATAAAATCACTATATCTTAAGGTCTTTGTAGAACTTTCAGTACTAGGTTTATCAAAAACTGAAGTACCAATGAAAATTACAGTAATAACAGCTAGGACATAAAGTCCTACGTTTCTCCAACGTTTGTTCACGATAAAAAATCTTTAATTAATCTATAATACTAATAATAAAACATTATTAAGAGCGTCTTAGAACATCTACTACACTTTTGAATGCAAACCATTCAGGAATTGGTTCGCCATTCCTCAATTTCTTTCTAAATTCAGTACCACTAAGTTTCATAATTTCATAATTAAATTCTTTAGCTTCTTCAGCTGTTATATATCCTTTTTCCTTCGTATAAACTAAATTTTTTGAAGGAACAGTTTGCATCATCAATTCATCTGCACACTTATTCGCAAAATTCTGGGCGTCATATGGACCATAAAAATCTTCACCAGTTGATGACGACTTACATCCAGCCATATCTCTACCAATAATAAAGTGGGTGCAGCCATAATTTCTTCTGATTATCATATGTTGAAGAGCTTCTCTTGGCCCTGCCATATGCATTGAATAAGGTAAAAAAGCCCATTTTATTCTTTCATCAGATATTTCCTCTTCTAATTCTTTATAAGTCAAATATCTAACTTTTCCAGGAATATCATCTTGTTGAGTTGGCCCACAAGTTGGATGAACTAAAACAACTGAGCTAGAGGAGACATTATCTGAGAGTAAGGCATTAGTAAATAATTCGTAATGTGCTCTATGAATTGGATTTCTGCATTGAAATGCAACTACATCATGATTTGATGGCAGTGTAGATCTAACTTCTTCTGGGGTTTTGCAGGGAAATTCTCTAATTGGTAGTTCGAAACCATAAACTATTCCTCCTATATAAAATCTCCCTCTCTCGTTAAAAATCATCTTAACAGCAGGATGATCTAGAGAATTGGTACCATAACAAAGTTCAGCTTCTAAGGATTTGTCAGGCTCCCATTTAGAGGTAACTTCTAAAACTGCTATTTTTTGTTTTTTATAAGTAAGTAATATGGTCTCTCCAGCTTTTACTTTTTCATTATTTGAATCAAATACAATAGGCAAGCCAAAAAGCAATCCGTTTATATTTCTATTATTTTTAATCACCGAATTGTAGTTATTTTCATCCATAAAACCTTCCAATGGAGAAAAAGCTCCAACCATCAAAAGCTCTACATCGCATGCATTTCTCTCGCTACATTCAAACTCATAAGTAGCTTGAGAGATAAGATCATTTTTAAGGTTTTTATCTTTGATAATTAAATTTTTTAGTTCCCCTCCATAAGGCGGTATTAGTCCATTAGTATATTTTTTAATTTTTTGTTGTAATTCCATTTTTAAAATCGATAAAGAAAAATTTTGAAAAAAAAAGAGGGGTTTAGCCCCCTTTTTCTCTTAAGTAGGATTTATGCCTTTCTTCCGTAAAGCTCCCCAATTATTTTTACATCAAGTGGATCCTTTGAACCCATATCTGTATCTGAAGGTTGGATAGCTTCAAAAGTACCAGCAAATTCATCTGTGTCAGAATCTACATTGTTGATTGAAAGAGTAATAACGCCAGTGCCGTTTACATCAACTTTAATATTTTCTTTTGCAAGTTCTTCGTCATCTCCTCCTAATGCAACTAAACCTTGAGCATATTCAACACCAGTATTTTTAGCTCTTGCCTTAGGATCTAGAAAGTCACCAGTTCTGTAGTTAGGTGTAAATGTTGAACCACTAACTTCAGTGCCTGGCTCAATAGATGAAGGTAAATCAGCGGTAAGATCTTTTGCTGAGAATGCAAAGGGCACCTCTAAACCACCAGGAGTTAATACAGTAATAAGTTGAAAATCAATACCACCTTTTTCAGTGAAAGTTCCTGAATCTATATCTCCATAAACTTCTGTCACAGTGGTGTTATTTCTAGGACTAATAATTTTTGTAGAAACAAATTCTGCAGCTTTTCGTTTTGTCCCTGGAACTTTTACATAAACTTCTGTTGGATGCATGCATATTCCTTTAAGGCTATCTCCATTCCCTAGAGATATTGATCCGACAAGAGATGTGTCTAATGAAGGGCAATCATTGGCTTTTCCTGTGTTAACAACATCTGTGAATTGTGCATTTCCTCTTTCAGAAAAAGCAAATGTTTTAACAGGTACGAAAGCAAAAGTTATACAAATTGAAATAACAAAAGCTAAGAAAGAACGAATTCTCATAATTAAAGTTGCAGTAAAGTTCTGTGACGAATGATTAATAGTCACCTAAATTGTTCAGTACGGATATTACTAGGGAAAGGACCATAAAAGTAAGTACCTTAAAATCCTCGAAACAACCCGTAGCTTTTTAGATTTTTAAAAACTTGAATTATTGTAAGCTATCACATTATTTTTAACGATTAAGATTACAAAAAAATACAAAATAAAAATTTTTATTTTGTATTTTTTAATGCAATAATCTGAGTTATTAATTTATTTGCTAAATCAATTTTTGATGTTTTTTTGATATGAAGCTCTAAATTTCTTTTATCGAATAGCCAACCTTCATTTTGTGCTAAAAACCCAAATCCTTGGCCTACAAGATCAATTGGATTTGCGAATAGATAATCGCAACCTTTTTGAATTATCTTTTCTTTAATTTTTATTCTTGCTTCTTCAAAAGATCCTGTAAAAGCACAAAAGCCAATAAAAATTTGGTTATCTTTTTTTGTTTCACTGATTGTTTTTAAAATATCTGGGACTAGCTCAAAATTTTTATTTAGATAATAATTAATTTTATTTTTAGGAATTTTTGCTGAGGTATCAGAAGTTATCTTAAAATCAGATACTGCTGCATTCATGAAAAAATAATCACAATTTGAAATTTCATTCTTAAGTATCTTTATTAAATCAGCACTAGTCTCAATTTCATATCTTTTAATTCCATCTGTAAGATCTTTATCGATCTTCAGAGGACCATGTATATATTTTACTTGTGCTCCTCTGAATCTTGCTACTTGAGAAAGAAGTAAGCCCATAGCTCCAGAACTTTTGTTGGTAATATGTCTTGCTGCATCAATTTTTTCAGAAGTGCACCCTCCAGTTATTAAAATTTCTTTGTTAATTAAATCTTTGCGGTAAGGTTTTTGATTATGTGAAATTATAAATTCGAGAGCTAACTGAATTAAATCATTAGGAGGTATCTTGCCAATGCCAATGGCATCACATGCTAAGAGACCCTCACTTGGATGCAAAGATAAAACATTTTCGTAATTTTGCAAATTCTCATAATTTTTTTGGACAGCTTTATTTAGCCACATTTGTGTGTTCATTGCGGGTGCAACAATAATTGGCTTAATATTTGCAATTAAAATGCTTGGAATCAATCCATCTGCATTCCCAGTTACCCATTTTGATAATGTTGTCGCTGTTAAAGGGGCAATAATTACAATATCAGCCCAATTGCATAGTTCTATATGAAGAGGGGTTGATTGAATATTTGACCATTGATCATCCTCTAGAATGCAAGGATTTCTGCTTAAGATAGAGAGAGAAAGCGGCTTAATTAATTTTTCTGCATTTTTAGATAATACGCATCTTATTTCATAATTTTCTTTTGCTAATAGGCTAACTAATAATGGAATTCTTACAGCTGCAATACTGCCTGTAATTAATAAAAGAACCTTCTTTTTAGAATCTGCATGTTTAGTTTTCATCGAATGGTTCCTGATCAAGGAGATGGACATAATCAGATGTTAATTCAGGTCTATTAATTGCAAGGGCCCGCAGTAAGTGCCAGTCTTTTAAACCATCAAATGGTGTATTATAGTTATCCTCTTCAAGCCTTTTTGCAAGCTCAAGGGTCATTTCTTCATCAAAAGAATTTACTAGTTCGTCACTTATTTTATTTTCAGAAATAGATTCCATTATTGAATAAATCCCATATCTGCTTAATAATAAAGCCTCAAGTAATTAATTAAAATCTTTTGAAGGTATTAAGTACATATTTTCAACATTTAAAAAATTTTAATGAGGAATAATTTTTTGAATTCTAAATAAACAATTTATCTTCATTCTCAATCATAAATATGCAATTTTTCCTAATCAAAATATTATTTCTTAAAATTAATTTTAATTTTTTAAGTCATGTCACAAACAAAAAGAGAGCAAGTCATTAGTCACATTCGCTATTTAAGAGAGGAACTAAGAGCAATGCACATTGGTATAAATGAAGACGGCCTTTTCCCTGAACCTGGCGAACTAAAAGGGATGATGGCTCAGTTGGAGGCATTACTTGAATTAATAGAGAGAAACACTAAAATTCAATCAAACTCTGAAGCAGCGTAGTTGAAAGCAAAATGGTTTTTAGGCCTCAAAATACAAAGTTTCAAATTAAAATTGTTGATAACATTAAAACCTTAAGTATTTGGGCTAATAATCCATGGAGAAGATATTCGATTTCTTTAATAATTCTGTTAATTGGTTATTTTTTAGGAAGTTCTCTTGGAATGGTTAGTGCTGTAGTTGAGCTAATGGATCCAATAGGTGCTTTTTTGTCAGTCGTTTTTATTGAAATTTTGATATTTCTCAGGAGAAATTTTAGATTTGAAAAAAATAAGAGATTTTTATTACTTTTAGTAGATTCTTTGAGATTAGGATTATTTTATGGATTCTTTACTGAAAGTCTCAAGTTACTTTAAATTTATTTATTGTGTTTCGTAATAGATAAAGTAAAGCCATTCTTATTGGAATACCATTAGAAACTTGATTATTTATTAAGCAATTAGGATATTCATCTACTACTTTACTACTGATTTCAATATCTCTATTAATTGGTCCTGGATGAAGAATTGGAATTTCTTTACTATTCAAAGATAATTTCTCTGGCGTTAAGCCATAATCCAAACTGTAGGAATCAATATTGTTTAGTAAATTCTCCATCATTCTTTCTTTCTGGAGCCTTAAAACAATAATTGCATCTGCAACTTTTATTGATTCTTCCAACGATCTAGAAATTGTTATTGAGCCTCTTGATTTAACAGGATCTGTTAATTGATTTGGAGCAGGTTTTTTTAAAAAGTTGTTAAATTCATCAGAAATTAATGTTTTTGGTCCACATAAGATTATGTCTGCGCCAAATGCACTCAAAGCCCAAAGATTTGATCTTGCAACCCTTGAATGATTAACATCTCCCACTATTAATATTTTCTTGGAATTTAAAATCTCTGGATTCAGCGATTTTTTAGAAAAGAATTTTACCAATGTAAAGAGATCCAGCAATCCTTGGCTGGGGTGACTATGTAATCCATCTCCTGCATTGAGAACTGCAGTTTTTGAATTTATTGAATCAAGTTTTTTAGCGATTTCAAAAGTTATGTAACTCGATGAATGTCTTATAATTAAGATATCTGCACCCATAGAAGAATAAGTAATCGCTGTATCAATAATAGTTTCGCCTTTCGTTAAAGAACTAGAGGATGGAGCAAAGGTTTGTACATCTGCAGAAAGTCTTTTTGCTGCAAGTTCGAAGCTATTTTTTGTTCTTGTACTAGCCTCAAAAAACAAAGATGTTACCAAAGTACCCTGTAAGGCAGGTATCTTTTTCGTACCCTCATTTTTGAGTGCATCAAATCTTTTAGCTAATTCAAGTACTGATTTGTAATCTTCAATTGAAAAATTAGCAAGTGAGTGGATATGTTTATGAGGCCAAATTTGCATTATGCTTACATAGATAATTAATTAGTTGAATTTAGGTGTTCTATCACCTTTTGCTCTTTTACTAACACTCCTGCTGTTTTTGAGATACCAACGCCATTTTATATTTTTTGCCTTGGATATGCCAATTCTCGTAGTTTGAATAATATCTTTTTCTTCTGGAATTGTGGCTCTTGGAGAAATCCACAAAGAATCATTATTGAGAACTTCAAGAGTATTAAATGAAATATCTACACCGAATGTCTTTGTAACTAGCCCAGGCCCAGAAGCTAATCTTTCATTATTTTTATGGATAAAAACCGCTCTTATTAATACACCACTTGCAAAATTTTCTTTATAAGTAACTATGTTTAAACAATGATGTATGCCATAAGATTTGTAAATATAAAATGTCCCAGGTTTGCCAAATAATGATTGATTTGATTGAGTCATTTTGCGATGGCCATGACAGGCTTCTTCTTCCTGGGAATAAGCTTCAGTTTCGACAATAATTCCTGTAATTAAATCTTTCTTATTATTTTTTTTAGTTAGGTAACAGCCAATTAAATCTGGAGCAACAAGTTTAGAATGCCGATAAAAAAAATTTTCAGGAAATAAGTATTTTTCTATTGTTCAATGTTTATCTATTATGATTTAAGCCGATAAAATAAATTGAAGCTATTAATTTTAAATTATATTGAAAAGATTTGATTAATAGTTTTTATATTTATATAAAATTCAAAAGATATTTGAATAAAAGTATTTTTAGTCAACTATCATAAAAGAAAGTAACAATAAGAAGGCATGACAAAAATAACTAAAGATGAGGTAAAAAAAGTTGCCCACTTAGCGAGATTGGAATTGAAGGAGCATGAAATTGTTAATCATGCAGAACAATTAGAAAAAATATTGGAATACATAAATCAACTCGAAAAAATTGATACCGATAATGTTGCCTGTACAACAAGAGCTATCGAAGTTACTAATGTATTTAGAAAAGATGAAAATAAAAATTTTGATTGTAATGAAGAACTCTTAGGATTAGGCCCGTCCAGAGAAGATAAGTTTTTTAAAGTACCAAAAATTATAAATGAATGAGTTAATTACTACCTATAAATGTTTTATTGACAATCTTTAAGAAAAATTTTTTTACTTTATAACTTGGATATAAGTTAATTATTTTTCTTATTTTACCCCTTCTTCTGCTATGACTCCTTACGCCTATTAGTAGATCATATATAAAGTTATAAATGTCTCCTTTACTTTCAAATATCCCAACTCTTTGAGGGGAACCTTTTTTATCCAATAAAGGTTTAGTTTTTTCATAAGCAATTTTGTATTCAAACCAAGGAATCGAAGGCCAAAGGTGATGAATGAGATGGTAATTTTGTCCCATTATTAATAAATTCATAAATTTGCTTGGATAAACTCGAGAATTTATCCATTTATTTCTTGATCGAAATGGTCTATGGGGTAAATAATCAAAAAATATTCCTAAAGTTACTCCTACCATTAATGCTGGACCGAACCATAAGTTATATATTAAATTCATAAAGTCAAATTTCAAACCTGCCAAGATAATTGTTATGAATATGGATCTTTCAATTCCCCATTGTAGTAATTCATATTTTCGCCATAGTTTTCTTTGAAAGAAAAATACTTCATGATAAAAAAATCTTGGAGCAATAAGCCAAATTGGACCAAAAGTACTGACAATATGATCTGGATCATTTTTTGGATGATTTACATGAATGTGATGTTGTAAGTGTACTCTTGTAAAAACTGGGAAACTAAATCCTAAAAGAATTGCTGACCCATGTCCCATTGCTTGATTTATCCAAGGAACAGGGTGAGCCGCTTTGTGACATGCATCATGAATAACAGTACCTTCAATATGCAAAGCTAGAAAAGCAGTGGCTACTAGTAAAGGTAATGGCCAAACACCTCTATACCACTGCCATATACTTAGAAAAGCTAGAAAATAACCCGCAAAAAATAAACCTAATGTTGGGTTCCAAAAACTTGGCGGATCTACGTAATTTTTTATCTCCTTTTGCCAATTTAATGTTTTTGAAGAATTAGTAATTTTTGTTGTATTTTTACTTGTTAGGTTGGAAATCGTTTCTATTATTCTGTAAATAATATAACTAATATTTTTATATGATTGCATGCTAAATCTGAAAAATTCTTTTTAAGAGATATTCAATTCAATTTTTATGTGTCAAATTAATCATCTTAAGTTAAAAATATTTTAAAATAAACTTCTTTCAATTATTATTTTATTTGAGCGGTCGTGGCGGAATTGGTAGACGCGCGAGTTTTAGGTACTCGTATCTTCGGGTGTGGGAGTTCAAGTCTCCCCGACCGCACTTAAGGAAATTCTGATAGTAAGTTTTTCTATCTATATCAACTTCTTATAATTCTTATAGTTCAATTAACTAGCCAATTTAATGAATAGTTTAATATTTTATTTGGGAATTTTTTATATTTTAATTGGGATCATTTTTTTATCTGTACCGATAATTTATCTTGAGCTCGGCAAACCAAAAGACTTAATAAAAGCTTTTTTAAATTTATTAATAGGTTTGGTATTAATAACTAAAAATAAAATAATAGATGAATCATTTTTTGTAATTTTCCTTTTTTTAACAGTACTTGTTATTTTTTATCTAGTAGAGCTCTTCTTATCTAGATGGAACCAATTGACAGATAATGAAAAGAAAAAATTAACTACTTTTTTGGAATTTAAAAATAACTTTTTGAAAATATTAGAAGCTATTAATCTGGGATTTGGTAGTTTTACGAAAACTTCTAATATTTTAAATTTTGGCAGCAATAATAAAAATACAACCCAAAAGAAGTGGGTAAGAAGTGATAAAAATGATAATATAAACTCTGAAATTAAATAAATTGGTTATTTGAAACATCTCAAAAAAACTACAGGTCAATTAAGAAAGAATATAATAGATTAGATTTATTTAAATAATTCTTTTGATCACCAATATTTCTTAGATCGCCGTATGAAATCTCAAAATAGCAAAGAACAAAAATCAGACTTTTCTTATAAAGAAACTTTAAATTTACTTAAAACTGAATTCTCAATGCGTGCTAATTCAGTTGTAAGAGAACCTGAGATTCAGAATTTTTGGGCTAATAATAATATTGATTTTCAATTAGGTGCTGGCAACTCGGGAGAAATATTTACATTACATGATGGCCCTCCTTATGCAAACGGAGCGCTTCATATGGGTCATGCCCTTAATAAAGTTTTAAAAGACATAATAAATAAGTACAAAACTTTGAGGGGATTTAGGGTTCATTACGTGCCTGGCTGGGACTGTCATGGATTACCTATTGAATTAAAAGTTCTTCAGAATTTAAAATCTGATGAAAGAAAGAATCTTGATACTTTAAATCTAAGAAAAAAAGCGACGGATTATGCCCATATCCAAATTAATAATCAAATGGAGGGTTTCAAAAGGTGGGGTATATGGGGAGATTGGGATAACCCGTACTTAACTCTTAAGAAAAGTTATGAATCTGCTCAGATTGGAGTATTTGGGAAAATGTTTTTAAATGGCTATATATATCGAGGTCTTAAACCTGTGCATTGGAGTCCAAGTTCTAGGACTGCACTTGCAGAAGCAGAATTAGAATATCCAGATGAACATTATTCAAAAAGTATTTTTGTTTCTTTAAAAATCATTAAATTATCTGAGGAAATTCTATTAAATTTCATTCAAGAAAATCCTAATATCAAAAAAGATTTTTTTCAAAACAATTCTTTCATAACTATTTGGACAACTACTCCTTGGACTATACCTGCAAATGAAGCAGTTGCAGTAAATCCAAAAATAAAGTATGTTTTTGCAACTGATGAAGAGAAACGAATTTACCTTTTCGCAAAAGATTTATCTTCTGAAATAAGTAAGAAATTCAACAAAGATTTCAAGGTGCTTTTAGAGGTTAAGGGCTCTAAATTGGAAAACATTGAATATCAACATCCCTCTAAGAAAAAAAATTGCAGAATTGTAATTGGTGGAGATTATATAACTACAGAATCAGGTACTGGAATTGTGCATACTGCGCCTGGTCATGGGATAGATGATTTTAATGTGGGTCAAAAATATAATTTACCAATAACATGTGTTGTTGATGAAAAAGGTAACTTAAATGAATATTCTGGTCAATTCAAAGGATCAAATGTCCTGAAAGACGCAAATGATTTAATTATTGAATACTTAAAGGGAAATGATTTGCTTATATTACAAGAAAATTATAAGCATAGATATCCTTATGATTGGAGAACCAAAAAACCAACTATTTTTAGGGCAACAGAACAATGGTTTGCCTCTGTAAATGGCTTTAGATCATCTGCATTAAAGGCAATCGAGAATGTTGAATGGATGCCAGCAACTGGAAAGAAAAGAATTTATTCTATGGTTGTTGGTAGAGGAGATTGGTGTATTTCTAGACAAAGGTCATGGGGAGTCCCAATCCCAGTTTTTTATAAAAAAGATGGTAATGACATTCTACTTAACAACGAGATAATTAATCATATTCAAGAACTTTTTAGTGAACATGGAGCGGATATTTGGTGGGATTGGGATGTTAAAAATCTATTGCCAGAAAATTATGCAAAAGAATCGGATTTATGGAAAAAAGGGACAGATACAATGGATGTTTGGTTCGATTCAGGATCTAGCTGGGCTGCAGTATGTGAACTAAGAAGTGAATTAAAGTATCCAGCCGATCTTTATTTAGAGGGTTCAGATCAACATAGAGGATGGTTCCAGTCTTCTTTGCTAACATCTGTTGCAGTCAATAATAAACCTCCATATAAGAAAGTTTTAACTCACGGTTTTGCATTAGATGAAAACGGAAGAAAAATGAGCAAATCTTTAGGCAATGTTGTCGATCCAAATATAATTATTAATGGAGGTAATAATAAAAAAGCTGATCCTGCTTATGGCGCTGATGTCCTGAGGCTATGGGTAAGCTCTGTAGATTATTCAGTAGATGTTCCAATTGGTTCAAATATACTCAAACAATTATCAGATGTTTACAGAAAAGTTCGTAATACTGCAAGATATCTCCTAGGTAATATTCATGATTATGATCCCAATATTGATAGTTTTGAAATTGATCAATTGCCGCTTTTAGATCAATGGATGTTAGGCAGATTAGTTGAGGTTACAGATCAAATATCAAATGCTTATGAAAATTATGAATTTTCAAAATTTTTTCAAATTCTACAAAGTTTTTGCGTAGTAGATCTATCAAATTTCTATTTGGATATTGCAAAGGATAGGTTATATGTAAGTTCTAAATCACAATACAGGAGAAGATCATGTCAGTTTGTAATGTCAAAAGTCGTTGAAAATTTAGCTGTTCTTATTTCTCCAGTGCTTTGTCATATGGCTGAGGATATTTGGCAAAATATTCCATATTCAACTAAAGAAAAATCTGTATTTCAAAGAGGATGGCCAATTTTTTCACAGTCATGGAAAAATGAAAGTCTTAATGCGCATATTGCAAATTTAAGAAGTTTGAGAGTTGAAATTAACAAAGCCATAGAAGTATGCAGAAATAAACAAATAATTGGAGCGGCTTTAGAAACAGAAGTTAATTATTTACCTGAAGATAAAGTTGTAAAAGATTCACTGTCTTGGCTAGAAGAATTTGGCAATCAAGATGTAGATTTATTTAGGGATTGGCTTATAGTTTCAAATTTCCAAGTAATATCCGATTTGGCAGAGAATTCTTTAATTATTGATAAAAATGAACTCGGGAAAATTCAAATAATAAAAGCTCATGGTCAAAAATGTGATAGATGTTGGCATTATCAAAAAGAAACTTTTAATGGAATCCAAAATACAAAATTATGCAAAAGATGTTCAAATATTATTAATCTTGAGTTTACTTAAATCCAGTTTTTTTGATTCAAAAAGAAAACTGAGTTTTGATTTTCTCTTATAAAATTATCTTCGGTTTCTGTTAAGGGTGCTTTATAAAGTTTAAAGTTTGTAAGTATATAATTAAGTGTTATAACTTTCTTTTCTAAATCTATTTCAATTGGATGAGTTGTTGAGCTACTGAAACCTTTGAAAATAAGTATTTCTAATTGTTCTTTGTGATTTTCTTTTAGAATGAGACCTTCTAGTTTAAGTATCCTATTAGGTATCTCGGAACTTATTTTTTCAAGATGATTTATTAAGTCAATTTCTGCCATTTTCGGAGAAGCAAGAGTTTCTTCCATTCTTAGGTAATTTGATTATTGACCATTGAATAAGGCCTAAAATATAGATTAATAATGAAAATAATCCTAAAAATTTTGCTATCGGCTCAGTAAAATTAGCACCGAAGAAAAAATTAAATAAATTTTTTATAAAAATATATAAATTTGAAGAAGGCTGAAGCCATATTGCACACTCATCCGATTTAATAAAGGAAAAGCAGTTAAAGTTTTCTAAACTCTGAATTAAAAAATTGAGAGAAATAAAAGTTACCGTCCATCTCCATACTTTTGTAGTTGTGGTAAGGGAGTAAGAAAAATCATATTCTTTTAATTCATCATTAATATCGTTCCAAAACCAAACTGAAATTGTCATTAATAATGTTGAAATATTTGTTATCACAAGAGCATAATTAAACTTACCTATTAAAAGTAGAAGGCTTATAAAAAATAAAAGGGATATTTTCCAATAAATTGATAGAAGTTTATTAACTGCTTTATTTCTTTTTGTAATTGACCAGAAGGATAGAGAAACAGGAATACCAATAAGGAAAATTATTGAAAGTTGAAAGGATAGCCAAATAGAAAGTTGATTAAAAACGTTCAAAACTTTTTCTTTTTAAACACATAATAATTAAACATCAAACTGTTACTTTTGAACTTACTATTGTCATAGTTATGAATATTATGCATCTTTATATTATTCCTAGGAATATATTAATAATTTTATGAGACAGCATGTTAATCCGCTTAGTAGTAATTTCAAGCAGATTGAAATTATACCTTCTTTGAGTGAAATGTTTGGTGATTCTAAATTGAATCTTCATTTGGATATAGGCTGTGCTGCTGGTGAGTTTCTATTTGATTTAGCTTTAGTTAATACCAGTTGGAATTATTTGGGAATTGAAATCCGTGAGAAATTAGTCAAAAATGCTAAATTTAAAGTCTTTAAAAGAGAAATCAACAATCTGTATTTTGTATTTGGTAATGCTAATAATATTTTGAATGATAACCAAAGTAAATTTATTATCAAAAATATACAAAGTATTTCTTTTAATTTTCCTGATCCGTGGTTTAAAAAGAGACACTATAAAAGGCGTGTAATTCAACCAGATTTTATTAATATTCTCTCAAATTCATTGCAAAAGGGATCCCTAATTTTTATAAAAACTGATGTAAAGGATTTATTCGATTATATGGACTGGACTATATTAAGTAATTTATCTTTTAAAAAGATAGAAAGAAAGGATTTTAGTTATTCTGAAAGTTTTAATCCAAATAAAGTTAAAACTAATAGGGAAAAGTATGCGATTGTTAACAAACTTGATATCTATGAGAGGATTTATATAAAATTCTGATTCATAATTAATTCATTATTTTACTAATTTCTAAAGAGAGCTTTTTAGTTATTTCGCTTGATAAAGACTCAACTTTCTTCTGACTTATTGCCTCAATAAGAACCCTTATAACTGGTTCTGTGCCACTAGGTCTTATATAAATTCTACAATCATCTAAGGTGTTTGCCCTGTAACTTTTTATAGTTTGATCAATTAAGATTTTGGTTTCTGGATTTATTTTATTAATATTAAAATCTAATTTGATGTTAGTTAGTTTCTGAGAGAAAGGTTCGAAACTGCTTTTAAACCAATCATTTAAAGTAATATCTTTCTTTTTACAGTATTTAGCAATTTGAAGTGCAGTCAATATCCCATCTCCTGAAAAATTATTTATTTTTGAAAGTATATGTCCTGACTGCTCGCCTCCTAAAACAGCTCTTTTTTCCTTAATTGCTTCATGAACATATTTATCCCCTACATCAGTTCTATATAAGATCCCACCAATTTTGTTCCATGCCTTTTCAAATCCTAAATTTGCCATTTGAGTTGATATTAGAAGATTATTTGTAAGAGTTTTTTGTTCCATAAGTTCTCTGCCCCAAAGAAAAATGATATGATCCCCATCTAATACATTACATTTAGAATCTAATCCAATTACTCTATCGGCATCCCCATCGAAGCTAAAGCCCATATCTGCTGGACTTTCTCTTAATGCCTTTTTTAATGGTTCTAGGTTAGTAGAGCCACAATTCATATTAATTTTATACCCATTCCTAGAGTTATTTATAACTCTTACATCAGCGCCAAGATACTGAAAAATTTTTTTTGCGCAAGTGGTAGCTGATCCATGGCATGTGTCTAATATTATTTTCATGCCGTTTAAATTTTCTCCACCCATTGTTTCGATTAGGCTTTTGATATAATTATCAATGAGCTCTCTATTTCTTTTTAATGAGATCTCGTTTGTGGGAACTGATATATTTTGATTTGATTCCTCAATTGATTTTTGAATTTTATTTTCAAAATTTCTGGTAATTTTTTGACCATTATGATCAAAAATTTTTATGCCATTATATTCGGGCGGATTATGACTTGCAGAAATCATAATCCCACTACTGAATTTTTCCTGTTTAATTAAAAAAGGAATAGCTGGGGTAGGGCAGATTCCAAGATTAATAAATTCTTTTTCACTAGCATTAATACCTTTTACTAATGACTCAAGAAGTACATCCCCGCTAATCCTAGTATCTCTTCCAATTAATATTGGATTTTTATTTTCTAAATTTGAACCTAAAGCATATCCAACTTTATAGGCTAGAGAACAAGTTATCTCTTTATTAAATCTTCCTCTTATTCCATCAGTTCCAAAGATTGATTGCATAATGAGATTTCAGGAATCAAGAATATTTTTATTATTACTTTATTCTTATTTTATCAGTTGATTAAAAGGTAAAGAACGTAAATTCTCTTTATTTGAATAACTTATTTAAAATAACTTTAGCTAGTAAGTATTTTATAGTGCAATCCGAGAATAGTGAGTCATTTTTAAACACAAATTTAAAAACAATACTTGTTTTTTTTATTATTGTTATTTTTATTTCTTTGGCTTTGTTAAGAAATCTCTTTTTTCAATCAACTTATCTTCTAAAGACTTTTGGAGAATTATCAGTTGATCCTGAAATTGCTTTTAAAAATAATAAGCCTACTTTTCTTGAATTTTATGCTGAGTGGTGCGAAGTTTGCAAAGATATGGCTCCAAAAATATCTAACTTAAAGGATCAATATGAAAAAGAGATTAATTTTGTTTTTTTAAATGTTGATAATCAAAAGTGGAATAATTACATCCGTAAATTTGATGTAAATGGGATTCCTCAAGTTAATCTTTTTGATGGAAAAGGTAAATTAATATCTACTTTTATTGGTAAACAAGAAGAAATGAAGATAAGAGAGTCTATTAATCAACTTGAAAGAGAAAGAGAATCTAATGAAGAGATTTTTAATGGTGAATTTTCATTAATCAAAGAAAATAAAAATCAAGGGGTTACCCCTCGTAGTCATGGATAATTTCACCAATCTAGAGATTTTGATACTACAGGAAAACTTTGTTTAAAAATATACTTGCATTTCTGGGCAATTGACTTGTGTTCTTCTTGAGTACCATGTGCTGATCTTAAATGGATGTAATGGATCCATGATCTGCATGAACCAGACATGTATATTCTCGTTGGAGTTGCTAATGGCAAAACAAATCTTGCACATTCTTTAGCTATTCCTTCAGAAAGTAAATCTTCATATAATTCTGAAGCAGCTTTAAAATGTGAAGCAATTTTTGAATTGAATCTTTTTTTTAACTCATCAGGCAGGTCAGGTATAGAATTTTGCCTATTTTTTGTATCTTGTCTTCTTAGGTCTGGTAAAGGTATATTACCTAATTGAGAACTATCAGCATATCTCTGTGAAAATTCCTGAAAAGTAAATGATCTATGTCTTAAAATTTGAGCTGCAATTCCTCTATTTGTTTCTATTTGTAAGGTCATAAATGATTGCTCAAATACACTCCAATGTTCATTTTTAATGCAATAACTCAATAATTTTGAATAATCCTCATTTTTCTGATTGTTTGGATTACTAACTCTTGCGATGTAAGCCATTGTTTTTTCCGCATCAGGAGTTAGCGAAATTAGTTCAACTTTACTCATTTTAGATCTTTGCAAGAGTTACTTTCTCTGGTTGATTTTGATATTTGCCCCTTCTATCTTTATATGTTGTAGAGCAAGGATCACCTTCAAAAAAAAGAAGTTGACAGATACCTTCGTCAGCATAAATTCTGCAATCTGCACCTGAGCTATTACTAAACTCCAAAGTCAGGTGACCTTCCCATCCTGCTTCTGCAGGTGTTGTATTAACGATAATTCCTAGTCGAGCGTATGTACTTTTGCCTATACAAATTACAGTTATATTTTCAGGGACCTTCATTTTTTCTAAAGCTACCCCTAGACCATAGGAGTGAGCAGGAAGAATAAAAAAGTCTCCATCCTCATCATGATGAAGAACAGTTTTTTCTAAATTATCAGGATTAAATTTTTTGGGATTCATTACAGTACCTGGTACATGTCTGAAAATTAAGAATTCTTTTGATGAAAGTCTTAAGTCGTAGCCATAAGAGGAACATCCGTAACTCAAAACTGGCCTTTGTTGATTATTAGGCTCAAGATGGCGTACTAAATTTGACTGGAAAGGATTTATCATTCCTTCAGAAGCTTTTTGGTTTATCCAGAGATCATTTTTTAGCATTGTTTTATGAGCGAAGTTCGGTGATTTGGTTGGCCATTAATAATAAATCTTTAGGAATACCTGTACCAGTAAGGATTACATCTCCTGATATAAATCGGTTTTCAAGTGTTGAAATCAAATCATCCTTATCGATAATCCCCATTTCGATAGCCAAAAAAATTTCATCAAGTATGATCTGATCATTTTTATCAGAAAGTAATTCTTTTTTGCAAAAATTCCATAATTCATAAGTAGAGTCATGAATAAAGTGCTTTAAGTTTTTATTATTTTGAATTTCTTCAGAATTATATTGATCAAAAGAATGTGATGATCTTATCCAAGTTAGATTTCCACAAAGCTTAACTGCATTATTAATTCCTTGATTAACACCTCCTTTCATAAATTGAACTAAAAGTACTTTTCTCCCAAGAGCAGCATTTCTTAGAGAGTCACTAATAATAGAGGAATAACTCCCTCTATAAGAAGATTGATAGATTTGGATTTGACCATTTTGTGTGAGTTCTTTGAAATTTCTTTTATTACTGGAACTTATTTCGACAACATCATGATTATCTTTTGGATAATAATTAGATGTGCTTATAGCCATTATTTTAGAAATTTTCTATATGCAGTATAATTTGTATTTAACAACGCTGCATATAGTGTAATTTTACTTAAAAAAGCGTTGAATAAGTTAAAGTCAGTCTAATGAAGTTTGCAGAGAAACTAATAAGAATTGAAAATTGTTACAGTTGATACAAGATGTTTTAGGGTGTCTTCTTAAATTTTTTAGTAGTTAAAATATTTATGATACCTTCTGCACGAGGCTTCAGCCGCTTTAGTTCGCAACAGTCAGGCCAAAGTAAAATTAACTCTGTTGGAGAGCGTTTTCCAATCAATAGAACTTTAATGGAAGTAATTAAAGGACTAGAGGGTGCAAGCACAGAAATGGTTGAAAGATCTAAAACGATATTTTTCCCTGGGGATCCTGCTGAAAGAGTTTATCTAATAAGAAGAGGAGCAGTAAGGCTGTCAAGAGTTTATGAGTCAGGTGAAGAGATAACTGTTGCTCTTCTTAGAGAGAATAGTCTCTTTGGTGTTTTATCTCTTCTAACAGGTCATAGATCTGATCGTTTTTATCATGCTATAGCTTTTACAAGAGTTGAAATGATAACTGCTCCTGCTAATTCTGTTTTAAAAGCAATAGAGGAAGATGCATCGGTTGGACTACTATTGTTGCAAGGCCTTTCAAGCAGGATTCTACAGACTGAAACAATGATAGAAACCCTTACTCATAGAGATATGTCTTCTCGTTTAGTAAGCTTTTTAATGGTTTTATGTAGAGACTTTGGAGTAGCAAGCGAGAAAGGTATCACGATAGATTTGAGGCTTTCTCATCAAGCAATTGCTGAAGCAATTGGTTCTACAAGAGTAACCATTACAAGATTATTGGGAGATTTAAAGGATTCTGGGCTTCTCACTATTGAAAGAAAAAAGATTACGGTGTTTGATCCAATAGCTCTTGCAAAAAGATTTAATTGATTCATCATTAAACTATGATGAAAGTAGAGTGTATGGAATAATGTGGCTTGGATTTTAATTGTTTTTTTAATATTACTTGGAGGATTAATTGCTCCATTTGGAGATATCCTCGGCACAAAGATTGGTAAAGCAAGATTTAGTATCTTAAAATTAAGACCCAAGAAAACAGCCACAATTGTAACCATAATAACTGGAGGCTTTATTAGTGCAATATCCATAGGATTATTGATTTTAGTCAGTGAAGAATTTAGGCAAAGACTTTTTGTAGATATTCCTTTTTTACAAAAAACTTTGGATGAAAGTAAAAAGGCTCTTGTCCCTTTGAAGGAAGAAAGGAAGAAGCTGGAAGATAAGATTAATAATAAAGAAAAAGAATTAAATAAACTAAAAAGTGATGTTAAAGAATTTAGAAGAGGAAATGTAGTACTTAAAAGAGGTCAAACTTTGTTTATTGCAGAAGTTACCTCTAATCCAAATATCAAATTAGATCTAGGAAATATTTACAAAAGAGCTGATATATATGTTCAACAAATTGTAATTCCAAGTAAAAAAGAGGTAAAAAATATTCTTTTGTGGAGACCTAGTGATATTTCTGAAATTGAGGGTATTACCTCAAAAGCCGGCAATTGGATCATATTGATTAAATCTGCAACTAATGTTCTGAAAGGAGATAATTTTGTTTTTGTATACCCGGAATTGCTTCAGAATAAAATTATTCTAAAAAAAGGAGAAGTTGTTACTAGCAAAATTCTTGAAAAAAAAGATTTTGACTATAAAAATATTAATTCTAGTATTAATAAATTGATGAGAAAAACTAGAGATAAAATTAAGTTAAGAGGGTCAATTGTTAAAGAAATCACTACAAGAGGAGACTTTGTTAATAAAATAAGAGATTCTATAAAGATTACTCAAAATAATAAATATCGGTTAGATGTTATATCTTTAAGAGATAGTAAAACTGCTGACCCAATTATAGTTGAATTGAATATCACTAAATTATAAACATCTATGTGTAAGTGCATATCTATTGATCCTGGTAAGTGGAAATGTGGGTTAGTTATAGCTGATATAATTAAAAAAAAAGTAGATAAAGCTTTAGTTATTGAAAGTGAATTATTTGAAGATTACATAAAAAATTTAAATACCTTCGAAGATATTTCAAAAATTATTATTGGTAACGGTACAAGCAGTGGAGATATTAGGGAAAAATTGAATTTTTTTAAAAGAGAAATAGTAATTTTTGAAGAAAAAAACACAACTTTTAGAGCCAAAGCGAGATATTTCGAACTTTTCCCAATCAAAGGTTTGAAGTTTTTAATTCCTAGAGAGGTTTTTATAATTAATAAAAACCTCGATGCGATATCAGCATTGATAATATTGGAGGATTATTGCAAAATGAAGTTTACTTTGAAAGAAAGTATAGACACTAAAACTTGGCTGAAATAGTTAACTTGTATTCATTACCAGCTTCAAGTTTATAATCTTTTTTTAATAAAAATCTTAATAGGGCATTTTCAATCAATGCCCTGCCCAAAGGAGGATTAACTAATAACAAACCTTTATTAAAACACCACGTAAAAGTCCACCTAAATTGACTTGCTTCCACAATTCCCTTAATTTGTTTTTTTGGGAAGGAATATTCTTTAATACTTACAATGGCTATTGTTTCCGGTTTTGGCGGCATTTGTTAAATATTTTCTTTATTAAAAGAATTTAACTCATTAATAATTTCTTCTTCTTTTTTTGTATTCAATTGTTCGAGAGATTCTATTACCTTCATATATGCTTTATCCAAAATTGAATTTTCTTCTTGAGAAATGTTGCCTAATACATGAGAAATAGTATTGAACTTACTTGTACCCTTAATTAATTCAGGAGATCCAATTCCAATTCTTATCCTATTAAAATTATGAGTTTGCAATTTTTCAATTATGCTTTTAAGCCCATTATGCCCACCAGAGCTACCTTTTTTTCTAAATCTTATTTTTCCAAGGGGAAGATCTTTATCATCGACTATTATAAAAACTTGATCTACGTTGATTTTGTACCAATCTAAAATTGCTTTGACAGCATCACCACTATTATTCATAAAG
Source organism: uncultured Prochlorococcus sp. (assembly GCA_902536455.1). Taxonomy (GTDB): domain Bacteria; phylum Cyanobacteriota; class Cyanobacteriia; order PCC-6307; family Cyanobiaceae; genus Prochlorococcus_A. The sequence goes on from CACAXN010000002.1 coordinate 56,751, forward strand.
GTATTTGGTAAAAACAACCTGTAAATTGAGTCGTTTATTCTGAATTCTGAGAAGGAACTTTTAAGTTTTTCTTTTAGTGAAAAATTTGCATTATATTTTTTTGAAAGATTTTCCAGAACTAAAAAGCCAATATTATGTCTAGTTTTTAAGTACTTTTTACCAGGATTTCCTAATCCAATTAAATATATTTCTTTCATGAATAATATCTAGATCTCTTTAACTTTAACTGTTGAGAATTGTAAAAATTATAAATATTTAATCAATATACTATATAAGTTAATTAAAAAAAACTAGAAAAGTTTTTAGTAATTTTTAGATTAAGTAGTTAACTTTCAGAGAGATTAAGAAATTTAATTACCGTTCCAATCAACTGAGAATCCTTGCAATAATAAGGATTGGTTATAGATTTGTAGAAGAATAACTAAAAAAATAAGAAGAAGTAAACCTATGACTGTCATCACAGGAACGGCTCCCCAACCAGGTACAACTTTTCCTTGACCTGAATTGCCAATTGCTTTTAAAAGACTTCCTAAGGCTGTTTTTTGACCCATGTTGAATTCACAAAATCGAATATTATTTCGCTATTGTATAAGAACTTATACGTAAATTGTTTACAAACTTAGCAAAATTGATGCAAACTTTATCATCTGCCCCAGATCCTGCAGTTTCCATAGCAGTAACAATTCTGGCAATTCTTCTAGCTTTAACTGGTTTTGGTCTATGGACTGCCTTTGGGCCTAGGGCAACAAAACTAACTGATCCTTGGGATGATCATGATGATTAATATTACTTAAAGTATTTCAAAATTTTCCAAAAATACAAAAAGTAAACCTTTTACCATAAATTAAATATAAATTTAATAAGATATAAATCTGTCTGCTCAAGTATTTCCATGCTAGCTCTAAAAATTTCTGTTTACACAATCGTCTTTTTCTTTGTTGGGATATTCCTATTTGGATTTTTGGCGAGTGATCCAACTAGAACACCTAACAGAAAAGATTTAGAAAGTCCTCAAGATTAGTTTTAATTTTCTAATTGACCTTAAGAACACCTCAAAAGCTAATATTTACTTTCTTCATATTTATTAATTTAGTACAATCAACAAAATCTGCTGATTTTCATGAAGTTAATGAAAATGTAAAAGATCGGCCTACTAACTTTACTAAGTCAAAAATTTTAAATAATGAAGCTTCATCTAATTATTCAGAACTATTTCTTAAAAATAATTTTGAACAAACCACTTTCAAAAAAAATCTTTTAAATGATAATTTAGAGTCTCTTCTTGCTACCTCGAGTAAAAATCAAGAAGAATTAGTGATCCAATCTGATAAACAATCTGAAAAGAATAATATTATTTATGCAGAGGGTAACGTTTATGTTTCATACAGAGGTAAGCATTTAAGTGCTGATAACATTATTTTTGATAAATTAAGTAAAAAAATTAGTGCAGAAGGAAATATAAGTTTAGTGTTTGGTGATCAAATATTTAAAATGTCTAAACTTGAGTACGATTTTATAAACGAAACAGGGAATTTATTAGATGTAAAAGGCTTCATAAATTCTGATAAGTTAATTACAGACATATCTAGTAATTTTTATAAATCGGATATTCAAAAGCTTAATTACATACTAAATTTACGAAAAAAGGAAGTTATAAATACTCCTGAAAAGGTTAATAATTGGATTTTTTCTGCAGAAAGAGTCAATATTGATGGGAAAAAATGGAAGAGTAAAAAAGCATTATTTTCCAATGATATTCTTCAATTTAAACAAGTAAAAATTGAGATTAATTCATTAGAAGTTCGCTCCTTAAAAGATGAATTAAGATTTAAATCTTCTTTGAATTATTTAGTATTAGATGAAAATATTTCAATTCCATTTTGGCTTGGTAATAGAGCACTAACTGAATCTGGACAAAACCTTGATTCAAAAGCTAGTTGGACAATTGGTTATGACAATCTAGATAAAGATGGCTTGTTTTTTAGTAGAAAACTTAATTCTATAGATATATCTGATGATTTTATTATTGATCTAGAACCACAATTTTTTATTCAACGTTCATTTAATGGAAAGACTAATAGTTTCGTAAAGAAAGGAGATTTAATAACTGGAGAAAAAATAGAAAGAGATGCCAAATTGGCTGACTTTTTTGGGGTTAAATCAGAAATAAAGGGGAAATTTAATAATTGGGATTTGGAAATAGTGAATCAAATAAATTCCTTAGATACTAATAAATTTTCTGACGCTTTTAGATCTAAATCAATTTTGAGCAAAGAAATTAATTTCTTGAACGCTAAATGGGATAAAAGTTTTTACGGAGTTTATAGAGATAGATTATGGAATGGTTCATTAGGGGAAGCTGAAATTTATGCAGGATATGGTTCAAAATTAGAAAAAAAACATACTTGGGAAATAAATGGTATAAATAAAACTGAAGTTTTATCTTTAGGTCTGGCAAATTTAAAAGGAGAGGCGTTAGGTAGTAAAAACTTAGTTGATAGTATTAAAGGTAATTTGTTTTACTCTTTAGATCAAAATATTCCATTAATTGTTGATAAACCTAAAAATAAAATTATTGATAGTTCCTATGAGTATATTTATGAGCCAATTAAAAAAGGACTAAGTTTAAATACGAGACTAGCAGGAATGTATTCTTTGTATTCTGATGGAAAGCATCAAGAATATATTGGGATTGGTTTTGGTCCAGAATTAATTTTAGGTAATTTCAAAACAAGAACTTTTGACTATACACGAATTAGTATTTTCCCTTTTTATAAATTTAAAAGCGGAGACAGTATATTTAAGTTTGACCAAATTTCTGACAAATTTACTTTAGATATTGGTTTTGACCAACAACTATTTGGCCCAATTATTCTTAAAAATAATGGAACATTAAACCTAGATAGTGATTCTAATGATTATGGGAAATTCATAAATTCAAAAGTCTCTTTGAATTGGAAAAAAAGATCTTATGAATTTGGTATTTTTTACCAACCTCATAATGAAGCAGGAGGTATTTCTTTTAGTCTCTATGGATTTAATTAGCTATGATAATTTAGTATTAAATTTTACATAAGGTAATAGGTTAAATTTTTTTTCTATTAAATTTTCATTCTCAAGTAATGTTGAAGTTGCATCCCATTCTCCAGATAAAAACATTTTTCTTGAGCTCTCCTTAATTTCAAGATTGAAATTTAATTCTTTTGATTTTGCTAAGGATTTTTTTAGATCAATTTCTAAAAATAAAAATTGATTATCGCAATAATTTTGCATTTCTTCTATGGATTTTTTAGGTAGCGTAAAACATGGAATTCCTATCGCAATACAGTTACTGTAAAAAATGTCGGCGAAACTCTCGCCTATGATTGCTTGTATGCCCCATCTCATAAGCGCTTGGGGGGCATGTTCTCTGCTGGAACCACATCCAAAATTGCTATTAACAACTAGTATTGATGCATTTTTGTTTTCCTCTAAATCAAAAGGATGCTTTCCTTTTAAAGTTTTTCTATCATCCTCAAAAACAGATTCACCCAATGAATCAAAGTTAACACACTTCAAAAAACGCGCTGGAATTATCCGATCTGTATCAATGTCGTTACCAATCAAGGAGATACATTGCCCGTTCATATTTGAAATTTTTCCAATTGGTGAGGTAAATTCTGATTTCATCAGTTGATAAATTCTCTTACGTCACTGACTTTGCCATTAATTGCAGCAGCAGCAACCATTGCTGGACTCATGAGAAGTGTTCTTCCACTAGGAGATCCTTGCCTACCCTTGAAATTTCTATTACTAGAACTAGCACTAACTTGATTACCTATTAGCTTATCTGAATTCATTGCTAAACACATTGAGCAGCCAGGCTCTCTCCATTGAAATCCAGAATCCTTAAAAATCTGATCAATACCTTCTTGTTTTGCTTCAGTTGCCACTTTTTCTGAACCTGGAACTGCAAATGCTTTGACATTATTGGATACTTTTTTGCCTTTTAATACTTTAGCTGCAACTCTTAAGTCACTGATTCTTCCATTTGTGCAACTACCTATGAAACAAACGTCTACAGGAGTATCTTTTATTAATTGTCCTGGCTTGAAACTCATATATTCATAAGCCTCTTTTGCAACTAATTTATCATTTGGAGACAATTCATCTAAAAGAGGGATATGTTCATTAATGCTAATACTTTGCCCCGGAGTAATCCCCCAAGTTACTGTTGGTTCTACTTTAGAAGCATCTAATTTAATTACATCATCATAAATTGAATTTTCATCGCTTTTTAATAATTCCCACCATCTGAGCGCTTTATCCCAATTCTCATTTTTTGGAGCACATAATTTATTTTTAATGTAACTAAAGGTCTTTTTATCAGGGTTAATGTAGCCGCATCTTGCTCCTCCTTCAATAGACATATTGCATATCGTCATTCTTTCTTCCATAGATAATTCATCTATCGCAGGCCCTGCGAATTCATAAGCGAAACCTACTCCTGCCTTTACACCAAGTTTATTAATGATATGAAGGACTAAATCCTTAGCATAAACACCCTTAGATAATTTATTTTCACACCAAATCTGCCTTACTTTCAATTTGTTCATGGCTAAGGTTTGGGTAGCAAGAACATCTCTTACTTGACTTGTACCTATCCCAAAAGCAATTGACCCAAAAGCTCCATGAGTTGAAGTATGAGAGTCTCCGCAAGCGATTGTCATCCCTGGCTGAGTCAGGCCTAATTCCGGTGCTACTACATGAACTATTCCTTGATTACCACTACCAATATTAAAAAATCTTATTTTGTGTTCTAAGCAATTCTTCTCGAGTGTTTCAATCATCTGTTCAGCGAGATTATCTTTGAAAGGCCTGCTCTGATTATCTGTTGGCACAATATGATCAACAGTAGCAACAGTTCTATGAGGGAATTTTACTTTTAATTTTTTGTCCTTTAAGGCACCAAATGCTTGAGGACTCGTGACTTCATGGATAAGGTGGAGACCAATAAATATTTGATCAGATCCTCCAGGAAGACTTGAAACTTTATGTAAATCCCAAACTTTATCAAATAGGGTATCTTGACTCAATTTGTAAAAATAGTTACTTACTATTCGATAATAGGATTAATCGGAGGCTGTTCAAACATACATTTACACTTAGTCTTTGAATTTCTATTCGATTTCGTGTTGAGTTAAATAGTTTTTTTATATTAGTTATATGATTATTCGGACCTGAAATTGAGATATAAACAAGTCCAACCGGTTTATCTTGACTGCCTCCGTTAGGACCAGCTATTCCACTAGTTGCTATTGCCCAATCTGCTCCTAATTTCTCTTTTGCATTAATTGCCATGGCCTCACAAACTTCTTCAGAAACAGCTCCATATTTTGAAAGATTTTCTTCAGAAATCATTAATAATGAATTTTTTAGCTCATTACTATAGGAAACAATACTACCTTGAAAAACTTGAGATGAGCCTGATATTGAGGTTAGTGATGAAGATAGAAGGCCTCCGGTGCAGGATTCAGCAAAAACAATAGTTTGGTTCCTCTTGGTTAATTCTTTTATTAAAACGCTAGGAAGAGTATCGTTATCCTCTCCAAAAATAAATTTTGAAAACTCTTTTCTTATTTCTTCTTTTACAGGCTTAATTATATTTTTTGCCTCCAGTTCGTTCTTTGCTCGCGCGGTGATTCTGAGTTTAACCTCTTCTAAGTTGGCATATGGAGCAACGGTCGGGTTTTGAAGATTAAATAGATCATTAATTTTTTCAGCAACGCTAGATTCTCCAATGCCCGAAAATTTAAGAGTATTTGAAAAAAAGGAATAACTATCTGAGAATTTTTTTTTAATGAAATCATATGCCGTCTCTTCCCACATAGTTTTCATTTCACTGGGTACTCCCGGGAAAGTAAGGATAGTAAACCCTTTTACTGGTTCCCAAATCATTCCTGGGGCAGTGCCCTTAGGGTTATTAATAATTTGAGCATTTTCTGGGAAGAAACATTGTTTCCTTAAGCTAGAGGAATCGTCCTGAAGCTTTGAGTTTGAAAGTTTTTGTTTAATCTGATCCCATAAGTGCGGTCTTTCAAAAAGAGATACATTAAAAGATTTTGCTATTGCTTCAGTAGTTAAGTCATCTGGGGTGGGTCCTAAGCCACCAGTTGTAATTAGAAGATTACTTCTTTTCGATATTTCTTTAATTATTTTTATAATTCGATCACAATTATCACCTACAGTTGATTGCCTAAAGTGATTCAAGCCTAATTGAGACAACTGTTCGGAAATCCATTGAGCATTTGTATTAATAATATTTCCTAAAAGTAGTTCTGTTCCAATAGAAAGAATTTCAACTCCCTTGGAATTAGGACTCATTTAATTGATGCTTCAAGTTTGCCTTCATAAAGAGGAAAACGATTACATAAGGTTAATACTCTTTCTTTACATTGACTTTCAATCAGTGCATCGTTTGGGTTAAGTAATCTATCAGCAATAATTTCGCCAACTTCAGTAAAAGCATTCTCGTTAAAACCTCTAGTAGTTAAAGCGGCGGTACCCAACCTTAGCCCGCTTGTCACAAAAGGTGATTCAGGGTCAAATGGAACAGTATTTTTATTTGCAGTGATATTCACTTCACTTACGAGTAAGTCCGCAATTTTACCAGTCATATTGATACTTCTTAAATCGAGTAAAACAATATGGTTATCAGTGCCTCCACTCACGATATTGATTCCTCTATTTATTAAAGTTGAAGCTAGAACCTTTGCATTTTTTATTACTTGATTGGAATAATTAACAAAATCTGGCTGCAAGGCTTCTCCGAATGCAACTGCTTTAGCGGCAATAATATGTTCTAGGGGCCCACCCTGAGTTCCAGGGAAAACAGATTTATCAAATTTCTTCCCAAATTCTGCATCTTTACACAAGATAAGTCCCCCTCTAGGTCCTCTTAATGTTTTATGAGTAGTTGTAGTTACTACATCACAATAAGGTATTGGATTTGGGTGAAGTTTACTTGCTACAAGACCGGCGATGTGTGCAATATCGGCCATTAAGAATGCACCAACTTCATCTGCAATATTTCTAAATGACTCAAAATCGATTGTTCTTGGATAAGCAGAATATCCGCATATGATTAATTTTGGTTTTGTTTTAATTGCTATCTCTCTTATCTCTTCGAAATTTAATTCACTAGTTTCTTTATTTACACCATAGTGAACTGCATTGAACCACTTGCCACTCATATTTACTGGAGATCCATGAGTTAGATGTCCACCATGAGATAAATCCATCCCCATAATGGTGTCGCCAGGTTTAAGTAGACTAAGGAAAACAGCAGCATTTGCCTGGGCTCCACTATGGGGTTGAACATTAGCCCAATTTGCATTAAATAATTTTTTCGCTCTCTGAATAGCTAATTCTTCGATTTCATCAACAAATTCACACCCCCCGTAATATCTTTTTTGAGGTAATCCCTCGGCGTATTTATTTGTAAGGACAGATCCTTGAGCCTGCATGACCGCAATAGATGCAAAATTTTCACTTGCTATTAACTCAAGATGAGTTTCCTGTCTATTTTTTTCAGAGTTTATAAAATTGGATATTACTGGATCACTTTCTTTAAGATTTTGAAGAATATTCATCATATTTGATTAGTAATACATATAATATATACGATATTTTTTAGAAAAATATAAAAATAATATTTCATAATTTTAAACGCGCCTGGAGAGATTCGAACTCCCGACACCCTGATCCGTAGTCAGGTGCTCTAATCCACTTAGCTACAGGCGCATAATTATGTAATATCTCTGTTTCAGGGTCTCTTAGTCAACTAGATTTCGGGTAAAATATCTATTATTAACAATCTAATTATTGATATGCCTATAAAGTGGTACGGAAATGGTGATTTAGAAGATCCTATCTATAAACATTTTTCTCGAATCGTAAATTTTGTTATTCACTGTATGATATTCACTGCGATTGTTAGTGGCACATGGCTTTTAAAAGAAATTAAATATGATATAGCTTACTTTAATAGTTTTGTAATTTTCTGGTCAGTGCTTCTGGCCTCCCATTTGCTTTTCGTAATTGTAAAAAAACCTAAAGATACTTCAAAACAATCATCTTAGATCAATTTTATAATTATGGACTCTCAGATACGAATAAGTGATTTAGAAAATATTATTTCCGAAAAGGTTTTTATAAAAATAGAAAAGTGGAATTTGTATCTTGGAGATGCTGGCCTAGCTAGAAATCTTGCTATTGAATGTATAAGCAATAAAGATCTAGGCCCATTGGAGGCTGCAAGAATAAGCTTGAAAGCAATAAACGTAAAAGTAGGGGACGGTATTAACATTATTCCACTGATTAATTTAATCACTTCTTCACAAATTCTAGAATTAGAGGAGATTTTGGAAAGTTTTTTTGAAAACTAAATCTTTTTTTTATTAAACTTATATTTATTTATGTTCAAGTATTTTGTAAGTAAATAATAAATTACAAAAAAAGTTAGAGAACCAAGTACTAATAATATAAATTCTCCCAGATTTGAATTGGAGTTATTCGTATTTTTAAAAATAGTAAAACAAAGTGTGCTATCTATAAACGCCACTAATGACATAAGGCTGATTTTCCTCAATAAATCCAAGTTAGGCAAATGGATATCTTCATTTCGTAGATTAAAAGAAAGCAAAATACAAACTATGAAGTTGACTATTACTGAAGATAAAATTATTCCTACAACTCCGAAATTATATGGAGAAAGATTCCCAAAATTCTTAATTGGGGCACCAATTAAAAACCAATCAAAAAAAATGTTAAAAATTATCCCTGCAAATGAAGTCTTAAAAGGAAAGTTTGTTTTCTCTATTGAATAGTATGTTCTTACTAATAAATCTCTATAAAGATAAAAAGGTATGCCAACTGCATAAGCAATTAATATATCCTTTACTTTTAAAGCCGCTGAATAATTAAAAGATCCTCTTTGAAAAACTAATTGTACGATTTGATTATTAAATGTTATGAAAAATCCTGTTAAAAAAATAGCTGTCAAGAAACAGTACTCTATCCCAGATATCAATTGTTTTTGGAGACCTCTATCGTTTTTCTCACTTCTCAATTTAGAGAATTTTGGAAGTAACGGCAAAATCAAAGAGTTAGATAATATGCCTAAGGGTGCTTGTATAAGAAAATTTCCGTAAGCTAGTCCAGATGCTGCTCCTTGAAAACTTGAAGCAAAAAACATATCGATAAAAACATTAATTTGACTTAGACCTGATGAGATAGATGCTGGAATAATTAGTTTGAAAATCCTCTTCTCTTCATCTTTAAATAAATTGAAGGTTGAATCTAATCTTAAGAGACCAATTTTTTTTATTTCCGAAATTTGAACAACAAACTGAATGAAAGTTCCTGTCAAAGTTGCGAAAGCTAATAATCCCGTGTAGGTAAAGAAATGAGAAGATGTATTTTCTTGGTTGAAAATCCAACTACATAAAATAAAAAAAATTGTAGTTAGGCTTGTTATTGCTGGACTTATACTTGATAAAAAGAATTTTCTTTGGGAATTTAAGGCTCCAAAGCTTAAACCTATGAAGCCGGATAAAGGGATACAAGGTGTGAGTATTTGTAATTGGTAAGCAGCAATAGATTTAGCTTGCGAACTTAAATTGGGGGCTAATAATTCAATTAATAAACTGGAATTCGTGTAAATTAATATGGCTAAAATGAATAATAATATTGAAAGTTTTATGCTTACTTGAGTTAAAATAATTCCCCCATTCTTTTTATTAAGCGGAGTTAAAACTGCAACAACAGCGTTATGTAAAGGACCATTAATTCCTCCAATTATTATTAGCAAAAAACCAGGAATTATATAGGCATAATTAAACGCGTCGTATGTTACCCCAACTCCAAAAGCAGCAGCTATGAATATTTGTCTTATACATCCGGCTAATTTACTTAGACTAGTACCAAATGAAATTGAAAAAACATTATTTTTTAAAAATGAATGCATCTGGATTTGTCTAAGTATTTCAAGAAGTTTAAGTTTCAATTATATTTGATTTTTAACTAACGACATATTTATGAATGATCGGATAATTGAATTTGATCCATTAATCGAAGGGGTTTTAATTAAGAGGTATAAAAGGTTTCTTGCAGATATAAAATTAGAAAGTGGAGAGGTAGTAACTGCTCATTGTGCTAACACAGGCCCAATGAAGGGACTATTAAGTGAGGGAGCTAAAGTAAGAATAAGTGTTTCCCCTTCTCCAAAAAGAAAATTACCTTTTACATGGGAACAGATATGTGTATTAGATGCAAAAAATGAGGAGGTTTGGGTGGGTATTAATACTCTATTTGCAAATAAGTTAATCAAAAAGGTTATTGAGAAAAATTTGCTAAACGAAATATTAGGAGAAATAGAGACAATTAAATCAGAAATCCCTTATGGAAAAGATAAAAAAAGCAGAATTGACTTTTTTTTAACTCCAAAATCTTCAAATCCTGATAAACGTAACATTTACATAGAAGTAAAAAATACGACTTGGATTAAAGAAAATGTAGCTCTATTCCCAGACACAGTAACGAAAAGAGGCCAAAAACACTTAATAGAATTGAAAGAACTGATTCCCGAAAGTAAAAGCGTTTTAGTACTTTGTATAACCAGAAAAGATGCAGAATTTTTTACTACCGGAGATGAAGCAGATCCTTTATATGGCAGGCTTTTTAGAGAATCTTCCAGTGCAGGCATGATAGCCATCCCTTGCTCGTTTGTATTTCATAAAGATCACGTAACATGGAATGGAATTAAACCTTTAAAATTATAAAAAAACTTGATGATCTGAAATTCTAAAAAAATAATTTTCAAATTTAACAAATAATTTTTTAGGGTGCAACTATAAAATTGGTATAAACAACTACTAGACACTGATAAGTTTTTTGAATAAATTTAAATTTGAAAGGAAACAGCACAAAACTGTTTTTTTGCAGATCTAATTTTTTTTTATGACCACTGCTTTGCAAACGCCTCAAAGGCGCTCTAGGTCCAAATTACAAGATGCAAGTCTTGTTAATGGACCTATGCTCCTTTTGAGGAGTATTCGAGGATTTAGTTCAAACCGCTCTATGTTGTGGCTTGCAACTGTTCCCCTAGCTTTGTTTGGTTTAGGTATTTTTAATCTTTCAGCTCATGCAGCTGATTTACCTGAGTTGAATGCAGCTTTTCTTGCTAACAATTTATGGCTTTTGATCGCTACTATTTTAGTGATCTTCATGAACGCCGGTTTCGCTATGGTTGAGGCAGGTATGTGTCGTTCTAAGAACGCAGTAAACATCCTTGCTAAAAACCTCTTTGTATTTGCTCTAGCTGTAACTTCTTATTGGTTTATCGGCTATTCATTAATGTACGGAGGAAGTGTTGCCGACGGATGGCTCTATTTTGGAGGCTTATTCTTTGATCCAACAGTTACCGCTGATATGGTTACTGATGCTGGATTAGTCCCTACTGTTGATTTCTTGTTCCAGTCTGCATTCGCAGGAACTGCAGCAACTATCGTTTCCGGTCTTGTTGCTGAAAGAGTTAAATTTGGAGAATTTGTTGTTTTTGCTGTTGTACTAACTGCATTTATATATCCAATTGCTGGAAGCTGGAAATGGAATGGAGGTTGGCTTGATTCTTTAGGTTTTGTTGACTTTGCTGGTTCTTCAATTGTTCACTCAGTTGGAGCATGGGCAGGTCTTGTAGGAGCTATGCTTCTTGGACCAAGAATTGGCAAATACTCTGATGGGAAACCACAAGCTATGCCAGGACACAATATGGCTATAGCTACTCTAGGTGCATTAGTCCTATGGATAGGTTGGTATGGATTTAACCCCGGTTCTCAACTTGCTATGGATCAATGGGTTCCATATGTTGCTGTAACAACTACTTTGGCAGCAGCTGCTGGAGCTATTGGTGCAACTATTGTTTCAACATTAACTTCTGGTAAGCCTGATCTTACAATGATAATTAACGGAATCCTTGCTGGTTTGGTTAGTATCACCGCTGGTTGTGGTGATATGACTCTTGCTGGAGCCTGGTTCGCAGGACTAGTCGGGGGAGTTATAGTTGTATTTTCTGTTGCAGCACTTGATGCCGCTGAGATCGATGATCCTGTAGGTGCATTCTCTGTTCACGGAGTTTGTGGTGTATGGGGTACTGTAGTTATTGGTCTTTGGGGTACAGCTGTACAAGGTGATGGAGCAGGTATGGGATTGTTCAATGGTGGAGGTATTACCCTCCTTCTAGTTCAAGCTCTTGGTGCCGCAGCTTATGCTATTTGGACACTAGTTACTTGCTGGATTGCCTGGTCTGTAATTGGAGGGTTATTCGGTGGAATCCGAGTATCTGAAGAGGAAGAGACTCAAGGCTTAGATATAGGAGAGCATGGAATGGAAGCATATCCAGACTTTGCATCTGCTAAATAATCTAACAAAAAATTGATTTAAGAAACCTGACTTATGTCAGGTTTCTTTTTTTTACGAAAAATTATTTAAAACGTTGTAATATAAAAAGATGGATACTCAAGCTTTTAGAAGATCCCTTCATCATTCTGATAGATACAACAGAAGGGGTTTCGATTCTCCAACAAAAAGAGCTCAAGCGTTAGAAGAAGCTTATCAAAGTGATTTGATAAGTTCTATTAGGGATAATGGTTTTACTTATACTAAAGGCAGACTAAATATTAAGTTGGCCCAAGCTTTCGGTTTCTGTTGGGGAGTTGAGAGAGCTGTAGCAATGGCTTATGAAACTAGAAGACATTACCCAAATGAGAATATTTGGATAACAAACGAAATAATTCATAATCCCTCGGTTAATGATCATTTAAGAAAAATGAATGTAAAATTCATTTCAGCTAAAAATGGAATTAAAGATTTTTCTTCAGTTTCTAATGGGGATGTAGTTATACTTCCTGCTTTCGGAGCTACTGTTCAAGAAATGAAACTCTTGCATGAGAAAGGTTGTCATATAATTGATACAACTTGTCCATGGGTTTCTAAGGTTTGGCATACAGTTGAAAAACATAAAAAACATGTTTTCACATCTATTATTCACGGAAAATTCAAGCATGAAGAGACTCTTGCTACAAGTTCATTCGCAGGTAAATATTTGGTTGTACTTGATCTAGAAGAAGCAAACTACGTATCTGAATATATTCTAGGGAGAGGGAATAGAAATGAGTTTATGAACAAATTTGCTAAAGCTTTTTCTAATGGATTTGATCCAGATAAAGACTTAGAGAGAGTAGGTGTTGCAAATCAGACAACTATGCTTAAGAGCGAGACTGAGGAAATTGGAAAGGTTTTTGAAAGGACGATGTTAAAAAAATTTGGACCAGAAAACTTAAATAGTCACTTTTTAGCTTTTAATACTATTTGTGATGCAACTGAAGAAAGACAAGATGCTATGTTTTCTTTGGTTGATGAAGATCTCGATATTCTTGTAGTTATTGGAGGCTTCAATTCTTCTAATACTACGCACTTACAAGAAATAGCAATTACTAAAAATATTTCTTCTTTTCATATTGACACTCCAGAGAGGATATCAGTTAAAGAAAACTCAATATTTCATAAACCACTTGGATCAGAATTAGAACTTAAAAATAATTTTCTACCTGGTGGAAAAATTAATGTTGGAATTACCTCAGGTGCATCCACTCCTGATAAGGTTGTTGCAGATGTTATTGAAAAGTTAATTGATATTGCTTCCTGAATTTGTTATTCATTTATCAATTTGCTTAGTTTTTTTAATTTATTAGTCAGATATTTCCAAAAGATCTACTTTATTAACTAGAATAATGAAAAATTATTGAAGTATGGAAGACAAAGCACAATCTAATCAAGTTCAAACTGCAAGTATGAATAGAACTAAAGCCCCCCAAAAAGTTGAAGTTGTAGTTGCTAATGCATCTTCAGGTTCAGAGATTAATATCCTTGGAGAACTATCCATATTTGTTTTAAGAATTGGTTTTTGTGCTTTGATGATTCATCATGGCTTAGAGAAACTACAGGATCCGCAGGGTTTTGCTGAGTTTGTAGTAGGTAAATACTTCCCTTTCTTGCCGGGTGATCCTGTTATTTGGACTTTTGGAGCAGCTATTACTCAATTAGTTTGTCCATTAGGACTTGCTACAGGTGTTTTTGCAAGACTTTCTTCTCTTGGACTATTTTCTACAATGGCATTTGCTGTTTATTTCCATCTACTTGATACTGGACTAGAAGGTTTTCCTCTGGCGGTAGTTGAAGGCCATAATTATGCTTTCGAATTGTCTTTTATATATGGGGCTATTTCTCTTTATTTTCTATGCGCAGGTCCAGGTAGGCTCTCTTTATTTAGAAAAACTAACAAGATTACATATTACCCAAAGTCAACGTAATTTAATGCAAAAAATGCCTTTTTTGCGTAAATATCATCGATATTCCCTTCGAATTACACATATCAATACTTTCTTGGTCTCTTAGACTGCCTCCAGGTTGGATAATAGCTTTTATACCGTATTCATTTGCAAGCTCTACAGTATCTGCAAATGGGAAAAACCCATCGCTGGCTAAGACAGCATCACAACATAATTTTCCACCTGATTTTAATGCTATTTTTGCTGCCCCAACTCTATTCATTTGTCCAGCTCCAATGCCAATAGTTTTTTGGTCTTTTGCAATAACAATTGCATTAGATTTAACGTGTTTACATATTTTCCATGCAAAATTGAGATCCAAGTTAATTTGATTACTCGGATTTTTATTTGTTACTGAAATCCAATTTTCAGTTTTTTCTTCACTATCATTAGTATCTTGAACAAGTAGTCCTCCCATTATTGATTTAGTAGAGGTTTGATTCTTTTTTGGCAGTTGATCCTTTGATAACTTTAAAATTCTTAAATTCTTTTTAACTTTTAAAATTTCTAGAGCTTCTGCATCAAAAGATGGAGCGACGATACACTCTAAGAAAATATCTTTGAGGCTAATTGCAGTTTCCGTGTCCACATTTGAATTAAAAGCAACTATACCTCCAAATGCACTTACAGAGTCGCATTCCAAAGCATTCAAAAATGCTTGAGATGCTGAATTACTTATTGAGGCACCACAAGGATTATTGTGTTTTAAAATTACAGACGCAAATTTGTCTGTTGTAAATTCATCTTTTTCTGCATAGCCAAATTCTAAAACTGTTGAAAGTGCCGACTCAAGATCCAATAGATTGTTATAGCTTAATTCTTTACCCTGTAATTGCTTTGCTGAATTCCATCCAATGTTACTTAAACCATACCAAAAAGCTTTTTGATGAGGATTTTCTCCATATCTTAAAGTTTTGATTAGTGGATAAGACTCAATATACTTAGAAGATTGTAAGCCTCTTTCTTTACTTATCCAACTAGATATTGCGGTGTCATAATCAGCTGTATGTTGAAAAGCTTCAAGGGCTAATTTTGCTTTATATGATTCCTCTAATTCCCCTTTTTTACTTTCTTCAATAAATTCTTGATATTGGTTAGGATCGACTAAAACGGCAACTTCTTTATGATTTTTAGCTGCAGAACGAATCATTGATGGCCCTCCTATATCTATATTTTCAATAGCATCTTCCCATGTTGATCCCTGCGCTACTGTTTTCTTAAAAGGATATAAATTGACAACTACCAAGTCAATAAGTTCAAGATCGTTAGCATCTACATCTCTTTTATGTTCTTCATCAGTTCTTTTTGCTAATATGCCTCCGTGTATTTTTGGATGTAGAGTTTTTACTCTTCCTCCAAGGATTTCTGGGGAATTAGTAAAGTCTGAAACTTTAATAACTGGAATTTTTGCCTCAATGAGATGATTGGCTGTGCCGCCACTTGATAGAATTTTATAATTAAATTGTTCTACTAATTCCTTACAAAATTGAATTATATTTTTTTTATCAGAGACACTTACTAAAGCTAATGGTGACATTATGGAAAAGTTTACTTACTTAAGAATATAAACATGAAATATGATATCAATCATGAATTTGTCTCGATTAGCTCTCAAACCGCAACGCATCGAATTATTTTGATACATGGTTGGGGAGCTGATTCAGATGACCTTTTAATGTTTGGAAAGGAGTTGACAGAAAAAATAAATCTTGATTGTGAGGTAATTTCTTTGCGGGCTACTGGGTTACATCCAAGTGGTCAGGGAAGACAGTGGTATGGATTATATCCTCATGATTGGAATGGAGCTCAGGTTGAAGTAAATAAACTTATAGTTACATTTAAAAAATTTGATACTGATCAAATTCCATTGAGTAAAACAATTTTGTTTGGGTTCTCGCAGGGGGCGGCGATGGCAATTGATGCGGGATGCAACTTAAATTTTGGATTAATTGTTGCTTGTAGTGGTTTTCCTCACCCAAATTGGGTCCCTGGAGAGGAATGCCCGCCATTGATTATTAGTCATGGTTTATTCGATGGCGTCGTTCCTATAGATGCTTCCAGGATTATTTATGAAAAGGTAAAAAATAAGTCTTCTAAATTTTGTGAATTATTAGAATTCGAAGGATCCCATCAAATAGATTCGAACTTAATAGATTTTATAAGTTTGAATATGAGTAATATTTTTTAAACAAAAGCATATTCGTATTCTTCAATCTCTTCCCAATCATCTGCAGTAAGTTCTAAACCTTCAAATATTTTTTCTTCACCAATACCCTCAACTACGACTTTTAGTGATGGAAATAAAAAATGATTTTCTTCAGCGTATTGAGCGCTAAATAACCCTTTTTCACCCCAAAAAAACCTATCGGTGGTATGTTCATTTCTTCTGACATTAAATACTGAAGGAGCTGAAAGGCCATTTTCAGCTATGAATCTTCTTGCTGCTGTAACTGGTTTATGTTTGCCAGTTTCGATATGATAGATAGGAACATGTGCCATTACTCTTTGACCAGCCAATCTTCTTCTGCTGATTCTTTTTCTCTTTTTTGACATTGATTGGTACTCCTGAAATTATTAATGAGATTAGTCTTATTAATTTTTACTAATCTTATATCTGTGATTTTAAATTCACTTCAAATTACATAGAGGACCCATCAACCCCTGATGTAGCTTAAAATATGATAAATGCTCATATTTAAGGCTGGCTAAAGTCAGACCTCTTTATATATCTTAATACTTTTTTCATATTTTACAAGCCCTTTTCAAATTTTTCCTAAAATCCTCAAAATTTCATTAATTATGAATCTCTCAAAAAAATTTGAAGAACTAATTGAAAAACAGCTAGAGAGTTTTGGTTGCTCAATGGGAGTTACTAATTTAGTTATGTATCTTGCTTCAGCTAAGCAGGGAACTAAAGCATCTTTTGAAATGATTGGTCAATGGCCACAAATTGATAGGCTTCTGATATCAATAGAAGATGATCCCTCACTAAAAGTTTCATCTCCAAATAGAAGATGGTACCCGCTTCAAGAAAATGATATTTTGCTTGGTGTGCTTAGGGTAGAAACCGATTTAAAAGGGGGTAATTGGCCAGTATCTCTTGACTCTAGATTAAAAGCACTTTCAATATCTTTAGCTAAATGTGTGTCTATCGAATTAGAACGTCAAAATAAAAATGAAGAAATTAATTATTTAAAAAATCAGGTTAATGTAATAATCCATCAATTGAGGAATCCATTGGCTGCCCTTAGGACATATGCAAAATTACTAATAAAAAGACTTGGTTCTGATGATGACTCTATTGCAATAGTCGAACGAATGATAACAGAGCAAAAACAAATTAATCAATATATGGATTCTTTTGCGCAATTAAATTCACCTATTCAACTTCCTTTAGAAATTGGAGAGGAAAGATTATTACTACCACCAAATTTAGATAATAAAAAGATAATAACTGTTCAGAGTTTATTAATGCCAATTTTAGAAAGGGGTAAAGCTAATGCGAAATTAGAGAATAGAGATTGGACTGAACCTTCCATTTGGCCAAATTGGACTTTATCGCCATTAAAGGCAAAATATGCTGTAATAGCTGAAATTGTGGCAAATTTATTAGAAAATGCGTTTAAATATGCCCAAAAAGATTCTGAGATTGGACTCACTATTACGAGTAAAGGACTATGCATATTTGATGATGGTAAAAAAATAACCAAAAATGAAAATGAGAAAATTTTTCAAAAAGGTTTTAGAGGATCTGCAGCCAAAAAGAAGGATGGTACTGGTGTCGGACTTTTTTTAGCGAGGAAATTAGCAAAACAAATTGGAGGAGAATTGAGATTGCTGGAAAATTACTCTATTAATAATACTGAGAAATTAAAAAATCTTAAGGAGAAAAATATTTTCTATTTAGAACTTCCTATAAAAGAATTGCATACATAAATAACATTGCAGTTTCGACTAGTACAATACTCGCACCGCAGGCATCTCCATTAAAGCCTCCAATTTTATTCCCTAGTATTTTTGGAATAGAATAACTAAAAAAAATACCAACCAAAATAAGAATTAAAAACTTAATTAATATTGCTTGGGAAGTAATTGAAACCAACTGGTATGAAATGAAAATTAAAATAAAAATAATGGAGATTAAAGATTCTTTTTTAAATCCATTCCAAAACTTTTTGTGACTGATAGATTTTTTCTTATAACTCATATATTTAAACTCTTCTATAAAAAATAAATTTGAAAATCTTCCCCAAAATAGGCATATTGGTAAAACAAAAATTATTAGGTTTTGAATTCTGAGTATGCAAGCAATTTGAATTAAAGTTATAAAAACTAAAGATTGAACGCCAAAGGATCCGACTTTACTGTCTTTCATAGCTTTTAAACGTTTCTTTTTGCCCGCAAAAATACCATCGAAAGTATCCATTAAACCATCGAAGTGTAAGCCACCCGTAATTAAATATCCTGAAGCCAAACAAATTAATGCAGATGAATAGATTGACCAAGAGTTTGTTCTTAAAAAAATAAAAATAAAACTTTGTATTGTTCCTATAAAAAATCCTAGAGGGGGTGCAAATTGTGCAATATTTTTAAATTCGGGGGTAATAAAAGGTATCTTTGGAAATGTCGTATAAAAAATCCAAGATCCTGCCAAATTTTTTATTAAATATTTTTTGATGAGATAAAAATAGATTCAATATTAAATATATAGGTTAAATTAATAAAAAAGGATCAAAAAAATTTTATAAATTATTGTGTTTGAATTTGAAATTACATCAAGTTGCAGTAATACATCGGCGAGAACTGGTATATTTCATACACCAAATGGTCAGGTAAATACACCAAAATTTATGCCAGTGGGTACTTTGGCAACGGTTAAGGGAATTTCATCCAAGCAGTTATCCTCTACAGGATCAGAAATGATTCTTTCGAATACCTTTCATTTGCATTTACAACCAGGAGAAAAATTAGTCAAAGAATTTGGTGGAATACATAAGTTTATGAATTGGCCTAAGCCTATTCTTACTGATTCAGGAGGATATCAAGTTTTTAGTTTGGCCAAATTAAATAATATTTCTGATAAAGGTGTGGAATTTAAAAATCCAAGAGATGGTAGTCATGTATTTTTATCACCTGAAAAAGTGATACAAATTCAAATGGATCTTGGATCGGATGTCGCAATGGCTTTTGATCATTGTCCTCCGCACACGGCTAACGAAAATGATATAGAGGACTCTTTACAAAGAACTCATTCATGGTTGCAAAAATGTGTTGAGACTCATCAGAAACCCAATCAAGCATTATTCGGAATAGTTCAAGGTGGTAAGTATCCGAAATTAAGAGAATATAGTGCTAAATATACAAGTTCTTTTGATCTTCCTGGAATAGCAGTAGGAGGTGTAAGTGTTGGGGAGGCGGTCGAAGAAATACGTAGTGTAATTAATTACGTCCCGAAATTCTTACCAATAAGTAAACCAAGGTATTTAATGGGTATTGGCTCTTTAAGAGAAATTTCTTTGGCTGTTGCTAATGGGTTCGATATATTTGACTGTGTTTTGCCTACAAGACTAGGAAGACATGGGACTGCATTTTTTAATGATGAAAGATTGAATTTGCGAAATGCTCGATTTAAAAATGACTTTTCTCCGATTGACAAAACTTGTAAATGCGAAACCTGTAAGTCCTATTCTCGTGCATATTTGCATCATCTAATTAGAAATGATGAAATATTGGGCCTCACACTCATTAGTTTGCATAATATTGCTCACTTAATAAGATTTACCAATGCGATTTCTACTGCAATTAAAGATAATTGTTTTACAAATGATTTCGCTCCTTGGAAAACATCCTCTATTGCTCACCATACGTGGTAACGTCTTATCATAATAAATTAAATTATTAAAAAGGTGCTCATTCTATTTAATACATTCGCTGAATTGCCTGAGGCTTACAAGGCCTTTGCTCCAACTGTTGATGTTCTTCCACTTATTCCTTTATTTTTCTTTTTGTTGGTATTTGTTTGGCAAGCTGCAGTTGGATTTAAATAATATTATTTCGTTTAGAAAGTCATTATTAGAAAGGATTTTCAAGTAAAATCGCATCTCCAGAATTTTCTACAGCACACTCTATAAAATCAGCAATTTTTAAAGCTCTTGAGGCTTGCTCGCCATCTACCTCTGGTTTTTCTTTGCCTAGTACGCATTTAAGAAAATGCTCCAGTTCTGCATAAAGAGGTTCAATGGAGGTTGTGCTAACTTCTTCGACATATCCATCATTTCGATACACTAATTCACCATGCTCTGCTGTGTATGATTCATTAGACTTTCGATGGATTTGTAAAGAGTGATTTAAGAAATCAGTTTCTACTAGCCCATTTTGGCAGTGAGCACTTAAGCTTCTAATTTTTTTGTGACTCATTTTGCTAGCAGTCAAGCTTGCAATAACATTATTTTTAAAAACTAAAGTAGCATTGACATAATCTATTAATCCTTCGCTATTCCTGCCTCCAACAGCTGCTAATTTTTGTATTTTTGAGTTTACAAGCTCCAAGACAAGATCGATGTCATGAATCATTAAATCCATTACTACAGATACATCATTTGCTCTGTCTGCATGTGGACTGTGCCTCCTTGCTTCTAAAACAACAATTTCTTCATTATGAACTATTTTATTTAATTCTCTAAAAGCAGGATTAAATCTCTCAATATGGCCAACTTGTAATAGACAATTACTTGCATCAGCAGCCTGTATTAAAGATTTTGCTTCTAACTCGTTAGCTGCAATTGGTTTTTCAATGAGAACGTTAGTACCTCTCTTTAGACAATCTAGTCCCACTTTGTGATGAAGCAGTGTTGGAACAGCGATACAGATAGCATCAACTTTTGGAATTAAGTCCTTATAATCTCTGAACCATTCACATTGAAATTGCTCAATAGCTAATTTACCTCTCTCTTCATTTGGATCTGCGACTCCAATAAGATTTGCATCTTTGAGTAAACTTAGTACCCGAGCATGATGCCAGCCCATATTCCCTATGCCTATGACTCCAACCTTTACGGGTGATGAGGTTGGTTGCATAATGTTAAATCTATATATTAATTATAATTATCCTCTATGGGGAGCCACATTTAGCTTTTAGGAAGAATTATTTTAACACGATCAATTTTCGGCCCTGACATAGAAATAACTTCAAATTTAATGTTATTAAAAGTTAAAACGTCGCCAATTTTTGGAACCATTTGAAATTTCTCTAGCAGAAATCCAGCAAGGGTATGGTAGTCTGCACCTTCTGGAATAGAACATTCTAACTTTTTATTAATATCTATAATTTCTGATTTTCCAGCTAATGACCATTTTTTTGAGAAATTATCCAACATTCTCATATCTGAATAAATTCTATTGTTGAGCATTTCCTCTCCAACTATTTCGCCATTTAGATCGGCTGCAGTTATTAGCCCCTCTGTTCCGCCGTGTTCATCAACTACTAGTAAGAAAGGATTGTAATCTCTTACTATTGGAAATATTTCTGCCAATGAACATGTTTCTATAATTTTTGTCACTGGCAAAAGAAACGGCTCCAATAATGTATTGGCTTCCATTTCGCCTTTTGAAATTGGCTTAGCTAGATAACGTAAATCTAAGACACCTAATACATCATCTAAAGACTCACCAATCACAAAGAAGCGAGCATGGCGAGTTTTATCCACCTGTTTCATAAGTTCTGAAAAAGTTATATTTTTTGGCAAAGTTACCATTTCAGATCTTGGAATCATTACTTCTTTAACTTGTGTATCTTTTAAAGCAAAAACTCCTTCAAGAATATTTTTCTCATCTGGTTTTAAGCCTGTTACATTATCTGTTTCTATAAGAGTTTCTAATTCTCCTGCGGATAAACCCGAGTTTAAAGAATCCCATTTGTTATTTAAATTGAACAAGCCTAAACAGGCGCTAGCAAAGAATTCTATTATCTTCACTATAGGATTCATAGCTTTTCTAACGGCATCGAATATTGTTGTAAGCCTTAATGCCGCAGATTCTGGATTGTTAATTACTAGTGCTTTAGGAATTAGTCCAGAAACGAGAGTAACGACTAAAACAACAAATAAAAAAAATAGAAGATCATAAAATCTATTTGACAAAATATTGCTTTTCCAATAATCATTCGCCAGGTTATTGCTGAGCCATCCAATTGCAATTAATGAAATTGTTACACCAAATTGAGAGGCAATTAACGAAGATCTAAAGCGTTTTTGAATTTTTAAAATTGAAAATGCTCCTTTCTTTTTTTCTTCTATTAACCTTAAAACTTTACTGGGCCTTATTAATAAAAAAGAGAGTTCACTCGCTGCAAAAAAAGCTGGGAAAAATAAAAGAAATAAAAGTATAGTTATTTTCATTCAATGACAAATGAATAATGGGGGTGGCGAGGATCGAACTCGCCTTAGCCAAATTATGAGTTTGGTGCATTCACCAGATTGCTACACCCCCGAGGGAGTTTATGTAATTTTAATTACATTGAATTTCAATATACAATATAAAAATAATATTTCAAAAAACACCTCATTAGGAAGTTTTTGTGAGATTTCTTTTTTTTCTTCTAATCTTTAAATATAAATTTAACTTTTACTAATGGGCAAATTTTCGGAAAAGTATGATTTAAATAAAGCAAAATTGTTAAAACAGTTAATCAAAAAATCTTACAAGAAAGGAAACTTCACTTTATCTTCAGGAAAAAAAAGCAGTCATTACTTGAACTGTAAACCAGTATCATTAAATGGCGAAGGCTTAAACTTAATAAGTGAATTATTTTTAGAGTTAAAGGACTCAAGGTCAAAAGCTGTAGCAGGATTGACATTAGGCGCAGATCCTATTGTAAGTGGATTAATTGTCAAAGCAGCTTCGCAAGGCTTAGATCTTAATGGTTTAATAATTCGGAAAGAAATTAAAAAATACGGCACCAAAGCTGGAATAGAGGGCCCTTCATTGGGAGAAGGAACCTTGGTAACTGTCTTAGAGGATGTGGTTACAACTGCTGGTTCAGTAATAAAAGCTATAAAAAAGTTACGAGAAAATAATTATATTGTTGAGGAAGTTTTGTCTATAGTCGATAGGCAAGAAGGAGGATGTGAAGCCCTAAATGATGAAAATGTTAAATTAAAGAGTCTTTTTACAATAAAAGACTTTTTATAATTATCTCAAAATGCAAGATATAAAAAAAAAGTTTTGGCTTGAAAAATTTGATTGTTTTTCTGTTACTGGAAAAGATGCCAGAAAATTTTTGAATGGAATAACAACTGGTAATATTCTAAATTCAGAAAATAAAGTTATCAAAACTTGTTGGTTAACTCCAAATGGAGTTCTAAGGTCATTAATAGAAATTATTTTTTCAGAAAGAAACTTAGAAGTAATTATCTTGGCTGGTAAGACTAACGAAATGATTGATTACTTTAATCAAATTATTTTTCCGGCGGACGATGTACTTCTAAGTGAACCTTTCTTGATAAATAGAATTCAGGAAATTGATGAATCTAGTTCATGGAGAACTTACCAGCCTATTTTCTTCAAAACAGAAGATAAAGAGTTTGAAATATATAAAAATAAACTAAATTTACTAAATGCCAATGATTTAAAACTTTGGAAGATTAATCAGGCAATACCCTCATTAGAAATGGAAATAAACGAAAAAAATAATCCTCTTGAGCTTGGATTACAAGATCTAATAGATTTTAATAAAGGTTGTTATTTAGGACAAGAAACAATGTCAAAAATAAAAAATGTTTCTTCTTTAAAACAGGAAATAAGAATTTGGAAATCATTAGAATCTAATATGAATTTAAACGTTGAAGATAAAAATTTATATATAAATTCTGCTAGGGATATTTCTGTAGGAAAAATCACTAGTTTTTTAAAATCAGATACTCAAGTAAAAGGTTTAGCTATGATAAAAAGAAAATATTTGGAGGAAGGAAGTTATTTTTTTTCAGAAACTTTTGGAAAAATTATTATTGATAAATCTGTAGGATCAATTTTTCTTTAATTGACTTTTGATTAAATATTCTGCAATTTGTAGAGTAGCCAAACAATCATCTTTATTATATTGGATAATTTTTTTTAAAAATATTTCGTTTTCTGTAATTTGATATTGAATCCACCAATAAAGAGCTTTCGAGCCACTTACATTTTTCTGCCTCCATTCAAATCCAAGCCAATTAGAAACAGTTTTTAAGCCATAGTTTTTTAGTGGTAATATCCAAGACTTTCGCATTAAGGTATGTAAGTCTATAAACCTTGAGGTAAGTGAATCAATTTCTTCAAAACTAAAATTTAAGTTTTTAGCAATATTAATTATTGCTATCTTTTCAGTTTCTCCGTAATGTAAAACTGGCCATTCCCTTTCTGAAAAAAGTATTTCAATAATTTTCCTATAAGATTCGCCTTTATTGTTTTTGAGATTTAAAAATGGTTTATAAATAAGATCTTCTCTTTTCGGAAACAAATTATTTATTTTTAAAAAACCATATAAAAAATCATGCTTATCATCTGGATTCGACTCAATGTCAAATATATAAAATCCCGAACATTTTTTTTCTAATAGATCGTTAGTATCATTTTTATTGGAAATGCGATATGGTTCTCCGGAAATATAAGCTTGTGCTTGCTTTACAAATAGGGATGCTTTTTCATACTTTTGATCGTTGAATTTAGATAATTTCTCTCCAAGTTGTTTTTCGCTATACGAAGCTAATGTTTGGGTATCAGATATTCCATTTGTTATAAGTAATGACGCGGTTTTGGATCCTATTCCATCTATATCTGTTAAATATCCATTTTCTTTTGCTTCATTGTCACAAAATTTTTGCCATGAACAAATAGTACATTTTTTTCTATCTTGAGTTATTTCTGGCATAAATCCCTCTAAGCATTCATTTAAACTTAATAAAACATTCAACACTTTTTTTCTTAATTTTTTATTTAAATAAATTTCTTCAACATTAACTTTTTGATCAAATCTTGAAATTACTAATCCTTTCTCAATTTTAGATTCTTGAAAAGGTTCCAACAGCATAGAACTAAAAGCTAAGTCAAATAAATGTTCTTTAGTGGTTTTGTGGCCTAACTTATAAACAGCAGGTAAATATTTATATTGTCCCCATTTACTTTTACCTTTTGTCTTTACAAGTAATTGTGGACGTATCTCTGCGTTAATATTTTGGAAAATATTCCCTTTGATTTTTAATCCAATTACCCCTTGATAACCATTTTCACAAGCTTTTAATCCTGAATATATTTCACTATTACAAAATTCAGAGAAAATTTGAAACTGATTAATTTTATCTATAGCTTTGTGGGGAGACCAAACTTCATAAGATTTTTTACCCTTAAAATCTAGCCATGCTTTTCTTTTGCATCTTGTAAAACTTTTTAAATGAAGAGAATTCAAATTATTTTTTAAGGGCGGTTTTAAAATTTACTCATATAAATTAGTATAGACAAATAGAAGATATCAAGGAAATTTTAAATTTGACAGCTGATAAATTAGATAAAATAGAATTTGGTACTGATGGGTGGAGAGGAATTATTGGATTTGATTTTAATTTATCCAATCTTTCAAGAGTTGTTGTTGCTGCATGCCAGGAATTGCATTATCAATACTATAAAGAAGTTAATTCAAAGGCAATTATTATTGGATATGATCGTAGATTTATGGCTTGTGAATTTGCCAAGCAAATAGTGCCTTTTGTAAGAGGATGTGGTTTCGAACCGATCTTATCTAATAGCTTTGTTACAACACCCTCTTGTAGTTTCTATGCCAAAGAAGTCGGTTGTCTTGGAGCTTTAGTAATTACAGCAAGTCACAATCCATATAATTGGCTAGGTCTGAAAATAAAGAGCTTTAATGGATGTTCTGTTGACGAATCTTTTACAAGTGAAATTGAAAAAAGATTAATGCTTGGAAATTCAATTGAGAAAATAGATGGTGTTAATCAATTGGTAGATATTAAGAAATTTCATTTAGATAGAATTAAATCCCTTTTTGATATCGACTTTATTTCCAATAGATTGAAAAAAATGAAATTGAGAATTTTTGTAGATTCTATGCATGGTTCAGCTGCAAATTGTATGGCTGAAATTTTTGGTTCTAATGATTTAGAAGTTATTTCAGAAATCAGGAAAGATGCTGACCCTTTTTTTTGGAGGACAACCTCCTGAACCTCTTTTAAATTATGCAGATGATCTAAATAAAATACTAATTAAAAATTCAACAAATGAAGTGAAAACTCTAGGAATTATATTTGATGGTGATGGTGATAGAATTGCGGCAATTGATGAGAAGGGAAGATATTCTAGTACTCAAAATTTACTCCCATACTTTATTAGCTATTTGGGCGAAATTAAAAATAATTCTTATCCAGTTTTAAAGACTGTTAGTGGTTCAGATATTATTAAAAATATATCAGAGAGTCAAAATAGAGATGTTTTTGAACTTCCAGTTGGCTTTAAATATATTGCTGAAAAAATGATTAAAGAGAAAATATTTATTGGAGGAGAGGAATCTGGCGGGGTTGGTTTTGGTGACTTTATGCCTGAAAGAGATGCTCTATATGCAGCGATGGTTTTATTAAATGGAATTGCTGAAAAATCTCAATATTTATATGAAACCCTAGATGAAATTCAAGAAGATTTTGGGCCAAGTTTTTATAAAAGAATTGATATTAAATTTCCAAATAAGTCAGAAAAAAATAATGTAAAAGAATTTATCATAGATAATATTCCTAAGAATATTAATAATCACAAGTTAAAAAGTATCTCAAATATTGATGGAATAAAGTTGAGAATTGATAAAAATTTTTGGCTTCTTTTTAGGTTTTCAGGAACGGAACCTCTTTTAAGGTTATATTGTGAAGCACCAAAAGAATCTTATTTAGATGAGTTATTAAAGTGGGGTCAAGTATTTATAAATTTGGCAGGAAAATAAGGATGAAAAATTTATATTTAGCGAGTAAGAATAAAGGTAAAATTGAAGAATATAAGAAATTGCTTGCTGGAGTTAATTGTAAATTATTACTCCAGCCAGAATCATTAGAAGTTGAAGAGAATAGACTAACATTTAGAGATAATGCAATTAAAAAAGCGAGTGAAGTTTCGAGAAAAACAAATAATTACTCCATAGCAGATGATTCAGGAATTTGTATTGAAGCACTAGATGGTAAGCCTGGCATTTACTCATCTAGATATGCAGAAAATGATCAGAAGAGAATTGAACGAGTTTTAAAAGAACTTGATGGAGTTCAAAATAGAAGTGCTTTCTTTATTGCCAATATTTGTGTTTGTTCCCCAAATGGTGAAGTGATTATTGAATCTGAGGCCAAATGTTATGGCAATATTATTTTAAACCCGAGAGGAAAAGGTGGTTTTGGGTATGACCCAATTTTCGAAGAGTATTCTACCAGATTAACTTTTGCAGAAATGAATAATGATATTAAAGATTCTTGTAGTCATAGAGGTAAAGCATTAAAAAAAATTATTCCGGATTTAATTGAAATTTTTTCTTAGATTAAATTAACCCAAGATCCATGAAGGCCATGAGGAATTGAAATGGGTAATTCATAAACAGCTAATTCTTTTAAGTCTTTTGCGTCCAATATCACTAAATCGCTTCCTCTTCTTTTGCCGTTCCATAGAAGTATAAATAAAAATCCCTCATCCTCTTTTGAAGAGTTTTCTAATGGAACCATTATTGGTTC
>CACAXN010000003.1 GCA_902536455.1 uncultured Prochlorococcus sp.
CGAATAGGAACATCCAAGCCCAAGGAGATAAAGAGTTAACTCCGAATGGATTATATCCGTTAATAAGTTGAGCAGAGTTTAACCAGAGATAATCTCTGAACCAACCCATTAGATAAGTTCCTGATTCATTAAATTGAGCAACATTACCCTGCCATATTGCTAGGTGTTTCCAATGCCAGTAGAAAGTTACCCATGCTATTAAATTTAATGCCCAGAACATAGCTAAGTACATGGCGTCCCAAGATGAACTATCACAAGTGCCTCCACGTCCGGGACCATCGCAAGGGAATGCATATCCTAAATCTTTCTTATCGGGAATTAATTTTGTTCCTCTAGCATCAAGTGCACCTTTAATAAGGATTAAAGCAGTTGTATGAAGACCTAAAGCTATAGCATGGTGGACTAAGAAATCTGCAGGACCGATAGGTAAGAAAGCACTTAATGCATCTTGTCTATTAATAAGATCCATCCAGTAATGATTACCTGGTAATGAATTAGCAGCGAGACTTGCTGAACTTGTAGGATCAGATAATAAAGCATTAAAGCCGTACATCATCTTACCTTGAGCAGCTTGAACGAATTGAGCAAAT
Source organism: uncultured Prochlorococcus sp. (assembly GCA_902536455.1). Lineage (GTDB taxonomy): Bacteria > Cyanobacteriota > Cyanobacteriia > PCC-6307 > Cyanobiaceae > Prochlorococcus_A. The sequence continues at coordinate 591 of CACAXN010000003.1, forward strand.
ACTGGCTCAATTAAAATTTGCTTTTCAGGATTTCCAAAAGCTACAACAACATCGTTATGAACATAAATTCCAAGAGTGTGGAATCCTAGTAACATTGTTACCCAGCTAAGGTGACTTATCAAAGCTTCTTTTGTTCCAAGAACTCTTGCTAATACATTATCTTTATTTAATTCAGGATCATAATCTCTTACAAAGAAAATAGCTCCGTGTGCAAATGCACCCACCATCAAGAACATTGCTATGTACTGATGATGAGTATATAAAGCAGATTGTGTAGTGTAGTCCCTAGCGATAAAAGCATAAGAAGGAAGTGCACCCATATGTTGCGCAACAAGAGAAGTTGCTACACCAAGTGATGCTAATGCTAGTCCAAGTTGGAAATGTAATGAATTATTTACAGTTTCATAAATTCCATCATGATTAATTCCAAAACTACCTTTATGAGGATCATTAGGGTGTCTTGTATTATGAGCTTCTGTAATTTCTTTGAGGCTATGACCAATACCAAAAGTATTTCTATACATATGACCAGCAATTACAAAAACTGTTCCAATCGCAATATGGTGATGCGCAATGTCAGTAAGCCATAATGCTTCACTTTGAGGATGTAGACCACCTAAGAAAGTAAAGATTGCTGTTCCAGCTCCCTCAGCTGTTCCAAATACTTGGTCTAGAGAATCAGGATTTTGAGCATATGCTCCCCAATTTAAAGTAAAGAAAGGAGCTAATCCTGCAGGGTGTGGGAGGACTGTTAACCAATTATCCCAACCTACATGCTGTCCTCTTGATTCAGGTATAGCAACATGAACTAGATGACCTGTCCAAGCGATACTACTAAAACCAAATAAGACTGCTAAATGATGATTTAATCTTGACTCTGCATTTTTAAACCAAGCTAAAGAAGGTCTGAATTTTGGCTGTAAGTGTAACCAACCTGCAAATAGAGTCCAACAAGCCAAAATACTCATGAATATTGAAGCTTGGAACAGTTGCTCATTAGTTCTCATTCCAATTGTGTACCACCAATGATAGAGACCAGAGTAAGCTATGTTTACTGGACCACTAGCTCCAGCTTGTGTCATTGCTTCTGTGATACCAGATCCAAAATGAGGATCCCAAATAGCATGAGCAATAGGACGAACATGGGTTGGATCAAGTACAAATTGCTCAAAGTTACCCTGCCAAGCAATATGAAATAAATTACCGGCCACCCAGAGGGCGATTATTGCTAGATGACCAAAATGTGTAGAAAAAAGCTTCTGATAAAGCTTTTCTTCGGTCATACCATCATGACTTTCAAAGTCGTGGGCGGTAGCTATTCCGTACCATATTCGTCGGGTTGTAGGGTCCTGAGCTAGACCCTGGTTAAATGATGGAAATTTTGTTGCCATTGTATTAAAAAGGTGAAGTTCAGGTAATTAGCCCAGGCCGAAAAGGCGAGCGTGGAAGAAGGCCCAAGTAGTCGCGATACCACCTACTAAGAAATGAGTAACACCAACTGCACGACCTTGAGTAATTGATAGTGCTCTTGGTTGAATTGTCGGAGCAACTTTAAGTTTGTTATGAGCCCAAACAATTGACTCAAAAAGCTCTTGCCAGTAACCTCTTCCGCTGAATAAGAACATTAAGCTAAATGCCCAGATAAAGTGTGCTCCTAAGAACATCAAACCATACATACTTATAGCTGAACCATAACTGGTCAAAACCTGAGAAGATTGCGCCCATAAAAAGTCTCTAAGCCAACCATTAATAGTAATGGCACTTTGAGTGAAGTTTCCTCCAGTTAGTCCCCAAACATCACTTTGCATCTTCCAAGAAAAATGGAAAATAACAATTGATAAGCAGTTATACATCCAGAAGAGTGCCAAGAAAACATGATCCCAAGAAGAAACTTGACATGTGCCACCTCTACCAGGACCATCACATGGAAATCTAAATCCTAATGATGCTTTATCAGGTATCAATCTTGAACTTCTTGCATAAAGAACACCTTTGAGAAGAATTAAAACTGTTACGTGTATTTGGAATGCATGGATATGATGAATCATTAAATCAGCTGTCCCTAATGGAATTGGAGCGATAGCAACCTTTCCACCTACTTCAACTAAACTTCCATTAAATACTTCACTTATGGCTTTGTGAGGTAAAGCTTCTGCTGTACCAGCCAATATAGAAGTACCGACGGCTGAAGCTTGAATGCTTTGAACCCATTGAGCAAATATTGGTTGAAGTTGAATTGCAGAATCACTAAACATATCTTGAGGTCTTCCTAAAGCTCTCATTGTGTCGTTGTGAATATAGAGTCCAAAGCTATGGAATCCTAACCACATACATACCCAGTTCAAATGACTGATTAACGCATCTCTTGCTTTAAGAATTCTGTCTAATACATTATCAATATGTTTTGCTGGGTCGTAATCTCTAACCATTGCAATTCCTGCATGCGCTCCTGCTCCTACTATGAATAGCCCACCTATCCACATGTGATGGGTAAACAACCCAAGAACTGTCATGTAGTCAGTAGCTATATATGGATATGGTGGCATCGCGTACATATGATGAGATACTAGAATGCTTATTGATCCAAGCATCGCAAGGTTTACTGATAGCTGGGCATGTCTACTTTCAGCCATGAACTCAAAAAGACCTTGGTGACCTTTAGGAGCAGGGAATAATATTGGGTCTCCTTGTTGTGAATCTAATATTTCTTTCATGCTATGACCAATACCGTAATTGGTTCTATACATATGACCACCAATTATTGCTATAACACCAAAAGCTAAATGATGATGAGAAACATCAGTCATCCATAAGCTTCCTGTCACGGGGTTCAATCCACCTTTAAAGGTAAGAAAGTCTGAGAAAGCTAACCAATTTAAACTGAAGAAATTACCTGTACCACTTGCTAATCCTGGAAATATCTGACCGATAATCTGCGGATCGCAGAGTTGATGCGGCATAGGCATATCTGCAATAGTTGCTATCTCCTTTCCATTGATAACTAGAGGAGAACCTGCATCAATTGCATCTAAAAGAGCTGCAGTAGGAGCTCCGATATGAATACAATGACCTGCCCATGCTAGAGATCCTAGTCCAACCAAACCAGCTATATGATGGTTAAGCATAGACTCAATATCTTGAAACCACTCCATTTTTGGAGCTGCTTTATGATAATGAAAAATTCCAGCATGAAGCATAAGTGCAGCCATTACTACAGCACCTATAGCTAAAGCCATTAACTCAGTTTCGTTAGTTATTCCCCATGCTCTCCACATGTGAAATATTCCTGAACTGATTTGAATGCCGTTGTAGTTAGCACCAAGATCAGCATTAAGCATTTCTTGACCCACAACTGCCCATACTTGTTGAGCCCCAGGTTTGACATGAGTTGGATCTGCTAACCAACCTGAATAATTAGAAAATCTTGCTCCATGGAAAAATGCAGCACTCATCCATATGAAAATAACTGCAAGGTGTCCAAAATGAGCTGAAAAGATTTTTCTTGTTGCTTCTTCAGCATCGCCTGTATGCACATCGAAATCATGTGCATCAGCATGCAAATTCCAGATCCAAGTTGTAGTTTTTGGACCTTTAGATAATTTACTTGACCAGAAACCTGGCTTATCTAATTTGGCAAAATCAATAGGTCTTGGATCGGCCTTAACAGGATCCTCCAAAACTTTTTTGTTTTTTTCTCCACTTTCTGGTGGGCTGATGGTCATCTAGCACCTCGAAAATAATTGATATTAAAGCCGATTGATCGGATCTTGAACCTATTTTTAATGATAATGTTCAAGAAAACGAATCCCTCTGAACTTTAGATAATCGTTTCAAAAATAATAAGGCAAAGATTCTTTCGTTATGCATTAACGTAACAAATGTTCTAATGATTGTTACTATATGAATATTTTGTTAAATTCTAGTCTATGACTAAATTATGAGTATTTTTACTCAAATTTTATATAAATTTCTTAAATTTTTTTTTATATTTCAAAGAAAATTTTTAAAATCCAGCGACAGGATATAATTTAATTTAACTATCAATAGTTTCTGACTTGAAAGGAATTGCAATAGGTCTATCTAATAAATCAAAAGAAATTTTAAAAAGGCTTAAAAAAACCGAATTTGTAGAAGAAATATATATTGCGGGTTCTTCAAAAAATTATGGCAAGGAAAAAGAACTTATTAAAGTACAAAAACCTAGAGATATCTTACTTAAAAAATGGACTGAGATAGATTTAATAATTTTTATAGGCTCAATTGCTGCATCAATACGTTTAATAAATTCTTTTTTAACCTCCAAAGATCAAGATCCAGCTATATTAGTTATAGATAACAAATGTTCCAAAATAGTTCCTTTAATTGGCTTACATCAGTCAAATACTCAAAATATTGCATCTCAAATTTCTAATTTATTTGGTGGCGAAATAATAGAAACTAATAATTCCAATGATCAAAGCTTCTTAAATCTTGATGCATTTGGAAATCAATGGGGTTGGAAAAGATCTGGCAATATTAAGAATTGGTCAAAATTAGTAATTCAACAAGCTAAGAACGAAGAAATATTTTGCAAACAATTATCTGGTAATAGCTTATGGAAAACTTCAAAATCAGGTGAGATTATTAATCAAATCAGTGAAAAAGAAACTGAAAAACCAGATTTAACATTTCATGTGAGTATATTTGAAAATAATGAAAGAAATTGGCATCCGCCAGTATTATGGATTGGCATTGGATGTGAAAGAAATACAAGCAAAGAACTAATAGAAAATTCTCTAAATAATTTTTTGGAGTCAGGAAATTTATCACAGCAATCAATTGCTGGATTTGCAACTATTGATATTAAAAAAGATGAGAAAGGAATTTTAGAACTTGCTGAAGAAAAAAACTTGCCTATAAGGTTTTTTAGTAAAAAAGATCTTTCAAGCATAATTGTTCCAAATCCATCAAAAGTCGTTCAAACTGAAATTGGCACACCTTCTGTGGCAGAAGCCTCTTGCTTATTGGCAGCCGGAGAAGAATCAAAATTATTAGAAGAAAAAAGAATTTTTAAAAATCAATCTGGGGCAGTAACTATGGCTGTAGCAGAATCAAAAAATCAATATAATCCAACCCATGGCGAAATACATATTATTGGAAGTGGGCCTGGTGATATCTCCTTTCTAACCAATAATGCAAGAAAAGCACTTTCAAGATGTACTGTTTGGATAGGATACAAAATGTATTTAGATTTAATTAAGCCCTTAAGTAGAAGTGACCAAGTTTTAATTGAAAGTAAACTTACTGAAGAAAAAGAAAGATGCAGTAAAGCAATTCAACTAGCCCAGGAAGGAATAAAAGTGGCTTTAATTTCGTCAGGGGAATCTGGATTCTATGGAATGGCTGGTTTACTTTTAGAGTTACTTCAAAAAATCAAACGAGAATCTAGACCTTACTTTGAAGTTCATCCTGGTATAAGTAGTGTTCAATTAGCGGCTGCGCTTAGTGGAGCACCATTAATGAATGACTTTTGTTCAATTAGCTTAAGTGATAAGTTAACTCCCTGGTCATTAATAGAAAAAAGAATTGAAGGAGCTCTTCTAGGCGACTTTGTTATAGCTTTATTTAATCCTCAATCAATGGAAAGAAATTGGCAACTAAAAAGTGTAATAGATCAATGTTTAAAATCTAGGCCCTGTAATACTCCCGTTTTAATAGCTAGACAAGTAGGTAGAGAAAATCAATCAAAAAAATTTTTCACTTTAAACACTATCCCTTTTAAAGAAATAGATATGTTATCAATAATAATTATTGGCAATTCTCAAACGACATTAGTAGATGAAATATTTCTCACTCCAAGAGGATATTTACAAAATTAAGTTTAGGTAATAAATAAATTATACATAGAATTTTTTTTGCTTTTTTTTAATATGAATACTAATCTTTTATAAAGGATTAAGGAAATACATTGAAAAATATTGGTTTAATTTTATTTGACATTGATGGTGTAATACGGAGCGTAGAGAAAAGTTATAGACTTTCATTAAAAAAAACAGTCTACAAATTTACCGGATGGGAGCCAAGTTATATAGATATTGATAATGCCAAGAATGAAGGAATCTGGAATAATGACTGGGATTTAAGTTTAGAATTTATAAAAAGATTTAAAAAAAAAGGGGATTTTAACATTGAAATACCTTCAAGAGAGGAAATAGTTCAATGTTTTGAAGAATTCTACTTTGGAGGAGATCCAAATGAAGATAGCAAATATTGGTCTGGATTAATAACAAATGAAGAGTTATTAGTTGATAAAAAGTTTTTTGATTTATTAGAAAGCAATGGAATAATCTGGGGTTTTGTGAGTGGCGCAGAGTTTGCCTCGGCAAAATTTGTTTTAGAAAAAAGACTTGGATTAAAATCACCACCATTAATATCTATGGGAGATGCGCCGGACAAGCCTAATCCAAAAGGCTTGATTAACTTATCCAAAAAACTTCTTGGAGATAAACTTGGCTCATCAAATATTCCCATTGGATACGTAGGCGATACTATTGCAGATATAAATACAGTTATGAACGCTAAAAAAGAAATACCATCTCAAAAATTCATAAGTATTGGAATAGCTCCTCCTCATTTACATTCAAAGTCCCGATTAAATGAACGTAATTCATACGAAAAAAATCTAAAAGATGCAGGTGCTGACTTAATTTTAAATTCTATAAATGACCTTGAAAATATTAATCTTAACTTGTTTTAAAAAAGGATAAATTAAAAATATTTATCTATTAAATTCCTAGACGGATTCATTAGAAAGAGAACTTTATAGACCAAATATTCCGATTCCTTTAGTTTGGTCTAGATCTAAAATTTTTTAATAATTATGATATTAATTTTATAAATTAATTTAAAGAATTCCCCCTCCGCAACAATTTTGTATCTATTTCCCAATGCTTCTCAAAGGTTTTACCCTTTATGAATAGTAGAGAAGTGACTTGAAAACAAAAATTATATAATTTTCCAGAATATTGAATTACCCCATAAGAACCTTTTGCTTTTGGCATTATGGGAAAAGTCTAGAGACTTATTAAACTCTCCAATCCTTATCATAGAAGACCTTTGAGGACTTCTTGAAACTCTTTGGGGAAAACTAAAAGCGGAGAGGGAGGGATTCGAACCCTCGACAAAAGTTACCTCCTGTAACTCCTTAGCAGGGAGCCGCTTTCAACCACTCAGCCACCTCTCCAGTTCTTATACATTATCAATTTTTGAGCAAACATTCAAAATTATTTATTTAATCGAAATGTCTAATCAACTTGAACTCTTGGTAATCTATTTTTAAAAGAGCAAAGAATTTCCCAAGGAATGCTATCACATTTATCTGCCCAGTCAATTGGAGAAATTGATTTATCTCCTTCAGATCCTAGTAATAGCATGGTACTACCAACTTCAATATCATTTGAGTCTGTAATATCTACCATCATTTGATCCATTGTTATAGATCCAACTTGAGGATAAAGTTTTTTATTATGAATCAAACTTATTTTGCCAGATAAATTCCTAATGATGCCATCAGCATAACCAATACTTAAAACCGCTAACTTTGTTTTTCTATCACTAACAAATTTATTTCCGTAACTGACTCCAATACCTTTTTCAATAGTTCGAACAAAAGTCACTTTAGCCTTTAAAAATAAAGCAGGTCTAAGAAATAAATTTTCATTTATATTTACTGATGGGTAATAGCCATACATGGAAAGGCCAACGCGTACCATATCAAAATGAAAATCTTTGCCAAGAATCATGCCAGCAGAATTAGCAAGATGAATCTTAATATTTTGTGTATTATCAATATCAATGATTTTCAATAATTCTTGAAATTTTTCTTTTTGTAATTGAGTGCTGCTTTTGGGATACAAAGCATTCTTTTCATCTGCACAAGCGAGATGACTATATATTCCCTTAACAGCAATATTTTCAAGTGATTTAATATTATTAAATTGTTGGACAAACTGATCACATTCAAATCCTAATCTTGACATCCCAGTATCAACTTTTAGATGTAACGAGAATTTGAAATTATTACTCTTTCCAATGTTATTACAAATCAAACACTCCCTAAAAGTACTAACAGTTGGCATCAAATCATTTCTAAAACATATTAATAAATCTTTTTTCGTATAAAGATTTCCAAGTACAAGAATTGGGGTATTTATCCCAAAAGAACGAAGCTTTATACCCTCCTTTAAGGTTGCTACTCCTAATTGAGAAGCTCCACCTTTAACCGCATTTTCAGATACAACTTTTGCATCATGTCCATATCCATCAGCCTTAACAACTGCCATAAATTCACAACTATTTTTTAATTTTGATCTTAATTGCCTTACGTTTGCCTCTATTGCTTTTCCACTGACTTCTATCCAAGCTCTTTGAGTTGGATCTATCTCTCCTTCAAAACTTGGAAGAGTATCAAAGTTAATTTTTCGATTATTCAAAGAATTTGGATTAATGATTAAGCGATTCTATGCGCTTATTTAAATATACCGCTAGCATGACATGTAAATTGTATTTTGGCATGGGTCAGACTCTAGTTTTAAATGCATCTTATGAACCTTTAAACATTACTTCCTGGCGAAGAGCAGTAATTTTAATGATTAAAGGTAAAGCAGAAAGCTTAGAGGAAGATAAAACATATTCAATACATAGCGGGAAAAAGTTGCCGACAGTTATAAGACTTCGTTACTACGTCAAAGTTCCTTTTAGAGAGGTTTCTTTAACAAGAAAAAATATACTTCTTAGAGATAATAATGCCTGCCAATACTGTAACTACAGGGGTAGTGACCTATCAATAGATCATGTTTTACCTAGAAGCAGAGGTGGAACAGATAACTGGGAAAATGTTACTACAGCATGTCTCAGATGTAATGTACAAAAAGGTAATAGGACTCCCGAAGAAGCAAATATGCCCTTAAAACGTAAGCCATATCGTCCATTAAGTAATCTAAATTTTGAAGCTACAAGACAAATTGACTCTGGTAAACATAAAGAATGGAGTAAATACGTAATAGGGGGAGCAATCTAATAAAAAATCTTAATTTACTTCTTTATTAAAATCTTCCATCATTCTTTTTTGTTCTTGTGCTACGCATGCACTAATCACTTCGTCCAATTGACCAGCAAGAATTGGCTCAAGTGAAAAATTGGAACCTAATCTATGATCAGTTGTCCTGTTATCTTTAAAATTATAAGTTCTAATTTTTTCACTCCTATCGCCTGTCCCAACCTGGGAAAGCCTTTGTGATCTCTCTTTTGCATTAGCTTCTTTTAATTGAATTTCATACAATTTAGCTCTTAAAATTTCCATTGCTCGTTCACGATTTTGCAATTGTGATCTCTCTTGAGTACAAAAAACTCTTATTCCTGTGGGCTTGTGGAGAAGATCAATAGCTGTCTCTACCTTATTCACATTTTGACCCCCAGCACCTCCTGATCTTGCTGTGCCAACCTCTAGATCTGTTGAATCAATCTTAACTTCAACAGGATCAGCCTCAGGCATAACGGCCACTGTAGCGGTCGAGGTGTGAACTCTCCCTTGAGATTCAGTAGCTGGAACTCTTTGGACTCTATGTACACCAGCCTCAAATTTAAGTTGACTATATACAGAATCTCCCTTAACGGAGATAACTAACTCCTTAAATCCTCCCATATCTGACTCGGAAGCACTAACAGGTTTTACAGACCATCCAATTTTTTGTCCATATCTTTCATACATTCTTGCTAAATCACCTGCCCAGATACAAGCCTCGTTACCTCCAGCACCGGCTCTGATTTCTAGCATAACGCTTCTTTCATCTCTTGGATCTTTTGGCAATAAGGCAATTGTGGTTTTTTGAATCAATTCATTCTTACATTCCTCTAAAGTTATTAACTCTTCATTTATCAAAGATTCCATTTCTTTATCATTTCTATTCTCTCTTAGTAAATTTTTTGAATCTTCTATTTCTTTATCAGTATCAAGCAACTTATTAAAATCAATTACCAAAGGTTCCAATTTTGACCTTTCTCTTGCAATTGATTCTAATTTTTTTGGATCATTAGCTATATCAGGATCTGCAAGCTGTACTTCCAAATTTTCAAAACTTTCTGAAGCAGTTTTCAACCTTGCAATTAATGTTGAGTATTCCAAATGAAATTGCGCTTAATTTTTGAAAATTCTATTTTTTAGAATCTTTTTCTTCTTTTTGCTCTTTTGATGTGGCTGAATTAGCTGAACCCATTCCATATTTTTTCATAAACCTATCAACCCTACCTTCTGTATCAAGAATCTTCTGAGTTCCAGTGAAGAAGGGATGATTACCACTCCATACATCAACATGTAATTCAGGCTGCGTTGAGCCAGTTGTCATTACAACTTCTCCATTACAAATGACTTTTGCATCTGGATACCATTTTGGGTGTATTTCTGATTTTGGCATAATTTAAATTCCTTTAACGTTTAGAGAATTGAGGAGCTTTTCTGGCTTTTTTAAGACCATATTTTCTTCTTTCCTTAGCTCTAGGATCTCTACTGAGATGACCTTCGGTTTTTAAAGGTTTCCTATTGTCAGGAGATAATTCACAAAGTGCTCGTGCTGCTCCTTGCTTGATAGCGTCTGCTTGACCAGTCAATCCACCACCAAATACATTTACTAGAATATCATAAGAATTTTCAAGACCTAATGTTTGCAAAGGTGCTTTTATTGAATTTAGATGAAGAGGATTAAAGTTTAAGTAATCATCTCCCGACCTACCATTAATTTTTATTAGTCCATTCCCTGGAATCAAGCGAACTCTAGCTACTGAAGTTTTTCTCCTTCCAGTTCCCCAATAGACAGCTTTGTTTTTTATTTGACTATTCATTTTTAAAAATTAACTATTTAATAATACAGGATTTTGAGCAGCATGAGGATGATCAGCACCTTTATAAACTTTTAGTTTTTTAAATTGTTGTCTTCCTAAAGAGTTATGTGGAAGCATACCCTTAACAGCTTGCTCGATGATTCTTTCAGGAATTCTATTTTGTAGTGACTCGAATTTTTCAATTTTCATTCCTCCTGGTCTGCCAGAATGTCTTCTATACAACTTTTGTGATGCTTTTTTACCTGTAACCTCAACTTTTTCAGCATTTACTACAATGACAAAATCTCCAGTATCTAGATGAGGAGTAAATGTTGGTTTATTCTTACCTCTTAATACAGTTGCAATTTCTGTAGCAAGTCTCCCAAGTGTCTTTTCTTTTGCGTCAACTAAAAACCAATTTCTTTCAATGGTTTCTAAAGATGGAGTAATTGTTTTATTCATTTACCAAATTTATGCAAATAAACTTAAAGTTAATTATAAATTCTACCTTATTGGAGGAATAATAAACAATAGTTTTGAATGATTTACAAAAAAACTCGCGTAATTAAAACTTTACTTAAGAAAAACCCTTAATTAAAAATATAGGGAAAAAATCACTATTGTTAATCTTCTTAAAAACATTTTCTGCATAAACAGCATTTACAAAGCATAACCCTTTAGCTGGAGCAGATTCTTTAACATCATTTTTCTTTTTGTTTACCCATCTATCTGTAAAAATTTCTGGTGAAATTTTTTTTTCTCCAACTAACACTAGTTGACCAACAATTAATCGGACCATTCCATATAAAAAACCAGAAGCTTTAATATCAACTAAAATCAAATCTTCTACTCTCTTAATATCTATATTTTTTATTTTTGTAATAGAGTTTTTCCTATTACTTCCACTTTTTTGAAAAGCAAAAAAATCATGTTCTCCTTCCATTGTCTTGGATGCATTTAACATTAAAACTTCATCTAATACTTTTTGATATCTATGCCATGACCAATTATTGATGAACAAATTAGGAAATTTACTGTTATTAATTACATATCGATAATGTCTATACATCGCTGAATAGCATGCATGCCAACTATCTCTAACCTCAACTGATTCCAAGATCCTAATTGTTGATGGTAAAAGACTATTTAAGACATCAGAATAACTATTTCCTGGGATAACACAATCAATATCAAAGTGCACTACTTGACCTGATGCATGAACTCCAGCATCAGTCCTACCTGCTGCAAAAGTCTTTACTTTATGACTTGTAATCTTTGAGAGGGCTCTTTCTAGAATCTCTTGAACTGTAGTTGCATTTTTTTGTTTTTGCCAACCTGAATAACAAGATCCATCATATTGGACTAGTAAAGCTACTCTTTTCAAAAGTTATTTTCTAGTAAAAGATCCTTTTTAACTAATTTAAACAAGCTCGATTATAGCCATCTGAGCATTGTCACCTTTTCTAGATACTGTTCTGACTATGCGTGTATAACCACCTTTTCTGTCTCCATATCTTTCATTTGCTTTTTCAAATAATGAATGGACTAATTTCTTATCATAAATATATCCAATAGCCCTTCTTCTAGAGGCCAAACTTCCCTCTTTTGCGAGTGAGATCATTCTCTCAGCTTCATTTCTTAAAGCTTTTGCCCTAGCTTTCGTCGTAGTTACTCTACCTTCCCTAATTAATTGTGTAGTTAAACCTCTTAGAAGTGCTTTTCTCTGGTCAGCGGGTTTACTTAATAATGGAATTCTAAGTTGGTGTCTCATAATCTTAAAAATTGTTAAACAGATGTTCTGCTTTGTGGAATAGAAATGCCAATGCGCTCAAGAGCCTCAATAACTTCATCTGCAGATTTTGAGCCAAAGTTCTTAATTTCAAGAAGATCTTCATAGCTGAAGCCCATTAAATCCGAAACTGAATTAACTTGCGCCCTTTTTAAACAATTATATGCTCTAACGGACAAGTTTAGTTCCTCAAGAGGAATTTGAGCTTCAGGAGATGGTTCAGGTTCTTCAGGAATTTCTTCAACCATTGTTACGGTAGCAAGAGGTTGAAAGAGTTCTATTAACTGATTTGCAGCTTCAGCAATGGCATCGTCAGGACTTGTTGAACCATCAGTTGCTACTTCGATTTTTAATCTTTCTCTGCCTGTTCCACCCTCTGCTACAGCAGTTTCATCAATCGTAAAATTCACTCGTTTCACTGGCATAAATACAGCATCAATTTGAAGTAAATCGATAGCAGATGTCTCTTCATTCTTACGATCTACTGGTCTATATCCAACACCTCTTTCAACATGGATTTCCAACTCTAAGTTATGACCCTCTTGAATAGTTGCGATAGGTTTTTCGCCATCAACAATTTCAACTTGAGAGGAGAATTGAATATCATTCGCCTTCACGTCCATTGGACCACTAGCAACTAACCTACCAATTTCGAGCTCTGGATTCGAACTATTAATTGATAGTTGCTTACAATTGAGAAGAATATCTAAAACATCTTCTCTTACTCCCGGAATAGTGGCATATTCATGATTAATTCCTGCTATTCTTACTGCTGTAACTGCACTCCCTTCGAGTCCTCCCATGAGGACTCTTCTAAGAGAATTACCCAAAGTTGTAGCTTGTCCCCTTTCTAAAGGGCCAATTAAAAATGTTCCTGTTTGGGAGCGATCATCTGCAATTTGATGGTCGATTCTGTCAATCTGGTATTGCAACACGGAAAAAATAAGTTTGAAAGTTTTTTTGGGGGGGGGGGTTTTTTTGGAGAATGAAAAACTAAACGCGTCTTCGTTTAGGTCTTCTACATCCATTATGAGGTAATGGAGTGACATCTCTTATTAGAGTTATTTCTAAACCGGCCACTTGTAAAGCTCTTATGGCCGTTTCCCTACCTGAGCCTGGACCTCTAACTAAAACTTCTATTTGTCTCATGCCTTGGTCAAGTGCTCTCCTAGCTGCTGCTTCAGCTGCTGTTTGAGCAGCAAATGGTGTGCCTTTACGGGCGCCTTTAAATCCACTGGCACCTGCAGAAGACCAAGAAATTACCTGACCAGAAGTATCAGTAATTGAGACAATAGTGTTATTAAATGTGCTTTGTATATGTACCACACCGTTAGGTACATTACGTTTGGATTTCTTTGAACCTGTTTTTTTAACTGTAGCTGCCATGATGTTTTAGTAAAATACTGGAATTGGTGAATAGATCTAGTTAATTATTTTTTTCTTCCAGCAACTGTTTTTCTTGAACCCCTTCTTGTTCTTGCATTAGTTCTAGTTCTTTGGCCTCTTACTGGAAGACTCATTCTATGTCTTCTTCCTCTTACACAACCTATATCTTGAAGACGTTTTAAGGCCATTCCTTCTTTCCTTCTCAAATCTCCTTCTAAAGTAAATTCTTCTGAAGCACCTCTCAGTTTTTGGACATCAGAATCAGAAAGATCTTTGACGCGAATATCTGGGTTTATACCAGTATTAGAAAGAATTAGCTTGGATCTTGTTAAACCAATTCCATATACATATGTGAGTGCAATTTCTACTCGCTTTTCGCGAGGTATGTCAATTCCTGCAATCCTAGCCACGTTTTTTGAGTAAGTAAAAGTTTGAATGAAGGGGTTGAAATTTAACCCTGACGCTGTTTATTGCGAGGTCTTTTCTTGTTGATAACATAGATTTTACCTCTTCTCCTCACGATCTGATCGTCAGGACTGATTTTTTTGACTGAAGATCTTACCTTCATGGGGTTTTTTGCAAATAAAACATTAATTCTATATTCTACAACATCATCCAGCCATTTTTTGCTTGATATCAAGGGAAATAGTTTTTAAATCTCTATCAGCATCAATATACTCTAGTAATGAAAGATCTTTGAAATATTTGATTAATGGCTCTGTAGTTTTTTTATAGATATTAACTCTTGTTCTAATAGTCTCTTCAGTGTCATCTTTTCTTCCTCTTAAAAGCAAACGCTTAATTAAAACTTCTTCTGGAATATCTAAATAAAAAACCACTTCTAAAGGTTGATTTATCTCAAGTAAAACTTGGTTGAGTGAATTTGCCTGAGATAAATTTCTTGGGTATCCATCTAGAATCCAACCTTTATTATCCTCATCTAGATTTTGCTTTACTATTTTTAGTACCAGTTCGTCGCTAACCAGTTCTCCGCTATTAATAATATCCTTTACCTGTCTCCCAAGGATAGTATTCATTTGAATTTCTTTTCTTAATAATTCACCTGTGGAGAGGTGCAAGTAAGAATAGGTTTTACTTAGTAATTCCGACTGAGTTCCTTTACCCGCCCCAGGCGCTCCTAAAAAAAGTAAGTGTTTTTTCATTAATTGTTAATTAGCCCCTCATACCTTTGCGAAATAACATAAGTTTGAATTTGCTTGGCAGTATCAATAGCAACGCCTACAAGAATAAGCAAAGAAGTGGCTCCTAAGCCTTGAAAAGTTTGCACATTTGTCGCTCTTTCTACTGCAGCAGGGATTATAGCAACTGAACCAAGAAATAATCCTCCTAATAATGTCAACCTATTTTGTATCCCTGATAGGTATTTTGCTGTATTAGATCCCGGTCTAACTCCAGGAATTGCTACACCGCCTTTTTTTAAATTGGAAGCAACATCAACTGGATTAATTGTGAGAGATGCATAAAAATATGAGAATCCCAAAATTAAGGAAAAAAATGTAAGAGCATAAGGCCACGGATTTGAAGATCCGGGATTTAAACTACTTGCAAATTTGATTAAGACTGGATTGCCGGTAACATTTGCAATTGTTATGGGTAGAAAAATTAAAGCAGATGCAAAAATAATTGGCATTACTCCTCCTGCGTTTAATTTTAAGGGTAAATAACTTTGCCTTGTAGGAAGTAATGTTGAACTTCCAATTTGTCTTTTTGCACTCACAATGGGTATGCGTCTAGCTCCCTCTTGGACAAAAATGATCCCGACAATTGTCAATAAAAATACCCCAAGCAAAACTGCTATACCTAAAACATCTCCCCGATCACCAGTTTGAGCTTTTTCGATTGTTGAACTTAGAGCCTTTGGTAGAGTCGAAACAATATTCAAAAAAATTACCAAAGAAGCACCTTGTCCTATTCCTTTCTCTGTAATAATTTCACTAAACCACATCACCAACATTGAGCCAGTAACTAGGGCAATTGAGGTTTGCAAGACAAATGTAGTTTCACTTATCCCTTGAATTGCATATTGTCTAAGAATCAAAGAAAAAATAATGCTCTGCAAAAATCCCCATCCTAAAGAAACATATCTTGTTATTTGAGCTATTTTTCTTCTACCAGCCTCTCCCTCATTTTTTTGTAAATCTTCAAGAACAGGCAATGAAGCTGTAAGAAGCTGAATAATAATAGATGCGTTTATAAAAGGGAGTATGCCCAATGCAAATATTCCAAGAGTTGAAATTCCGCCACCAGTAAAAATATCTAAAAAACCTATTAATTGACCTCCTTGATCTATAAAACTTTTGAAAGCAACTCTATCGATACCAGGCATGGGGATATAAATACCAAGTCTTACTAAAAGAAGAAGACCTAAAGTTGTTAAAACTCTCCCCCTTAACTCCTTATTTAAAAATAATTGGGAAAGTATTTCAGAAGCGCTTGGATTTCTACTTTTGTTGACAAACATTTTGAAGCTTACCTAAATTTTTTAGTAAATTTATTTATTTATTTATAAGCTCGCAAGATCCACCTGCATCCTCAATTTTTTGTTGAGCAACTTTTGTGAATGCATGAGCTTGGACTTTTAACTTTACTTTAAGTTCTCCATTGCCAAGAATTTTTAAGGGAAATTTTGGCTTAAAAATCAATCCTTTCTTGACTAGTGAATCTAGATTAACAATATCGTTATCCTTGAAATCATTTAATTTATCTAAATTTATTATCGAGAAGTTTTTTTGATTAATAATTTCAAAGTGCTTTAATTTTGGAACTCTTCTATATAAGGGCATTTGGCCACCTTCAAAGCCTGGGCGAGTTGGTCTTCCAGAACGTGACTTTTGTCCCCTCATTCCAAAACCACATGAAGCACCCTGACCGGCTGCAATACCTCTACCCTTTCTTAATTTTTTCTTTCTTGAGCCAGAGTTTGATTTAAGTGTATTTAATGTTGAAGTCATAATTTTCAAGAATAGAGCTGTTCAAGTGAGATGCCTCTCTCCCTTGAAGCAGATTTATGTGTTCTTAATTGAGAAAGTGCCACCATAGCAGCTCTTGCATTATTCAAAGGTGTTTTACTACCCAATCTTTTTGCTAATACATTTTTTATGCCTGCTAATTCTAAAACAGTTCTTATTGAACCACCAGCAATCACACCTGTACCTGGAGCAGCCGGTCTAATTAGTACATCAGCAGCACCATCTCGACCTTTAGATAAAGTGGGTATTGAATTATTTGGAGTTAAGGGAACTCTAACAAGATTCTTTTTACCATCTGAAACTCCCTTTCTAACTGCACCAATCACATCTCCAGCTTTTCCAACTCCAACTCCAACTTGACCCTTCTCATTGCCTACAACAACGATTGCTCTAAAGCTCATTTTTTTTCCACCTTTAACCGTTTTAGATACGCGTCTTATTTGAACAACCCTTTCTTGCCAATCAGAATCTCTCTCTAGATTTTTCGAATCGCCTCTTCTATTTCTTTTTCGATCATTACGATTATTCTTTTTTTGTTCGCCAGGCATGGCTCCAGGAACGTTGTCATTCTTGGATTGAATTTCTTGTTTTGTTGGAGTGTCAGTCATAGTTAAAATTAAAAGTTAGAATTCTAAGCCAGCTTCACGAGCAGCGTCAGCAAGTGCCTTAACTCTACCATGATATAAATTACCTCCACGGTCAAAAATTACTTGCTTAATACCTTTTTTTATCGCTCTCTTAGCTAATAATTTGCCAACAATGGAAGAAGAATTACAATCGGAAGGTAATTTCTCAGATTTTTCTCTTAGTTCCTTATCAACAGTTGAAGCTGAGCAAATAGTTGTTTGAGCGCTATCGTCTATAACTTGGGCATAAATATGGTTATTAGAACGAAAAACAGACAACCTTGGACGTGTTGCATCTCCAATTAAGAATCTCCTTAATCTTCTATGTCTTTTTTGGGTTTGTAATTTCTTGGAAAGTTTGGTCATTTTTTTTAATTGAAATTATTTTTTGCCAGATTTACCAGCTTTTCTGAGAATTCTCTCATCATGGTATTTAATTCCTTTACCTTTATATGGCTCTGGAGGTCTAATTGATCTGATTTTTGCTGCTTCATTACCAACAATTTCTTTATCAATTCCAGATACGGTAACGTTTGTATTACTCTCAACTTTGTATGTTATACCATCAGGGGGGGTCATTTCTACAGGATGACTATATCCTGCACTTACAACAAGATTTTTACCTTTAACTTGTGCTCTTGATCCAACGCCAACAATTTCTAGTTTCTTTGAAAAACCTTGAGTAACCCCTTCAACCATATTTGCAATTAAGGCTCTACATAAACCATGTCTTTGCCTTGAATATATTTTTGCTGTAGTAGGACTTACGACAACAGTATTATCCTTCTTATCAAAACTAACTCCCTCAGGCATGAGACGTTTTAACTCGCCCTTTGGGCCTTTCACTGTAACTGTTAATCCATCAAAATCAACTGTAACTTTATCTGGAATAATTACTGGTGTTTTTCCGATTCTTGACATAATTAATTCTCCTTAGTAAACATAGCAGAGGATTTCACCACCAATGCCTTGCTTTCTAGCATCGCGATCACTCATGACGCCTTTAGAAGTTGATATTATGGCAACTCCAAGACCTCCAAGGACTTTTGGTAAACCTCTAGTATTTTTATAAATTCTCAAACCAGGTTTACTAACTCTTTGCAAAGATCGAATAGTAGGAAATTTGTTTTTACCACTATATTTGAGGCCGAGTATTATTTGTGATTTATAACCTTCACCTTCCTCATTAATGTTAGAAATGAACCCCTCTTTTTGAAGTACTTTAGCGATACTTAAGGACATTTTTGAACCTGGGATTGTTGTGGTTGTATGCTTTTTTTGACTCGCATTTCTAATTCGAGTTAGCATATCTGAAATAGGATCGTGATTTGACATAGTTTTAATTTAATTCTTACTAAAAGGCATTCCTAACTCCTGCAAAAGAGCCTTACCTTCTTGATCTGATTTTGCACTAGTGACAATAGTTATATCCATACCTCTTATTGAATCTATTTTATCAAAAGAGATTTCAGGAAAAATTAATTGCTCTTTTACTCCAACGGTGTAATTCCCTCTCCCATCAAAACTTTTTGGATTAACTCCTCTAAAGTCTCTTATTCTTGGTAAAGCTAGATTTATAAATCTCTCCAAAAAGAAATACATCCTGTCCCCTCTCAAAGTTACAGTACAACCAATCGGCATGCCCTCACGAATTTTAAAACCCGCGATAGCTTTTTTAGCCCTTGTTACTAGGGCCTTTTGTCCCGTAATTGTTGCCATTTCGTTTAAAGAGGCTTCTAGAGCTTTCGAGTTTGAAGCTGCCTCACCAAGACCTCTGTTAACGTTGACTTTGACAACTTTAGGTACTTGATGAATATTTTTAAGACCAAGGTCTTTTAGAAGTTTTGGTCTTATTGATTCTTTGTAGCGATTTTTTAGAGTCATAATTTTTTTTTAAATTCTGGTCTTTGTCAGAATTGATAAATTAGAAAAAGTTGAAATCTGGTTTTTGATGAAAAATTAATCAATTACTTCACCAGTTTTCTTCAATCTTCTTTTCTTAACCCCCTCTTTATCAATAAAGTATTCAATCTTACTTGTAAGATTTTTATCCTTTGAAAAGAACATTACATTTGATGCATGTAAAGATGCTTCTTCTGTAAGTATTCTTCCAGTTTCTCCTTCCTGAGTTGGTTTTACGTGTTTAGTCCTTAGGTTAATTCCCTTAACTACAACTCTATTTTCAAGAGGGATGGTTTTCAAAACCTCACCAGTTTTCCCTTTGTCCTTGCCGTTAATTACTTTTACCAAATCTCCAGTTTTGATTCTCATTTTTATTCTCTGGAAATTTTTCTTTTGTTTTAATGAATCCAACATTTAAATCACCTCCGGAGCAAGAGAAACAATCTTTGTATAATTTTTATCCCGCAGTTCTCTAGCTACAGGACCAAAGACTCTAGTACCTTTTGGATTCTTATCTTCATTAATCAATACTGCAGCATTGTCATCAAATCTAATTGAATTACCAGTATTTCTTCTTAATGTTGCTTTAGTTCTGACTATAACAGCTTTAACAACTTCAGATTTCTTAACCCCCATATTAGGAAGAGCATCTTTTACAGTTGCTACGATTACATCTCCAACATGTGCATACCTTCTATTTGAGCCTAAAACCCTAATACATTGGAGTCTTTTCGCACCGCTGTTATCAGCAACTGTTAAATAAGTTTCTTGTTGAATCATTTTTTAACCTCCTTAGCCTGACTTGTTTTGTTGAGAATCTCTTCTATTGCCCATCTTTTATGAGCACTAAGTGGTCTAGTTTCTTTAATTTTCACTCGATCACCTAAAACACATGTATTTTCGGGATCATGCGCCTTGTATCGTGTAGTTCTACTTACAATTTTTTTATAAGTGGGATGTGGATATCTGTTAATAACAGCAACAACTACCGTTTTGTCCATTTTGTCGCTGACAACAGTACCAATTCTTTCTTTAAGTGCCATAACTAATAATTAATCAGAAGTAGTTTTAGAAGCAGATTGACTCTTACTAAGAGTTAGTAATTGAGCAACTTGTTTCTTGATGATTTTAAATTTATGAGTTTCATTGAGCTGTCTCGTAGCTTGCTTGAATCTCAGGTCAAAAAGATCTTTTCGTAATTGGTTAATCTTTTCAGTAATTTGATCAGAATTTAATTTTTTCAATTCTTTAAAAGACTCTGAGTTTTTCATTGTTTAACCTCCTCTTGAGAATTTTTACTATTTTTTGTATTTTCTTGAGAGGAATTATCTAGATTTTTATCATTCGAGATAAATTTAGTTTTTACAGGAAGTTTGTATTGAGCCAGACGCATAGCTTCCTTTGCAATTTCCTCAGTGATATCCTCACCACCCATTTCAAAAAGTATTCTTCCAGGTTTTACAACTGCGACCCAAAACTCTGGATTACCTTTACCAGACCCCATTCTAGTTTCTGCAGGTCTCATTGTTACAGGTTTATCAGGAAATATTCTTATCCAAATTTGACCACCACGTTTGATATATCTTGTCATAGCTCTTCTACTTGCTTCAATCTGACGTGCAGTTACCCAGCCACAGTCTTGAGCTTGGAGTGCAAATTGACCGAATGCAATAGTATTACCTTTTGAGGCTACCCCTCTCATTCTGCCTCTATGTTGTTTACGGAATTTAGTTCGTTTTGGACTAAGCATTTTTATACCTCCTATGAATTCTCATTTGAACGATCCTCAAATTGCTGAGGTCTTCTACTAGCTTTTCTCTTTGGGCTCGCTCCTACAGGGATAGTTTGTTCTTCTTTAGGGAGAACTTCACCTTTGAAAACCCAAACTTTAATGCCTAGAACACCGTAAGTCGTATTAGCTTCACGTGTTGAATAGTCAATTTCAGCTCTCAAAGTATGTAATGGGACTCTACCTTCTCTAGTCCATTCAGTTCTAGCAATTTCAGCACCATTCAACCTTCCCCCAACTTGAATTTTAAGACCTAAGACTCCAGCCCTTTGAGCCCTTTGTAAGGCCATCCTTATTGTTCTTCTAAAGGCAACTCTTTTTTCTAGTTGTTGCGCAATATATTCAGCTAGTAAAAAAGCATCAGCATCTACGCGTTCAACTTCAACAACATTTATTCTGACTTGCCTTGTTCTATCTCCTATAGTTTTTTGGATGCCAGATCTTAATTCTTCAATACCACTTCCTTGTCTTCCAACTATAACTCCTGGTCTTGCTGTTTTTAATTCAAGTTCAAGTTGATCAGCTTTTCTAGCTATTAAAACATCACTAATTCCCGCTGCCCCATATTTTTTTTGTATGAAAGTGCGAATTTTAAAATCTTCTTGGAGAAGAATTGGATATGTTTTAGAAGTAGCAAACCACTTAGAGCGATGCTCTTGTGTAATTCCTAATCTCAGTCCAGAAGGATGTATTTTATGTCCCATTATTTTTGTACCTCCGCGTTAGTTTGGGTAAGAGTAGATTCTACAGAAATACTGATATGGCAAGTCTGTTTTTTAATTGAAAAAGCTCGACCTTGAGCTCTGGGCCTATACCTTTTCATTACAGGACCACTATTAGCCCATGCAGAGGAAATCACTAAGGTAGATGGATCCATTCCAAGGTTATGTTCTGCATTGGCAACTGCAGATCTTAGAACTTTAGTAATAGGGTCTGTAGATCTGTAAGGCATAAATTCCAACATAATCAATGCATCTCTATAAGACCTACCCCTTATCTGATCCAAAACTCTTCTCACTTTAGAGGCTGATCCGCGAACATAATTTCCATGTGCAACGGCTGTTTTTTGTGTTTCAGGTGTTTTTGTCATGATTTTGCTCCTTTCTTATCTCTTATGTGACCTCGGTAAGTGCGTGTAGGAGCAAATTCACCGAGTTTATGACCAATCATTTGTTCGGTAATAAATACTGGAATGTGAGTCTTGCCATTATGTACAGCGATTGTGTGACCGATCATTAAAGGTAAAATCGTAGAGGATCTCGACCAAGTTTTGATAACAGACTTGTCATTATCAGTATTTTGTTTTTCTACCTTTTTGAGCAAACTATCTGCTATAAAAGGTCCTTTTTTTAGTGAACGTCCCATGATTATATAATAGAAATTGTAATGATAGATGAAGTAATCAAGAGTCTCTTCCTCCTCTACTCCTCTTAGAAATACGACGACGTCTTCGAACAACTAATTTATTACTTGGTTTGTTCTTTTTACGTGTCTTTAATCCAAGAGCTGGTTTACCCCACGGTGTAACTGGGCCTGCTCTACCAATTGGTGCTTTTCCCTCTCCTCCTCCATGTGGATGATCACATGGGTTCATTACACTACCTCTTACTTGAGGCCTTCTTCCAAGCCATCTTCTTCTTCCTGCTTTACCTAGACTAGTATTTCTAATTTCAGAATTACCAACTTCTCCAAGAGTTGCATAGCATTCTTTTCTTACGAGTCTTACCTCGGTAGATGGAAGTTTTAAAGCAACATAATCTCCCTCTTTAGCCATAACTTGAGCACTAGCTCCTGCGGATCTAACCATTTGAGCACCTCTACCCGCATATAACTCAACACAATGAACGCTAGACCCTAATGGCATAACAGAAAGTGGCATTGCATTTCCATCTTCAATTGGAACACTTTCTCCAGATATAACATTTTGTCCGACTTTTACTCCTGCTGGAGCGATAATATATCTTTTTTCCCCATCTTCGTAGAATAAAAGTGCCAACCTTGCATTTCTATGAGGATCGTAGTGTATAGCTGCAACCTTAGCGTTAATGTTTCTTTTATCTCTTCTAAAGTCGACTAATCTATATTGCCTTTTGTGACCACCTCCACGATGACGACAAGTAATAATTCCACGATTATTCCTACCTTTAGCTCTATGTTTTGAAACTATTAGTGATCTTTCAGGTTTTGGACTTGTTATTTCACTAAAGTCAGTGACTACTCTCTGCCTAGTGCCAGGTGTGTAAGGTTTAAATTTACGGATTGCCATGATTAAAACTCCTTAAGATTCTGGAAATAGTTGGATTTTGTCTCCTTCTGCAAGACGTACAATTGCCTTCTTGACCTGAGAACGTTTACCGGAAAATTTCCCGACTCTTCTTGTTCTCCTAGGAGGATTCATAGTGTTAACTCCTATGACTTTAACATTGAACAAGACTTCAATAGCTGCCTTTATTTGTGGTTTTGCTGCTCTAGGATCAACTTCAAAAGTATATTGGTTAAGATCTAGTGCATTTGTAGCTTTCTCAGTAATAACTGGATTTCGTATTACATCGGCTAAACGAGAATCGAATAATTTACTCATGATGCATAAACCTCCTGAATTTTATCTATCGCTGATTGACCTATTACCAATTTATTAGCATTGAGAATATCAAATACATTTAATTGATCGGCGGCGATTAATTTTACTTTTTCAATATTATTGATAGATTTTTTTATGACATCAGACGGACTATCGAGAATAACCAAAACTTTTTCAGTTTTTTGTATACCTAATCGAGCAAGGCCATTGATGATGTCACTTGTTTTAGGCTGTTTTAGAGTAGATCCAAAATCTTCAACAGCTTTCATATCAGTTACTCTGGACATAAGTGCTGTTCTAAGAGCTAATCTGCGTTCCTTACGATTCATATCAAGATTGTAAGAACGTGGCTTCGGTCCAAAAATAATTCCACCACCAGGTCTTAATGGTGTCCTTATTGATCCTTGACGAGCTCTTCCTGTACCTTTCTGTTTGTATGGTTTTCTACCGCCCCCACGCACTTCAGATCTTGTCAAAGTCGATGCTGTCCCCTGTCTTTTATTTGCTAGCTGCCTAAGGACTGCTCTATGGATTAAGTCTGACGAAGAAGTTCCTTTAGCAACTGCTAAATCAAGAGTAACTTTGCCGGATTTTTTGCCATCCCACTTAAGAGTTTCAAGTGTTGTCATGATTTTTCACCTCCTTTTTTGCCTACAATATTGTTTGGCTTAATATTGACAATTGAGCCGGGCTTCCCAGGGACTGAACCCTTTACTACAAGTAAATTTTTCTGATCATCAATTTTCAAAACTAACAAACCTTTAGTAGTTATCTGTTTTCCTCCATATCTTCCTGCCATTCTTTTTCCAGGATAAATTCTGCCTGGAGTTGTTCCTGCTCCTGTAGATCCAGGAGCTCTATGATTTTTTGAACCGTGACTCATAGGACCTCTGCTAAAACCATGTCTTTTCTGGTAACCAGCAAAACCTCTACCCATAGATTTGCCACTAATATCAACTTTTTGACCAACCTCAAAGTTTTTTACAGTTATTTGATTGCCAATTTCATAAGACGAAGTTTCTTCAACCCTATATTCTTTCAAATGCTTTAAAAGTTCTTCACCTGATTTCAACAAATGACCCTTTTCAGGTTTACTTATGTGCTTCTCTTTGGACAAGCCATAACCTATTTGAACGGCAGTATAACCATCCAAAGCAGTTGTTTTCAATTGGGTGACACGGCAGGGACCAGCCTCAATAAGAGTAACTGGTACCGAATTACCTTTGTCGTCGAAAAGTTGGGACATGCCCAATTTCTTTCCTAAAATTCCTATAGACATAAGACTAAATTAGGCTAGCTCGTAATAATTTTTCAATTACCTAAACCCTTCAGTTATTAAGGTTAAGTTAATAAAAAAACAATTAATAAGGCTGAGACTTATCTGAAAATAAAGATAGTTTCTCCTGGGATAAACCCACCTGAATTTCTTAACGAAACGCTAAAAAATGTGAAGTTTTGCAGAGGCTCGGCTAGCTTGCGAGCTTAAAAATTCACTGAGTTACAATTGTACATCATCAAGTACCATAAAATAAAATAAAATAGAAATAAAGGAAATTTTTATGCCATTACTTCTCACAGGGAAAAAGTTTCATAATGATTTAAAAGCTAACAAATGTCTTGCAATCTTTGCTCCTCTTGAAGGTGGATATGAAACTCGTCTTTTAAGGAGAATGAGGGCCAAGGGCTTTAAAACCTTTATAACCTCAGCAAGAGGGCTTGGAGACCCAGAAGTCTTCTTGCTCAAATTGCATGGCGTTAGACCGCCTCACCTTGGTCATCAAAGCGTAGGAAGAAATGGTGCGCTCGGGGAAGTTCAACAAGTAATCCCACAAGCTTCTGAGTTATTTAATGAAAATGATAAAAATAAATTACTTTGGTTATTAGAAGGTCAAGTATTATCTCAATCTGAACTAGAGAGCTTAATAGAGATTTGCACTAATGATAATAAACTAACGATTGTTATTGAAATGGGGGGTTCAAGAAAACTTGAATGGAAGCCGTTAAGTAATTATATTTTGGATGAATTTGAAATTTAAATTGTTTGATTAACACCAAGAATAAAAAAGATAAATGGATTAAGCTAATTTGTGGTGCCAGTAATGAAGATATTGTTGCCATAGAAGATTTATGTGCAATTTATACTGCTGCTGGTGTGGACTACATAGATGTTGCCGCAGAAGAATCCATAGTTCATGCAGCGAAAAAAGGAATCGAGTGGGCAAAAAAAGTCTTTAAAAACTCTCCTGGATTAATGATCAGCATTAGTGATGGTGATGATATCCACTTTCGTAAAGCAAAATTTGATCCATTAAATTGTCCCCCTAATTGTCCAAGACCATGCGAAAAAGTATGCCCCACCTTTGCAATTGATAATTCTGGGATTAAAAAGAGTAAATGTTATGGATGTGGAAGATGTTTAAAGAGCTGCCCCCTAAATCTAATTAGTGAATATGAATATAACTTGTCAAAAGATGACTTGGCATTAACACTGCAAAAAATCAACCCTAATGCAGTAGAAATCCATACAGAAATTAATCGCCTAAATTCTTTTACAAAAGTTGTAGGTATCCTTAAAAGTTCTGTAACGAAATTAGACAAGATATCTATTAGTTGTGGATTAAATCAATCTATCAAAGAAGCACAAGAGCCCAATGATCTTTTGAAAGCTCTTTGGGAAAGATATGAAATTCTGAATGAGCTAAATGTTCCCCTTATTTGGCAGCTAGATGGAAGGCCAATGTCGGGAGATCTTGCTCCTACAACAAGTAGAGATGCTGTTAAATTGTTTGAAAAAATCGGTTCAAATCTTCCTCCAGGATTAATTCAATTAGCAGGAGGAACAAATGAAAAAACTCATGAATTTTTAAATTCAAACAATCTTCCAGACGGAATAGCATTTGGAAGTGCTGCAAGAAAAATTATGCAGCCCCTTCTTGAATTTGCTCACAAAAATAACAAAAAACTCTATGAGTACCCTGAAAGAATGGATTTAGCAATCAAAAAAGCTCAGAAATTTCTAGAGCCATGGAAATCGAGCTCGTTCAAATAATTATTTTAATTTTCAAAACCTGTGCCGTGTTAGTAAAAACTTTGTATTTTTTTGATAGAAAAAAATCTTTTAATGTATTAAAATGAGAAATCAATGGGCCGTCGCCAAGTGGTAAGGCATCGGGTTTTGGTCTCGACATTCCTAGGTTCGAATCCTAGCGGCCCAGTTTTAATATCCAATTAGTGTCTTCTCAAAAAATATTTCTATTTGATTTCGATGGAGTAATAGTCGATGGAATGCAAGAATATTGGCATAGTTCTTTGCTGGCCTGTGAAAAATATTTAAATTCACCCTCCATCTATGTTGATCAAGAACTTTATAAAAGAGTACCAAATTCTTTTAAAGAAATTAGGCCTTGGGTTAAATATGGTTGGGAAATGATTCTAATTGTTCACGAAATTATAAAAACAGAAAATCCATTAAAAAATCATAATAAAGATGATTTCATTAACAATTATCATCCAAATTGCCAGAAAGTATTAAATGAAAATTTTTGGATTGCAGAAGATTTACAAAAAATATTAGATAAGTCTCGAAAGTACCAAATTGAGAAAGATTTCAAATCGTGGGTAAATTTACATAATCCATTTTTTGAAATTGTAAATTTTATGAAAGAATTAAGAGAAAGAGGAATAAAAACTGGAGTAATAACAACAAAAGGGAAAATATTTGCAGAAAAAATTCTTAGACAATTAAATATTTTCCCAGAATTTATTTTTGGTTATGAGTCTGGAACAAAAATCAAAATCGCTGAAAAGCTAACAAAAACCTATGAAATTTTAGGCTTTATCGAAGATAGAAAAAAAACTCTAATCGATATTAAACAAAATTCAGCAACTTCTCACATTCAATGCTTCCTAGCTGATTGGGGATATTTAAAGGGATCAGATAGATATAATTTAAGTCATGAAATCAAATTATTAAAATTAAGCAACCTTGAGGAATTAGTTGCAATTTAAAGATAATCAGCTAGAGTACAGATGTACTATAGTTTGTATTTATGAAGTTTGGTTTAAATAAAAATTTCCAAATTTAGAATAATTACAAGAACTTTAACCGATAAATCAAACAATGAGCCTTGAAGAAAAGAAAACCACTGAATCAAAAGATAAAGACAAGGCATTAAGTCTCGTCTTAGGTCAAATAGAAAGAAATTTTGGACGCGGATCAATAATGAGACTTGGCGACGCATCAAGAATGAAAGTAGAAACAATATCTACTGGAGCGCTAACCTTGGATTTAGCATTAGGAGGAGGCTATCCGAAAGGAAGAGTAGTAGAAGTTTACGGACCAGAAAGTTCAGGAAAAACTACACTAACTCTTCACGCAATTGCGGAAGTCCAAAAAAATGGAGGAGTAGCTGCATTTGTAGATGCTGAGCATGCACTCGATCCAGTTTACGCAGCCTCTTTAGGAGTTGACGTTGAAAATTTGTTAGTTTCACAACCAGATACAGGTGAAATGGCTCTAGAAATAGTTGACCAACTTATAAGATCGAGTGCAGTAGATCTTGTAGTTGTTGACTCAGTGGCGGCACTAACCCCAAGAGCCGAGATAGAAGGAGAGATGGGAGATCACGTAATTGGAAGCCAAGCAAGGCTAATGAGCCAAGCAATGAGGAAAATAACAGGAAATATTGGCAAATCTGGATGTACGGTAATATTCCTGAATCAATTACGCCTAAAAATTGGAGTTACATACGGCAATCCAGAAACAACCACAGGAGGTAATGCATTAAAATTTTATGCCTCAGTAAGACTTGATATCAGAAGAATTCAAACTCTTAAAAGAGGTACTGAAGAATATGGCATAAGAGCAAAAGTGAAAGTAGCAAAAAACAAAGTTGCACCACCATTTAGAATTGCAGAGTTTGATATTCTCTTCGGAAAAGGTATTAGTACAACAGGATGTTTATTAGATTTAGCAGAAGAGACTAATATCATAATAAGGAGAGGTGCTTGGTATAGTTATGAAGGAGAAAATATTGGGCAAGGAAGAGATAATACAATTATTTGGCTTGATCAAAACTCAGAAATCAGGAATAAAGTAGAATCCATGGTTAAAGGAAAATTAACAGAAGGGACTGAAGTCAGTTCTAATTCAATGAAAGCATTAAATAGCAATCCTGCTAATACAATCGCTGTTAATGACATAAAAACAGTAGCTTAGATTTATAAAGAATCAGCTAAAGTCCACCACCCTGCAGCAGGGCCAACAAATCTCACTACAATCCATAAGATTACTAACCCTCCGATTCCATACCAACTAGCCTTAATACTAAATTTAATTAGGTTATCTCTTTGTTTTATTGTAAAGGGTAACCATTCAAATAATCTTGGAGACTCATCAAATTTAGTTTTAGTATTATTTTTTTTTGGAGGTAAACCAAGTGTTTTTCGTCTTTTTGCTTCTCCCATATTTCTTTAGTTATTTACAAAATCATAACTTAATCAAAAGGTAGCATATAGTTAATTCGTTTTGAGGGTTGAATGTTTTGCAAAAGTAATCTTCCCCATTTTCTTTTATTTGCTCTTCCATCTAAAATTATTAACTTACCTGAATTTCTTCTTAAAGGAGAAATAGATCTTTCAAGTTTTATTCTAGCTTTAGGAAGAAAGAAGTCTCTAAACCAATCTTGAGAAAGCTTCTTTTTATGAGAAACTGTAATTGCATTAATGGGTTCTGACATATTCGGAATTGGAAGCAAAGGAATGATAATTTGTTCTGGAATTTGAATTGAATAAGAATTCATAATCCACCAGTCAAAACTAGAGCAAAGAATTTCGTTTTTACCAGAGGGAATTGTCTCTAGCAATACCCTCTTCCCGTACTTAGCAGCTAATTGAGTAGCAAGATTAGTTTTTAAATCATTATCATCAGACAAAATTAAAGTTATACCCTTTCTAAAAAGTACTAACTTTTTACATTTATCCAAGATTGAATCGGTAAAAAGAGGATTATTAGGAAGCAACTGTTTAGAGGGTATATATAATGAAATCTTCTTCTCTTCAAAATTACTTTTAAAATTAATAACCAAGTCAATATCTAAATTATGCTTTTTAAAATACATTTGGAAAAAATTATCTTTTCTCAATGCTGATAAAAAAACAAATTTATTATTTGAAAAAAATTCCTTTATTTGAGAAAGTTCATCTATGGGCTGCAAATACAGATTCCAATCTAAATTTGCATCATCTAATTTTACCCAGCATGCCCAACCTTGAGACAATGCTTTGTTAACGCTTAAAAATTTATCAGAAAAAAAAGAATTTTCATGAAAAAAGTATGAAAAAAAACTTATTTCTTTTTCATCTAAATTGATATAACTATTTCCTAAGACTTTTCTCATGAAGAACTTTTTCTTCAAGGAATCATATACTTTGATAAATTTTTTGTTGATTAATTCAAATTCTTTAATATTTTTTGTCCAATCATCTTTAAGTAAAGAAATTTTAAAATAATTTGTTAAATCCTGTGTTATGTTCTCAATTCCAGAATAAACTATTCGATGATTTTTTAGATTACGAGATTTGGGATCATTAAGTAAATCTTGGATTGTTATCAAGCGAACATGGTGATTTGCAAAAATAAGTTGATCATTTTGCAAAATAAAATTAAAGCCTAGATTTTTCAATGAATCAATTTGAAATTGGCTTATAAATTGAATTTTTTCTCTAGATAAAATCAAAGTTGAATCCTCTTCCTTTAAAAATAGAGAAATCAAAATTGGAGGTAACCAATCATAGCTAGAGAAAATTTCTGAATTAATTAAATATGTAGAATCATTTTCAATACATTTAGAAATTATCCTCCCAAAAGAATATATATGTTCCCAACTAATACTTTGATCTCTCAAAAAATTTTTCAAATATTGATGACTTAAAATTTCAAGCATTTATAATTAATTCAATTTTAAATTCATACAAAATTTATGAACCTAATATACAAAAAATTGGTATCAATATAAGAGGGTCTTGAATTTATCAATCTATGAAAATTGGAATAGTAGGATTAGGTTTAATTGGCGGTTCTTTAGGATTAAAACTCCAAAGTCTTAACCATACAATTTATGGAATAGCAAATAATGAATTTAATGAAAAAAAAGCTAAGGATAAAAAACTTGCAAATTTTGTTAGCTGTGATCTGAGCTTATTAAAAAAATGTGAGCTAATAATTTTAGCATTGCCTATCGAAGATTTGATCAGACCGTCTCAACGATTAATAGCATCAATACCTAATGAAACAATACTAACTGATGTAGGCTCTATTAAAGAACCAATTGTAAATACTTGGGAAAATTTACATCCTCTATTTATTGGATCTCATCCCATGGCAGGAACAGAAAAAAAAGGAGTTGATTCAGGTTTTGAAGGTCTTTTTAAAAATGCAAAATGGATTATAACCCCAACACAAAATAGTGACTTTAATGCAGTCAAAACTATTTCCGAGCTAATAAAATCAATGGATTGTGAAATTTGCCAAGCCTCGCCAAAAGAGCATGATGAAGCAGTATCTCTAATTTCTCATTTACCTATATTTTTAGCTTCTGCCCTAATTGAAACTGCACATACAAAAAGTAATCAATCTTTATTAGATCTCACACAAAAGTTGGCTGCTACAGGATTTGCTGACACTTCGAGAGTTGGCGGCGGTAATGAACAATTAGGCCTAGATTTAGCAATTAATAATCAGATTAATATTTTAAATGCAATAAATAATTTTAAAAATAAGCTGAATACATTGGAATCACTTATTAAAGAAAATAATTGGGAGTTACTTTCTAACAAACTTTCTGAAGCAAAAGAAATTAGACAAAATTTTATAAACTAAAATTTTCTATACCTTTGGAAGCTAAAATTTGCCTTGAAACCATTAATGCAGACTGACTAACCCCTGCAGTCCCCTCTCCTGGATAAATCGAATCTCCACATAGCCATAAACCTTCAAAAGGAGTTCTACTTGATAATCCAAACAAACCAAAAATATCTGGATTTTGACCAAGCCCGCCTACTATCCCATTAGGTCTATTTGTCCATTTTTCAAATCCCAATGGAGTTGCTAATTCTCTATGTAGCCAATTTTCAGGATCAATATCAAATTGACTTTCCAATTCAAGCGATAATTTTTTCATAAAATCCTTTTTCTTCTCTAAGTAAGTTTGTTTATCTAGATCAAACCAATCTTTTGTCTTGGTAAAGATACTCGCAATTAAGGTAACCTCACCTTTTGGTGCTCTTCCATCACCATCATCACTAATTGAAACGAATAACGAAGTAAATTCTTTTGAAGCAAATTGATAATGATTGGAGGAAGTTGTTTTAATATGTTCTTTCTTTAATGCTGAATAAAAAACTACAGCTCCACTTGGATCAGGCAAATTATTGAGTCGATTATGATAATTTTTTTTTCTTTTTAAAGGATCTTTTAAATGCTTGAGCAAAGATTGAGGAGGAGCGGTATAAATCAAATCTTTTGACTGGTAAATAAAAGATTTTTTTTTTGAATTAGCAGATACTTTCCAACACATATTTACGTCATCAAAATTTATAGAATTAACTCTTTGTCCAAAAATTATATTAGCTCCAGTTTTACTTAATGAACTTTCCAATGCTTCACTTAAAGACTGCATTGATTTTTTAAGATGCCACAGACCATGTGGCTGTTGACACATCTGAAGAACAGTAGATCCATATAATGCAGCTGTATTATAAACGTCCTCTTGAGAATAAAGTTTTAGTTGAAGATTTAAGAACTTTATCAAACGCTCATTCTTAGATAATCCACATATTTGCAATAAATCAAAAATAGTAGATTTAAGTAAGATACCTGTGACGAGATTGGAAGGTACTAGGGCTTTAAGAAGTTGAGAAAAATCCCAAAAATTTCTTATTGGTAATACAGGATTATTATTGGCAAATATCCAATTACTTTGATGAATGAGAGAACAAAGTTTCCAAAATCTACTACTCCCTGGAAACTGCATTTCTAGTTCAGCAATCCATTTACTTTTTTCATACCAAATAGGTATAGGCTGACCATCATCCTTTAAATCAACAATGCATGCAGGATCTAAAATTGAGGCTTCTGGAGATGGAATATCTAAAAAATTAAAAATTCTAGAATGTATTCCTCCTTTCTCTAAACCCGCAACTTGAGTTGCTCCAACATCAAAAATATAATTCTTTCTTTTAAAAGTACCGGCACATCCTCCTGATTGAGTATGAGATTCGATTAAATTCACTGATAACCCTTGTTTTGATAAAATCGCTGCAGAAGTTAAACCTGCTATACCTGCGCCAACAACAACAACTTCGGACTTTCTCATTGAAAATGCAAAAATTATCACCCCTTGAAGTTAACGAAATTTGTGATGAATTAGGTGAAACCTATCCAAAAAGTATTAAACAAGTCCATGGTGGTGATATTCATAGTGCCTGGCAAATAGAATTCTCAAACAAAAAGTTATTCCTTAAAAAAAACATTAGAAATAAAAAACTACTTGAATTTGAAAAATATTGTCTTAAGAATTTGAAAAAGTATATTAATCAAGAAAACTTAGTTATTCCTGACGTTATTGCATATAAAAATAAAAAAAATATAGAGATTCTTCTAATTGAATGGATAGATATGCAAAACTTTGACCAAAAAAAGCTTGGAAAAGGTTTAGGTGAAATGCACTTAAAATCAGCTGAATCTAGTCCCAAAATATTTGGTTCTCCAGTTGAGGGTTTTATCGGAACAATAGATCAGAAGAGAGGCTGGGAAGACAATTGGATCGATTGTTTTTTAAACTTAAGGATAATACCCCAATTATTAATTCTTAAATCATCGATTTTAGATGAAGAAATTATAAATAAAGTTAAAGAAAAAATTAAATCAGAATTACTTAATCATAAACCAGTAAATGCTCTAGTTCATGGTGATTTATGGTCAGGAAATACAGGAATAGACAAAAGTGGAAAGGGAGTTATATTTGACCCGGCATCTTGGTGGGCAGATTGTGAAGTAGATATAGCTATGACGAAACTATTTGGTGGCTTTACAAAAGAATTTTATGAAGAATATCATAGAATTTTTCCAATAAAAAAAGGATTTGAAAAAAGAATTATTATTTATAATTTTTATCACATATTAAATCACGCCAATATGTTTGGAGGAGCGTACATAGAACAAGTTAAAGACTACGCAAAAGCAATACTCAATATGTAGACTTTGACTAACCTAAATATGTTTTTTTGAGATTTTGTACCTTATCTAAAACAGCTTCACGATTTTCACTGGTCCGAAGATTTTGCCAGCTCCATTGACCTACAACAATTACACCTAGCAGTTCTAGTAAACCGGGGAGAATTGGGAAAAAGTTTATCGTGTCAATAACAACTTTAATTATTATCTGAGCTATTACGACGACAGCAATTATGCCTGCTGCCTTACCGTACTTACCCATTTGAGTCCAATCAACATTACTAAGGGTTTCGTTGACTTTTCCCATAACATCAGAGTACTTCTCTGAAAAACTTTTGGTTTCTGAGCTTGTTTCGGAGCCGGAGTCTTGGTTTGACTCTGGAGTGTTATCACTCATGAATTCAGTAAACATAATATATGAACCAGACAGTATCGGAAAAAACGTCTGTTGACTACCTTTTTGTTGTGCAAAATTCCGAACCGAAACATTTTGTATTTTTTAAAGGGCTTTGGTATGTGGGGTTTCTGAAGATATTTAAACTTAAAATTGATTTATAAAAACTTCACATTATCATCTAGTTCTAACAAAAACATTAAAAAATCATATTAATAAGAAAATTTTAAAAGGCTAAAATTTTTATTTTAATTATTATGATTTCATAGTTTATGCGCAAAATTTAAAAGGTCGAAATGTCCAATGATATCAAATTTAATTTTTTAAACTCTGATGAAGAAGAAAGATATCAAAAACATTTCAATCTCAAAGAGATAGGTTATGAGGGTCAACTAAATCTTAAAAAAAGCTCAGTATTATGCATTGGAGCAGGTGGGCTTGGATCCTCCGTTTTGCTTTATCTAGCCGCAGCAGGAATTGGGAGGATTGGAATAGTTGATAACGATCAAGTGGAAAAGTCTAATCTCCAGAGACAGATAATTCATGAAACAAATACTATTGGCAATCTTAAAATTGACTCTGCCAGGGAAAGAATTAAAAAATTCAATCCTAATTGTGAAATATTAACCTTTTCAGAGAGAATTACTGCTAAAAACGCGCTTAAAACAATAAAGAAGTTTGATGTCATTTGTGATTGCTCGGATAACTTTGGCACAAGATATTTAATAAATGATTCATGCCTGATATTAAATAAACCTCTAGTCTTTGGAAGTGTACAGGGCTTTGAGGGTCAGGTGAGTGTATTCAATTTATATAAAAATAGTCCTAATTTAAGAGACTTACTTCCAGAATCACCTTCAAAAAATGCTGCCCCTAGTTGTGCGGAATACGGGGTTGTAGGCGTTTCAACAGGTTTAATAGGAATTCTTCAAGTTAATGAAATTATCAAAATCATTTTGAAAAAAGGTGAAATTTTAGATGGGAAAATTTTAATTTTTGATCTATTGAATATGAATATGAAAAAATTACATCTCAAAAGTGATCATTTAAATAAACGAATAAAAAATTTGTCTCAGTTTGAGGGATTTTATAATGACAATGAATATTGTGAGAAAAATATTGAAATCAAAAGTATTAATGCTAATGACTTTAATATTTTATACAAAGCAAAACCCAACAAAATTCTTTTAATTGATGTTAGAGAAAATGAAGAATTTTCTAATTCTGCAATAGAGGGATCTATATCAATTCCCTTAAGCCATTTGAACCGAGAATCTGACTTAAAATTTATTCAACAAGAAAGTTTAAGAAAAGAGGTTTTCACTATCTGTAAATCGGGGAAACGTTCTGAAAAAGCATCAAGAATCTTGTTTCAATTCAAAATTCAGTCAAGATCTATTGAAGGCGGCATTGAAAAAGTAAAGAAAATATTTTGCAATTAATAAGTTTAATAATATTTAGTAATCTACACCTCTTTTCAAATCAACTCCAACATTTGCATAATGCTTATGACAAACCATTTCAGAGTAGACATCAGCAAGTTCAAAGTAGGAAGGTTCATTTTTACACCTCCCAGTAATTATAACTTCAGTTTCTGCTGGTTTTTTTAAAAGGGTTTGATGTATTGATTCCATAGGTAGAAGCTCTAAATCAACAGTTGGATTCAATTCATCTAAAATGATTGTTTTATACAAACCAGACAAAATAGCAGCTTTAGCAATTTCCCATGCTCTTTCAGCTTCAACATAATCAATTGGCTGTTGCTGACCTCGCCATACGATAGCATCTCTACCTGAACGCAAATGATCAACTAAATGAGGGTAACTCTCTCTCAAAGCTTCTATGGCAGCATCTTCGGTATAACCATTACCACCTTTTAACCACTGTAATATTAAAACTCTATGACTTTTATCTTGAGATATTCCTTTACCAATAGCTTGAAGAGCCTTACCAAGTGCACTTGTAGATTTGCCCTTTCCTTCACCTGTATATATCTCAACTCCACCGTTAAATCTCCTTTTTCCTGTTTGTTTTGAAAAATCTCCTGTTATACGTGGTCTCATTTCAGAATGGAGTTGCGATATTCTTACCAAAGAAAGGGGGGCTGCTCTTCCTGTAATAATTATTTCCAATCCATCAGGACGATTTTGAAGAGAATCAACTACTTCCTTAATATCAAGCATTCCTAAGTCGAGAACTGGATTCAATTCATCTAGTACAACTACAGAATAAAGTGAACTAGCAATTGCTCCTTTAGCAATATTCCACCCTCTCTCGGCCTCACCGATATCAAACTTTGTCACTTGATCAGCAGTAAAGAATTCAGATCTTCCTGTCCTTACATGGTCTATTAAGTGTGGAAAGCCTCTTTGCAAAGCTTCTATAGCAGCATCCTCGTCATATGTCCTCTCCGGACCTTTCAAAAATCTCAGAAGTAAAACTCTTGATTGTCTTTTTTCGCATATTCCCAATCCAATTGTCCTAAGCACAACACCCAAAGCAGCCTGGCTTTTACCCTTACCTTCCCCATCATAAATATGCAATTGACCTTTTGATCTCTCTTGACTGTCACTTGCTGTGACGATTCCAATTCCTCTATTTCTACTTGTATTGGTCAATTGAGCAAGGTGAATAAATTTAATCTAGAATATGGAAATGAATATTATTAAAAATTTAATAATAATTTCAACCTATCCATAGGTAATTCGAATTTTAAAGTAATTAGCATGTTCAATCAACTAGAAATACTCTCTGATGAACAAAGTGAAAAGCTTTATACAATAAGAAGATACATTAAGAGTCTGGATAGCGTTTGTATTGCTTATTCAGGAGGTGTAGATAGCACTTTGGTCGCATCATTAGCATTCGAGCAATTAGGTGACGAAGCTGTTGCAATTACTGGAATTTCACCTGCATTAGCCAACACACTTCGTGAAGAAGCAAGAAGCCAAGCAAAATGGATAGGAGTAAAGCATTTAGAAATTAAAACATCAGAGTTAGACCAAACAAGTTATAGTGACAATCCTAAGGACAGGTGCTTTGCATGTAAAAAAGAGCTTCATAAACATACAACCTATTTATCAAAAAAACTAAATTACAAAAATGTTTTAGATGGAGTTAATCTTGATGATCTGAAAGATTACAGGCCTGGAATACAAGCAGCAAAAAAAGCTGGAGTTATTTCTCCACTCGCAATATTTGAATTCTCGAAACAAGATATTAGAGATATATCAAGAGCGTTAGGGTTCCCTTGGTGGGATAAACCTGCTCAGCCTTGCTTGGCATCTAGATTTCCTTATGGGCATGAAATAACCAGTGAGAGGCTTAAAATGGTTGAAAAGGCAGAAGAATACCTTAAAGAAGGTGGTTTATCAGTGGTTAGAGTAAGATGTCAGGGTTCAACAGCAAGAATAGAAATTCCCAAAAATAAATTAGAGTATTTTTTTAAAAAATATAATTTTAGCGATTTAGTTAGATATTTTTCAAGTTTAGGATTCAATTGTACAAGCCTAGATCTTGAAGGACTAATAAGCGGCAAACTCAATAGATAAATATTACAAGTTATACAGCTGTTCTAATCTCATTAAAAATTGCTGCAGGTGGATTTCGCTCAATGACACGCAGGTAATGTTCTTCAGCTTTCAAAGCTTCGATTAAATATTCACTAGCAAGTTGTGGCATCATATTTTGACCACATGTAAAGATATCTACAGCAGAATAATTAGACTCAGGCCAAGTATGTATTGAAATATGGGATTCAGCTAGTAATGCTATTGCTGTAACGCCCTGAGGATCAAATTTATTACTTATCAAATTTAGAACTGTTGCCTTTGCCAATTTGGCAGCTCTGTTTAAGGTACATCGCAAAAAAGATTCATCATTTAATTTTTCGTAATCACATCTATAAAGTTCCAACAAAAAGTGTTTACTTTGATGACTTAAAATTTGGTCATTACTGAAAGAACTTAAATTTTGATTTTTTTTGTGGACTTCCATTAAAAAATTTGTATGAGTATAAGATTAGCTAAAAATCATAACTTTTAGAATTATAAGTAAATCATTTGTGAAGGGCCTAAAAAAGACTGATTAAATTTGTTTAAATGTGTCGCACTTATAAAACATTGACTTTCTTTACCAACAGAATTTAATAACAAATTTTGTCTAGTCATATCTAGTTCCGCCAAGACGTCATCCAATATAAGTATTGGAGGGACATTTAATGTTTTAGTTAGTAAATCTAGTTCGGCCATTTTTAAAGCTAAGATAAAGGTTCTTTGCTGACCAGATGAACCATATTTTCTTATCGAAAAATTATTAATTAAAAACTCAATATCATCACGATGAGGTCCAAAATTACATTTGCCAGTCAATGCTTCGATTGAACGCTGATTTAATAGTTGTTCTATAATTTTTTTACTAATAACTTCTTCTTCTTCTTCTTCTTCTGTAATTATATTTTGTATCCCAGAAAGATAATTTATGCCAATTTGCTCTTTAGATTTACTTAAGTGATTATGCCAATATTCAACATATGGTTTTATTTTTAATAAAGCTCTTCTTCTGCGCCTAAAAATTCTTGAACTTATTATTGACATTTGAATATCAAAGCTTTCAATTATGTCTGTGGATTGATTGTTTAGATAGCCTTCTGAACGCCAAAAATGACTTCTTTGTTTTAAAAGCCTATTAAATCTACTTATCAAATCTAAATAGACTGGTTCGAGCTGAGATACAATTTTATCAATCCATATTCTTCGAAAACTGGGTTCACTTCTAACAATATCTATATCATTAGAGCAGAAACATACACTCCGAATATAATTTTTTATTTCACTCTGTCTTTTCAAGATTGATTCATTAACATAAATTCTTTTAGGTCCTTTTCGAAATAAATTTAACTTTATATCATCCTTAAAATCTATTTGTCCTATAACAACAGCCATATCACTATCATTTTCTATTAAATCTTTATCACTTAATGCTCTATTAGATTTTAATTGACTTAAAAATTCAATAGATTCAAGTAAGTTGGATTTACCGATACCATTACAGCCGAGAACGATTGCTCTTTGTTCTCTTAGATCAATTTCAAAACTTTTATGGTTCCGAAAATTTTTAATTTTTAATTTATTTAAAAAAATTTTTTTTATGCATTCATTAATTAAATTAGCTAAGTTTAGAATATTTCGATTTTCTTTAAAGAAATTGAAAAATTAAAGGGCATGTAGCTCAGTTGGATAGAGCATCAGATTCCGGTTCTGAGAGTCGGGGGTTCGAATCCCTCCATGCTCGTAACCTGCTTTTAAAGTTTATATCCCATCACTCTTATTCCATTTGGATCTAGTATGAATCCACTTTCTTCTAAACTACTGAAAGAAGAAACTGGGGCTTGGACAGAAATACTGCATCCAGGCATTTCTCTATTAATTTTCTCAAGTGTTGCTTGAAGCAATATTAAATAATAAAGTTGCTGATTATTACCTGGTGCTGCACTTAAATTCCATAAGTTAGCATTCAATCCCCTGTCGGACGTAACCCTTACAAAGCCATATAATTTATTATTTAATTCATTCTGTATGGTAAAAAAGAAATTACTTTTATGAATAGCCTCAGAAAGAGGTTTTATTGGAAATATTTCACAGCCACAATTCGCTAACAGTTTATTCACTTCTTTAGCTAGTGGGATCTTAGAAGAGTTAACAAAATAACCTTCTGGAAGAACAAGTTTTTTTTTAGGAAAATATTGCAATTATCAACCTGTATTTCTCATGCCAGCTGCTATCCCATTAATAGTTAAAAGAGCCCCCCTTAATAGTTCACTTCTACTATAAGCTCTTCTAGATTCATCTTTATCGATAAGAAACTCGCTAATTGGGGGTTGTCTTGTTTGGTCTCTAAGTCTTCTCAAAAGGGAAACCTGCAAAAATCCCAATGGGATAATAGTCTTATTTCTAAGGCTTACTGATGATTTCAAGTCTCTATCAGATTCGAGGAGTCTATTTTTACCAGTAATTTCAAGTATTAAAGATTTTGTAAGATTATATTCTTTAGAAATTACTTCAAAAATATCATCAAAAGAATCTTTATTTTCTTTACTGCCAAGAGTGTCAACATAATATCTAGCAACTTCCAAATCCACCTTAGATAAGGTCATCTCTACCTTAGATATAAGCATCCTAAAAAATGGCCATCTTTGATGCAAAACCCTTAATAGTTCAATTTGTTTTGGGTCTGAATTTAATTCAGATGATAATGCAGTACCTACACCAAACCAACTTGGCAGAAGAAATCTACTTTGAGTCCAACCAAATACCCATGGAATAGCTCTTAAACTTGACAAATCTTTCGCACCTTTTTTTCTTCTCGCAGGCCTGCTAGAAATCTGTAATTTACTTATTTCCTCTATTGGCGTAACCTCTTGAAAGAAATTTAATAAATCAGGATTCTCATGCACTAATTTTCTGTAGTGGGACCTTGATGTTTCTGCCAGCCTAGACATTAATTGATTCCATTCTGGAGTAGCGTCAAGTCTATTATTTACCAAACTATTTTGAATAACAGCAGTGGTAACAGTTTCAAGATTGTACAAAGCCAATTCAGGAAGACTATATTTGGAAGCTAAAACTTCACCTTGTTCTGTAATTTTTATTCGCCCTTTTAAAGTTCCGCTTGGTTGAGCCAAGATTGCCTGATAGGCAGGTCCTCCCCCTCTACCTACAGAGCCCCCTCTCCCATGAAAAAGTCTTAGCAATATATTATTTTTACTCGCAAGATTTTGAAGAGCTATTTGGGCTCTATGAATTTCCCAATTACTAGAAACAAACCCTGAATCTTTATTGCTATCAGAATAACCAAGCATTAATTCTTGCAGAGGTTTAAAAGATTCGCCAACTTTTGGCAATAATGATTTGTAAAAATCTAATTCAAATAACTTTTCCATCACTGCTGGTGCTCTTTTAAGGTCTTCAACAGTTTCAAAAAGAGGAACAACTAATAATTTCGACTTTTGTGACTTTTGATCAAGAAGTCCCATTTCTTTTGCTAGCAAGAGAACTTCAAGCAAGTCAGATGCACTATGACTCATGGAAATTACGTAAGAATGACAGATGCGACTTCCGAATTCATGTTGTAATCTCTTTACCATTTTAAAAACCGAAAAAGTTTCATCTGTGGTTTTTGTCCAGTTCACCTCAGAGGGTATTAAAGGCCTTTTTGTATTTAACTCGTCTACAAGCCATTTAATTTTTTCTTCCTCAGACATTTGATCATATTTCACAGATAAATCAAGATAATTTGTAAGCTCATTTATTGCGTCACTATGTCTCGTGCTTTCTTGACGAATATCTAAACTTGCTAAAGAAAATCCAAAAATATGAACCTGAGTAAGTAAGGTATTTACTGCTTCGCAAGTTAAATCTGTACTAATCAGACTATTTTTAATTAGTTCGAGATCATAAGTAAATTCGCTAATTGATTTATAGTATAAGTTTTCAACTTTATCCAAATTTTTAGTATTAGTTTCCCCCTCTGAGTCAAATTTCCAACCACTATCAGCTAATAAATTATTCCTTTCTTGTGTTAACTTTAATTTTTCTAAAATATAACTCAATTTCAATCTATAAGGTTCTGATCTGTATCTTGTAGCCCTAGCTTCATAGATTTGTGGGAACTTAACTCTATCTGTCTCTAATGACTCTAATAGAGAAGAACTTACTTGACTCCATTGCATTGAGACACTCAATTGATCTCTAAGATTAGATGTGGCAATAATATATCTTTCCAACATCAACTGCCGTTGGTAGCAAGCAGTTCTCCATGTTATCTCAGGAGTAACCGATGGATTACCATCCCTATCAGAGCCAACCCAAGAACCGAAGTTACAAAAAGATTCAGAGGGCATCTGAACATCTGGATAATTTTCGGTTAACGCTTCAGCGATCCTACCTCTCAATTGAGGCATTGCATTGAATAAAACTTGTTGAAAATAATGTAATGCATAATCTACTTCGTCTAAAACTGAAGGTTTAAATTGATGTAATTCATCTGTTCTCCACCAAAGTCTTACTTCCTCTTTTAATTGAGTTTTCAAAGAAATTTTTTCTTCTTTTGTTAAAAATTGCTCAACTTGTATTTTTTTTAACAAATTTGCTACTCGAGTTTGCTTATGTCTAATAGTATGTCTTACTATCTCTGTCGGATGTGCAGTAAAAACTAGACGAATATCCATTTCCTGCAATAAAGCCTCTAATTTACCTGGAGGTACATTTAATTTCCTAAGCCTATAAAATAGTTCTCTAAAAGTAACTGGAGCATTTTGTCTAGCCAATGCAGGGGCAAAAGGATCAAGATTATCGGGCGATTTTTGAACATTTTTATTGGTAAAGCTATGAATATATCTATCTTCCTCAACTCTTTGTTCCAATATATTAACTAGTTGGAAATATAATGAAAATGCTCTTGCTGCTGCAATAGATTCTGCCAAATCCATAGAATTTACAATGTCAACTATTTCACTTTTAAAATTTTTTGAACTATTGCCATCAATCTGTTTCGAATAACTTAATTCTTTTAGCTGAATTAATCTCTCTGCTTGATCATCCGGGCATTCTTCTCTGAGCACAGATTCCCATAGATCCTCTATTAGAAGGCGATTTTTATCAAGTGGATCATTGTTACTTATCAGATCCACGTTATTATTTTTTATCTGTTGAAAAGATTCCATACAATTATTATGTCACAAGTGAAAATATTGAGATCAAATATTTATTTGAATAATCAAACATTCTCTTCACTATCTATCATATCTTCTATAGAAATTTTCATTATCTGCTCAATAGAAAAACCTGTTTCATATTGATTGATCCATTTCATTGATTGATTACCTTCTTCAAGCACTTTATAGATAGGTTTCAAAAGATGTTTCATATTAAATTTTTCTGCGGTTGATAATAAATCTGATAATAAGTTTTGAATCCAGGCCCTACAAATAACTTTTTTGCCATTTTGCCAGTGA
Organism: uncultured Prochlorococcus sp.; assembly: GCA_902536455.1. Lineage (GTDB taxonomy): Bacteria > Cyanobacteriota > Cyanobacteriia > PCC-6307 > Cyanobiaceae > Prochlorococcus_A. The sequence continues at coordinate 44,149 of CACAXN010000003.1, forward strand.
ATTAGCTCTGAATTAAGACTATCTTTAGCAGCATTTATTTCATTTTGATCACATATTTCTGATAATTGATCCATAGAAAAAATACTTGCATTCAAAGGATCTAAGGTATTTAAATTTTCAAAAAGATTTAAAATCCTTAGTTCTATCATGGCCGTTATCCCTAAAAGCAAATTAATATCGTAAACAAAATCACAAATTCTTAATTCTAAACGATCAAGGATTAAAGGTCTTTGTGGACCATTTGGTCGGATTGAAGACCAAAAATGCCTGATATTTTGCATATTTTTATTAGCTATATTTTCCTCGATCCAATGGATATAAGAATTATGATTTACAAAAAAAGGCACCTTACTTGGTGTTTTGGGAAACTGCATCCATCTTTGAGAGTGATTCTCCGTAATTTTATTATTTAAAAAAGGTGAACTAGCACTTAGGGATAGATATAAAGCAGCCTCAGATCTTATTAGTCTGATAGCCGCAAAAAGCTTATCTAAATCATCTATTCCTATGTTTATATGTACACTTGAAGTCGCAATAGAGGTTCCATAATTATCTTGTATAAATTGATGATAAACATTATCAATATCAGATCTTTGAAATTGAATATCGTGTTTAAAACAAAGAGTGGATGAAGGTATGATTGTTAACTCTTTTTCGTTTAGCCATCGTCTCAACTTTTTTCTTGGAGTTATTAATTTCTCGTGTAAAAATTTATAGTCTTTTTCAGGTTTTGTAATGTATTCGACATTTCTGTTATCTGGCTCTTTTACAAAATCAGGGAATTTTTTCTCAATTTCAGCCGAAACACCAATATGAGAATTTAAAGAACCTGTGAAAAGTTCGACCTCAAAACCCTTATAAAGATTATTTTGATTCATTTATTTATCCAAACATGCTAATGCTTTTAGTATCCCCTTTGCTTTATTTATAGTCTCTTGATATTCATTTTCAGGAAACGAATCAGCAACAATTCCAGCTCCTGCTTGCACTGATACATCATATTTCCCATCTCTTGAAGGTTTAACTATCATAGTTCTTATCGTAATTGCCGTATTTAGTGCACCATTAATATCAATAGATCCATAAACGCCAGCATAAGGTCCTCTAGCATCTTTTTCAAAGTCCTTAATCAATTGCATAGCTCTTATTTTTGGCGCACCAGTTACTGTCCCAGCGGGAAAAGAGGCTTTTAGCAAATCCCATACGTCTGCATCTTTTTTTAAGATTCCCTCAACTTCACTAACTATATGCATAACATGTGAATATTTCTCAATAACCATTAAATCCTTGACCTCTACAGTACCAATTTCACAAACTCTTCCAAGATCATTTCTCCCAAGATCAATTAGCATTACATGCTCAGCTATCTCTTTTGGATCTGCTAATAAATCCTTTTCTAATTCCAAGTCTTGTTGATTATCAATCCCTCTAGGTCTTGTGCCAGCTATTGGTCTTAAGCTTGCAACAATCTGACTATTTTTGTTTTTTTCAGCTTTAACCATTACTTCAGGACTTGACCCTATCAAATACCATGAGCCAAAATCAAAAAATGACATGTATGGAGATGGATTAACCATCCTCAAACTTCTATATAAATTAAAGGGATCATTATTAACTTGAGTTTGGAACCTCTGACTTAAAACTATTTGGAAGATATCTCCCTTTCTTATGTATTCTTTTGCAGATAGAACTGCATCCTCAAAATCTTTTTTCTTCCAGTTACTTTCTAGATCTAAATTCAAATTCTCATCTTCTTTCCAATCTAAAAACTCATTTTCTTTTAGAGGAATTCTCATTAAATTTCTAGTATTCTGAATTTTAGAAATTGAGTTTCGATACAACTCTTCAATCGAAGATTCTTTTGAAGAAGTTGTATCTGCATAAACCACTGCAGTAATACATCTTTTAAGTTGATCAAAAACAACTAACTGATCAAAAAACATCCAAGAACCATAAGGAATATTGTTTTCTGGTATTTCATTTATTGGAACTCTTGGTTCTATCCGATTTATTAATTCATAACCCCAAGAACCATATAACTGTCCAATTGATGGTAAGTCATCCAGCATGGTTGACTTATATTCCTTTGTCCAACTTCTTAAAAGGTCAAAAGGATCACCTTTATGTGTTTCAGTTTCGCCATTATTCCAAGTTTTAACTATTTCTTCTCCATAACAAACGGCTTCCCAAAGAGGTTTAGTAGCAACAATACTCCACCTACCCAAACTTTCCCCACCTTCAACAGATTCAAGAAAAACACCATGGGAATCTTTTGATGATAATTTTAACCAAGTTGACAATGGAGTCTCTAAATCTGCTGGCCAAGTTTTAATAATAGGTATAAAATTTTTACCTTCTTTGTAAGCCTTAAAAAAACTATCTTTCTGTGAGCTGATCATATTAATAATGCCAACCCAAATTATAATTATTTTCTTCTTTTATATCAACTTTATGGAAGTTAATCAAAAGTATTCTTAGTTGTAAACTTCAAACCAGCTGGATTGGGATTCTCACCTATTCTTCTAGGATTATGTCCTACTTTCTCTCTACCTTCATTAACTTTTTCAGAGAAAACACCATCTTTGGGATGTAAGAATTCAATATCACCACCTGGGAAAATTCGGTAGATTTTGAAATCTTCAATTCTTGGTTTGAAGGCTCTTAATTGTGTCCCTAATGCAAGGCATTGTTCTTTTCTTGCAAAGTACATTAGATTATCACCTTCATGCATAATAGCCGCTCCACCGGTGGGCAATTCAAATGCTTGCTCCTTTGAACTTTTCCATACAATTGCATATTTTTCTTCGGTTTCTGCTGAGTTTAATAAACCCCCAGTACTTCCTATATGCTTTGGAAATTGACCAACTAAAGTTTCAGTCATCCTTGATTTTGAGTTATTTATAATAAGAAATTAGCATTCATATTTTGCAAAATTCGAATTTTACTGGAAATTTTCTACATTATTTAATATATAGAAAACTTATTTCTCATTTTATTTTGAATCTGAGATCGGAAAAAATACTGTCAAACCTGTATCACGCCTTTGTGTGACATGCCCTCCTAAACTAGCTAACAACTTTTGAGTGGCTTTTTGACTAAGTTGTAAACTGCCTGTTTGAGGATTCCAATTTAAAACAGGTCCAATATCAGAACCATTATCTTTTTTTAGAATTTCTTTTTGATTACTTTCTAATTTGTGTACTTTTAATTGAAGTTTAAGTTTTTGACCAGCTGGTCTTAATTCTAAAATTAATGTACTACCTTCTTTTAACCCTCTAGTATTTTTATCAATTAATCCACTTAACATTAATTCCAATTTTTCAGCATCACTCAAAATTTGCGGAAGTTGATTGGGGATATCAATCTTTAAAGAAATCCCACGACGACTTAATTGTTTATTCCATAAAGGAGAAAGCTTTTTAAAAATTTCAGCTAAATTAATTTTTGCCAAGTTATTTAACGACGGAACGTCATTACTAACTAATTCTGCTGCGTTAAAGATTAAACCAAACCTATCAATTTGTTCATTACACTCATTATCTATTTGCATTAAACGATTTTTCATTGATTCGTCCATCTTATATTTTTTTAAAGTAGAACTTATTAAGGTTCTTATTGTTGCCAAAGGTGTCCTTACTTCATGAGATATTGCACGTAATAATTTTGCTTCAGTGATTTGCAAATTTTTTTCATCGTTTTTTTCAAAATTCTGTATATTATTGTTTGGAGCAATATTTGCTAATTTTGCTGACAATGTTGGCCAAAATAATTTTTCAAATTGATTATTAATATTAAGGTTACCTAAAGTATTGATTGCGTTGCGAAACTTTACTCCTTCATCATAATTTACTTGATTTAATTTTGTATGCATTAATTCAATTGAAAGTTTTAGGCTTTCTTCATCACACTTCATTAATAGAATTTTCTTATCTTTTTCTCCTACTATTGATAATATACATTGAAAATTTGGGGTGATTATCATCAAAAAAGGTTCATAACCATCTTCTTGACTAAGACTTAAAACTTTATAATTGCTAAATAAATCGAACTCTTTTTTTATCTTGTCTGAATCATTGACTGGTAAAAAACCTGCATTCTCATTTTGAAAGTATGGAAACCCCTCAGGAGCCCAAAGCCATCCTTGAAGTTGATTTAAAAACTTTTTATCATTAAAAGCTGGCAAAGGCGAGGCAACCCAAATTCCCCCGTTTTTATAATTATTAGATAGGAAATCTTTTTGAATAACTTCTAAAGAAGCCCACCACATTCTTCTGGATGTATCATCATCCACATATATGGTTTGAACTCCTTTAATCAAAAGGTCTTGAATTTTTTTTATAGTTATTTGTGATTTCATCAACTTCTTAGTGATCTAGAACGTTTCAATATAGATAAAACAAATCCAATAGATATAAAATTTGTAAACAATGAAGTTCGACCATAGCTCATAAAAGGAAGGGGAATTCCAGTAACTGGTCCTAATCCAATAGTCATAAATAAGTTAATAATTATTTGGAATAAAAAAGTTGAGGCTATGCCAATAACAATTAGAGATTCAAATTTAGTTCTAGCATTTGTTGCGGTATTAATAAGTTTTTTAATCAAAAAAAAGAACAAAAATAAAACTATTATGCACCCGACAAAACCCAATTCCTCCCCTAAAGCACTGAATATGAAATCAGTATGTTGTTCTGGTATAAATTGCAAATTAGTCAGCTTACCTTGCAACAAACCAGTCCCAAATAATCCTCCAGAACCAATTGCAATTTTGCTCTGTATCAAATGATAACCACCACCCAATGGATCTCTATTTGGATCTAAAAATAAAACTAATCTATCTTTTTGATATTCTTTTAATCCATATTGCCACAAAATTGGTGTCAATTTTGCAACTAATAAATGGAACACAATGGCAAGAGCAGAAAAAATAATTTTCTTTTTCGAAGATCTATAAGCAACATATCCTACAAATGGGATCCAGAAAATAAGAACAGTTGGGAGGGTTAAATATAATATAGAAGTAACAGCACAAAACACTAATAACAAAATCCACTCTATGGGCATTTGAGACCAATAGAGCATCACACCTGTCAAAAATAATAAAACTAAAGAGGTCCCTAAGTCCGGTTGAAAAAAAATTAATAGCCAAGGAATAATGACTACTGATAAAGGAAATATTAAATCTCTTATTTGTGAAATTATTTTTTTGTCAAGTACTAAAGCAAGAGTTAATACAGTGCTTAATTTAGCAACTTCTGAGGGCTGAAAAGAAAAAATTCCCAAATTTAGCCATCTTTGAGCTCCAGAAACTGAGATCCCAAAAAAATAAATTAAAAATAAGGATATTAAAGTGCAAAAATAAAATGGAATCAAATACTTTCTAATTCTCTCTAAAGGTATATAAGAAATAAAAAATGCCAAAAAATAACCTAAAAAACCAGTTAATATGTGACTCAGATAATTAGATACTAAAAAATCACCCTGAATACTTTTTATTAATAAACCCGAAATAATAACTAAAAAAAGGGGAATTAAAAGTACTGGAGAAAATAAAAAACCTCTATGAAAATTGTCTTTTTTTGGTAAAAATCCTCTCTTATTTAATAAAAAAATTCTCCTAAACATCAATTATCTGCTAACAAATTGATTCTTAATTAACTGAGCTAAATTACCAAATGCAATAGAACTTTCTTTATTTGGCTGGCTTATTGAGATTGGTACACCTTTATTGCTTTCATCAACGAGAGGAATTTCGATAGGGATTTGGGCTAATAATGGCAAATCACTTTCTTTAGCTAATGTTTGTCCACCACCTTTACCAAAAATTTCATATTTTTTACTTGGCATATCCGGAGGAATAAATACTGACATATTTTCTACAATTCCGAGTAAAGGCACTTCGAGTTGTTTAAACATTGCCAATCCCCTCCTTGCATCTTGCAAAGATACTTGTTGAGGAGTAGTGACAACAATTGCTCCAGAAATAGGCACAGATTGAGATAGGGATATTTGAGCATCCCCAGTGCCTGGAGGCAAGTCAATAACCAAAAAATCAAGATTATTCCATTCAACTTGGTACAAAAATTGTCGGATAATACTGTTAAGCATTGGTCCTCTCCATATAACAGGTTGACCTTCTTCTATTAGGAAACCCATTGATACCAAAGAAATTCCATATTTATTTATTGGTATTAACCTTTGATCACTGCCACTACCTTCTTTAACCTTTGGATTCTCTTCAGCAACCCCCATCATTGATGGAGTATTAGGTCCATATATATCCGCATCTAGCAAACCAGTTTTTAAGCCTAATTTAGCTAGAGAACAAGCGAGATTAACTGCAATGGTACTTTTTCCAACTCCGCCTTTACCACTACTAACAGCTATGATATTTTGAATACCATCGATCTTCTGCAGCTCAGGAAAATTACCTTGAGTTTTGGATTCTGTTTTGGAAGGATCATTATCTATCTCTATTTGAACATCATCAATATCTTCAAAATCAAGTAGTACTTTTCTAACCTCTTTTACAATTCTATCTCTCTGAGAATTTGCAAATGATGGTAATGATAATGTTACGATTACTCTTGGTATAGTTACTCTTACGTTTTTAATCCAAGCTAATTCAATTACATTTTTCTGTGATCCAGCATCTAGAACTTTTTGTAAAGCAAAATTCGCATCTTCTATAGTGGTCATTAAATTTTTAAATATTTTGACAAGGTAGTCGACTGTTTAAAAGATTAAGAACTATGTCGAACTATCAAATAATAGGCAATAAAGACCTCCTAAGAGAAATTATAAAGGGAAACCTATAATTATCCAAAAAATTTTTTCTTCAAGATTTACTAATTACATGTTCAGAGAACCTCCTAAAAACTCGAGAGAAAAAACTAAAAATCTCTTATTGACTCTACAAGAGAAAATTTGTTCAGGACTCGAAAATGTAGATGGCCAAGGAAAATTTATAGAAGAATCCTGGCTAAGAGACGAAGGCGGTGGTGGGAGATCAAGAGTATTGCAAAATGGTTCTATTTTTGAGCAAGCAGGAGTAAATTTCTCTGAAGTACAGGGAAAAGAATTACCTCAATCTATAATCTCTCAAAGGCCCGAAGCAAAAGGTCATGAATGGTTTGCTACGGGAACTTCTATGGTTTTGCATCCTAAGAATCCTTATATTCCTACAGTTCATCTGAATTATCGATATTTCGAAGCTGGTCCTGTTTGGTGGTTTGGAGGAGGTGCAGACTTAACCCCTTTTTATCCATATCTATCTGATGTGCGAAATTTTCATAACGAGCATAAAAAAGCTTGTGAGAAAGTGGATAAAAATTTGCATAAAGTTTTCAAACCATGGTGTGATGAATATTTCTTCTTGAAGCATAGAAATGAATCTAGAGGCATAGGAGGTATTTTTTATGATTATCAAGATGGTTCAGGCGATATTTATAGAGGAAATAATCAAAATGGAGAAGCATCAAAAGCTTCGCAAAATATTGTTAATTCAAATCTAAATTGGGATAATTTATTTTCTCTCGCGGAAAACTGTGGGCAGGCATTCCTCCCTTCATATTTGCCCATTATTGAAAATAGAGCTGCTCAAAATTATTCATCTAAGGAAAGAGAATTCCAGCTATATCGAAGAGGTAGATATGTAGAATTCAATTTAGTTTGGGATAGAGGGACGATTTTTGGACTACAAACAAACGGCAGGACTGAATCTATATTAATGTCCTTACCGCCTTTAGCCAGATGGGAGTATGGATATAAAGCTAAAAAGGGTTCTCGAGAGGAATTTCTCACATCAATTTTTACAAAACCCCAAGATTGGTTAAATGATAAAGAGTTAGAGAAATTTTGTAGAGAGAATAATATTTTTGATTAAAAATTATCGAATAACTTTTAAAAGTATCTTAAATAGGTGTCTTAAATAAAGAACCATCACTTTTTAATTGAAGTTTTTCTCCAAGTTCATTTTCTAAAGAGATTAATTCATCCCTATGTGCTCTTAGTCTCATGAAAGTTAAATCATTTTTATTTTCGTTGATCAACCTTAATTCAAATTTCTCCTCTCTCGCTGATTTTTTAAAATAAACTATTCCAGACAAAGGGCCACCAATTAAACCCAAAAGAATAGGCCACCAACCTAATTTAGGATATATTTGAATAATTACTAATCCCAAAGCGCAAGAACCAAAACCACCAAGAAAACCTAAAAAAATTGCTAAAAATTTACTAGAAACAACTTGACCCTTGAATATTAAAATTCTTTGTTCAAAATCTCCTCCAGTTTGCTTCCATCCCCTCAAGTTAAGCCATTCGCATAAACCATTTAAAACCTTAACTGGCTGCTGAGAAGATGAAATCTCAACTATGGTTGTTCTATCTTTACTGGAAGCCCTAAGAAAAAAAAATAATCCTATGGCCAAGAGTATTGTTAGCAATAATGTTGAATTTAAGGAATAGGACATTAAATAAATTTTCTAGTAACTCGAGAATAAAAATTAAAGTTACATCATATTATAATTTTTTAGAATTATTCTGTAAAATATTCGTATTAGATAAAAATTCTTAATTAAATAAAATCTTAATTAATATTCTAAATCCTAAATTACTTTTAATACTTATTAAAAATGACGATTGAAAATAAAAATATTGATCTTCTTTATAGCGATTTAACAGCAGATTTATACAATCTTTATAGAAAATCATCTTACCTAGCTATTGACACTGAAGCAATGGGCTTAATTCATGGAAGAGATAGGCTCTGTTTAGTGCAAATATGCAATGAATTCAAAAGAACATCCTGTATAAAAATCGAACTTAATACATCTTCTTCACCTTATTTAAAAGCACTTCTTGAAGATGACAAAATCACTAAAATATTTCACTATGCGAGATTTGATGTAGCAGCTCTAAAATGCAATCTTGAAATTAATACAAAAAATATTTTTTGTACAAAAATTGCTAGTAAGTTGGCAAGAACTTATACAAATAAACACAGTTTAAAGGATTTAATTAATGAATTGTTAGGAGTAGAACTGGATAAAAGCTCGCAAAGTAGTGATTGGGGTAGTAACAAAGATTTAACAAAAGATCAATTAGATTATGCAGCAAACGATGTTAGATATTTAATTGAAGCTATGCATAAATTAAAAGTTATCTTAGAAAGAGAGAATAGATATGAATTAGCTCAAAAATGTTTCGAAACAGTTTCTGTACATGCTGATTTAGACATACTGAAATTCTCAAATATATTTGAACATTAAAAAATCAATCTTCAGTTAAAAAATTATCTTCACCCTCAATTGTTTCCATAAGTTTATCAAGTATTCTTGAAGAACTCAGTTTATCCCCATCATTTTTTTCACAAATTTTTAAGACATTTTGCGCAACTTGTATTTTTTCTTGAATAGTTTTCGAGCCTTCTTTTGCAATTTGAATTTCTACTTTCTTCTTAGCAGAAGATAAACTTATACTCATAAGTTTTGCAATCTCTGAACAAATTTTTAGATATTGCCGATCATTTATTGGATACATATAAAGAATTAATAAGCTAGTGCCATTTACTAAGATAACAAATGAAGGTTTATGGCATCTACGATTTTCTTACTTGCTCCAGATTCACCCATTCTTTTTTTCCCAATTTTTGCTTGTTCTAACCTATCAACTTTTCCTTTCAAAAGTAAACTTAAACGTTTTAAAAGAATTTTTTTGTTCTTGCAAACTAAAACACTACCTCCCAATAATCTTGATTGCCTTTTTGCAAATGATTTTGTGAATTGTGGTCCAGGTCCCGGTAGAGAAAGAGATGGAATTCCAAGGCCAGTAATTTGCTCTGTAGCAGTTCCTGCATTAGACAAGCCAACTTCTGCCATATTGGCCCATGAATTGAATTTACCTTTTCCAATTACTACATATTGATCTTTCTTTTTCCATACTGAATCTTCATCAATTAGAAATTTAACTTTACTCTGCTTTATAAAACCATATTTATTTAAATAACTTTGAATTTGAATCACATTCGCATTAATGCTCAAAGGCAAAAGTATTACCAAATCCTTTGATAAATCAAAATCTTGCAAACAATTAAGAAAATTATCAAGATTTTTAAGGGCTTCAGGGTATCTACTTCCAACTAATAAAATAATCCTTTTAAAAGAAATAATATTTGATATCTTCTCGTTTGTAACATTAACAAAATCCATCATTGGATTACCAAAGTATTTTGCGTCAATATTTTTTTTATTCAAATTATTAGCTGTAATTTTATCTCTCATTATTAAATTTTTACATCTTGGAGATTTCATTAAAAACATTTCCCATGGATCCCATTCAGAACCTTTCAACTTATGATAAAAATCGCTTAACTCCCAACCTGGGCCACTACTCCAAGTATGATCACTTTTTGGAGTTCCAATAAAACTAAATTCGCATTCTGAACTCCAAGCATAAAGTAATGGCAAGAAATCTCCTACAGCGATAATTTTGCAGTTATTTTTTGACTTCTGCTTTATAAGTAGAAAATTTCTTAAATTATCGATTAAAAATCCTGCAAACAAATCAAGCACAAATCCCTTCAGACTTTGATTACTAAAACCTCCACTAGGCAGTTCTTTTAAATATCCTATTTTACGAAAATTCTTTGATTTTATGGAATTAAATACATCTCCATTTCCTACCAACGGCAAAACTTCAATATTTTTATTTTTAATTTTTTTTAGTAATCTTTTTATTATTTCCGATGCTATTACATCTTCTCCATGACCATTGCATATAAACAATATAGAATGAGACACCTTACTGTTAAGATCATAAAAAGATTTAATCGAATCTTTTTCGGCGGCATGGCCAAGTGGTAAGGCAGAGGATTGCAAATCCTTTATCCCCAGTTCGAATCTGGGTGCCGCCTTATTTAATGTTTTTACGCATTTAATGATGAAGTTTTCGAAGAACTTCAATTTTAAATAATAAGGGTTATCAAGTTTCAATTACTTATTGATATATAGAAAAAATCTTTTCTTTATTATTGATAAATAATACTCTATATCGATTAATAAATAAAATTAAATGGATTTATTAATTATTTTCATCAGATGATTTATTTATATATATTTGAATAATTTAGTAATCATTATCTGCAACACACATTCCTAAACATCTAACACCATTTGATGCAGTCCTTTTGCAATGATTACATAAAATGGGATCTTTCTCTGAAGTAAGGTTAATTTTTGAATTATTTTGGTCTTTAAGACTTATTATTTTTTGTGTTGAATCAAATAGAGTCATTCTTGGAATCATCACTTGAATCGATACTAACAACAAGTGAAGCATTTGTGTTGGAGGAGGGTATATCCATAATTTTTACAGTTTCTTTAGGCTCATCAATAACTTGATTTTCTTCAGAACTCTCATCAACTGCACAAGCTTCAAGAGCCTCTCGTAGTAGTGAATCAAAAGTTGCTCCAGGCAATCTATGTCTAGCAACCTCAAGAAAAGTTCTCGGTAACGATTCAGATGCAGCATCTCGTAAAGCAGGATTATTCTTTCTATGTTCTTGTTCTTCCTCTATTGATTTAATAAACCTTAGTGTGACATCTCTTTTGGTAGAGGCTTTTATCAGCGTATCGTTTTCAGGATTACTAACATTAGGTTCATTTTCAAGATCATTAAGTCTTTTTTCCAAACTATTTAAAACTTCATTAGCTTCCTTACTAATATGCGCTAATTGGCCATCGGACAAATTAGGTAAATCAGCGACAAAAACTTTCCCATGATCCCTTAATGTCAAGAAAGTTGGTCTTGGGCCTTGAGCCTGTCTACCAAATGATTCAGAATTATTACCTAATGGTCTTTTTGGAGGTGTAGGGCCAGCTGAACTACGTCTACGTGTAATTCTTTGATTATTTGCAAAGGGCATTGAATAAAGGGTAAATCTTAATACTTAAACTTCCGATATAATTCGGCGGTAATTTTATTATATTACACTTAACTTTTTCATTTGGGTATAAAAAATAATTTTTTAAAACTCATTGAAAAAATATAAAAAATTTTAGGTTAAGATTTCTGGCAAAAATTTACTATTTGTTGAATCATTTTTTCGAACTATCTTTCCAATTTCCCAACTATCTATGTCATGATCTTTACAAATGGTTAATACCGCGTCCTTAAATTGTTTATCAATTATTAAACAAAATCCCACACCAAGATTGAAAGTATTCCAAAAATCTTTTTTAGGAATCGATCCTTCATCTTTAAGGAATTTAAATAAAATAGGTATTTCCCAAGAACTGGTATTGATATAAGGAATAAATTCAGACGGAATACATCTTGGTAAATTTTCTGGAATTCCTCCTCCAGTAATATGAGACATTGCTTTAATTTCTATATTTTCAGATAAAATTTGGTTAATCAAATTATTGTAAATTTTTGTAGGTTTCAATAACTCATCATAAAAATTTAAGTGAGAAACTTTTTTAAATTCTTTATCTATTTGATTATTGTTTTGAATTATTTTTCTTATTAAACTAAATCCGTTACTATGAACTCCATTACTTTTTAAAGCAATTATTAGATCATTTTCAGATACTTTTTTACCATTAATAAGCTTATCCTCATCAACTATTCCTACACAAAATCCCGCAAGATCATACTTATTTTTTGAATAAAATCCTGGCATTTCAGCAGTTTCTCCACCAAGTAATGAACAGTTATTTTCTCTGCAACCATGTGAAATACCCTGCACAACCCTCAATAATTGTTTCTTATCAAGTTTACCAGTAGCAATATAATCGAGAAAAAATAAAGGTTTAGCTCCGCTAGTAATAATATCATTCATACACATTGCAACTAAATCAATACCAACCTCAAAGTGAAAGTTTTTACTTTGGGCTAATTCTAATTTTGTACCAACACCATCAGTTCCTGAAACAAGAACTGGTTTTTTAAAACAATCGATAGGAATTCTAAACAAACCTCCGAACCCACCAATACCTTCAATCACATTAGATGAATGAGTTCCTTCAACTGCCTGTTTAATTTCAGAAACAAATTCTCGACCAGCTTCTATATCAACACCTGATGTTTTGTAATCCATGAAATAAAAATGATAGACTTTCCCTATATAGATATTCCTCCTAAGATTGCTTTTGTCCAGTAATTATTTATCAAATAGATTTATTTTAAAAAACAAAGTGGAGAAATTAATCATAAGGAATACTGAAGAAATCGAAAATTGGAGAAGAAATATTAATAGTGAAATTAACTTCATTCCAACAATGGGTAATCTTCATAATGGACATATAAAACTAATAACAACAGCAAAAAATGACAATTCTAATGTTAATTTAGTAAGTATTTTTATTAATCCACTTCAATTTGATAACAAGTTAGATTTAGAGAATTACCCTAAAACAATTGATAATGATATAAAAATTTCATTTTCAAATGGCGCAGATGTCATCTTCATCCCAAGCAATGAAGATATATATCCACCGAATAATAAAAATATCAAATTACTAAAAGCTCAAATAGAATTATCTTCTGCATTATGTGGATTAAATAGAATTGGACATTTTGATGGGGTTTGTACAGTAGTTTATAGATTACTTAATCTAATCAAGCCCAAAAATCTTTACTTAGGAGAAAAAGATTGGCAACAACTTTTAATTATAAAAAATCTTGTCCAAAGAAAGAAATTAAATGTTGCTATTAAATCTATTCCTACACAAAGAGATTTTGATGGAATTCCTTTAAGTTCACGTAATGTACATTTATCAAAAAACGAAAGAAAATTGATTAGGTTTTTTTCAAGTGAGTTATTAGAAGCAAAAAAAAATTTTCAAAAAGAAAAAAAAATCAATTTAAACAAATTGACTAAAAAGCTATCAGCAAGAAAAATTTCAATTGAATATTTAGAACATTTACACCCTCATACACTCCAAAAAGCAAGGCTTGAGGATAACATTTCGTTACTGGCTGGTGCGATAAGATGTGGTGAGACAAGATTAATTGATCACGTTTTTCTGATGAAAAGAAGGCCGATTATTGCAATTGATGGTCCTGCAGGGTCAGGTAAAAGCACTGTAACAAAGTTAATAGCGAAGAAACTTAAACTTTTGTATTTAGATACAGGAGCAATGTATAGGGCATTGAGTTGGCTTATGATAAAAGAAAGTATTGATTATAAAAAAGAAAAAAATTTACAGAATATTCTTAAAGATATATCTATTGTTTTCAAGCCGAATACAAATTCACATCAAGATGTTTATGTTAATAACTACTGTGTTACTGAAGAAATTAGGTCACAAAAGATAACTTCCATCGTTTCTAAAATTTCCTCAATAAAAGAAGTAAGAAAATTCTTAGTAGAAGAACAAAGAAAAATTGGAGAATCAGGCGGACTTGTAGCTGAGGGAAGAGACATTGGAACTACTGTTTTTCCTCATGCAGAACTCAAAATATTTTTAACTGCTAGCATCGATGAAAGAGCAAAAAGAAGAAAATCTGATAAAAATAGTAAAGACTCACAAGAAATAGACCTTCATTCATTAAAAGAACTTATAAAGAAAAGAGATTTTGAAGATTCCAATAGGGAAATTTCACCTCTAATAAAAGCGAATGACGCAATAGAAATTATTACAGATGGATATTCAATTAATGAGGTAGTGGATAAAATTATTGATCTTTATAATGACCAGATTCCTAAAGAGATTGAGATCAAATAAATTCAAGAAATACTTTCCAAAAAACCATTTACAGAGTCTTCTAAAATATCAAGGACATAATCGAAGCCCTCATCACCTCCAAAATACGGGTCAGGAACTTCTTGTTCATTAAAAACTGATCTAAAATCTTGTATTTTTTTAATAGATGCAAAATCAGTTGAAGCTGTTCTATTTTTAAGGTCTTGAATATTTCTCAAATTGGAGTCGTCCATCGCAAGAATATAGCTAAATTCGTCAAAATCATTGCTAGTAATTTGACGAGCTCTGCTTAAGATATTTATATTTCTTTTTTCTGCCGCAATTCTCATCCTAGAGTCAGCTTTTTTTCCAATATGCCAACTCCCAGTTCCAGCAGAATCTACAATAAAGCCATCGGTTAATCCCTTTCTTTCAAGTAGACCTATAAAGATAGCCTCTGCTGCAGGTGACCTACAAATATTTCCCAAACATACAAAAAGAACAGAAATTTTTTTCATATGATTCAGATTTCATTACATTATAAGACTTTTAAGTAGTAAATAAAACTTCTTTAATTAAAGATTCAGTAAATTCTTTGCCAAACAAACTCGACAACATTGGCCTTGCTGGATCGTTATCTCTTCTATATTTTAAATAATTATTTTGACCATTTATTAATTCTTTTTGCACTACCATATTGGCTTCTTTGCTTTCGAAAAGAATATCCAAATACAAATCAAGATATTCCTTAAATGAAGTATAAAGCTGATTAGCAATTAAAAAATCACTTCTTTCTTCTTTTGGTAATTTTGACCAGATTACTCCTGGAGAAAAAAATTTAGCTACATCTGTAGACATTTTTTCAGCTATTGGGAGTGATGAATGACAATGATTTTTTAGTTTTAAAAGTTTTTCTAATAACTCATTATTGTATTGATTTTGTATTTTTAATGAAGGCTGAAAATCTAATACTAATAAATGACTATTAGGTAGAGAAACAAAATCTACTCCAAAAAATGGGACATTATAAACAGTATTAGGAATAATTAAAAAATTTAAAACAGAATAATTTGGAC
The DNA here is from genome assembly GCA_902536455.1 of uncultured Prochlorococcus sp. Classification (GTDB taxonomy): domain Bacteria; phylum Cyanobacteriota; class Cyanobacteriia; order PCC-6307; family Cyanobiaceae; genus Prochlorococcus_A. The sequence goes on from CACAXN010000003.1 coordinate 59,912, forward strand.
TATTTATACACACTGCTCTTGCGAATTGAATTCTTTTTTTATGTGTTACACCCCAAGTAGAGAGATTCACATTTTTTTTTGATTTTTTTGAACCATAAGTTGAATCTTTATAGGAATATTCCGAGGGTATTATTTTTTCTAAACAGTTATATTTACTTAAATTATTAGTTAAATATTTTAGAAAATTATGCCATCTCCAATCAGGCCTGTAAAAAATAGTATCTTGTATTAACATTCAATTAAGAATCTCATTATTTAATGTAAAAAGAAATTTATTGATAAATTTTTTTGTCCATTTTTCTCCAAAAAAAGATTTGAACAACTTATCTGCAGGATCTTTTTCAAAACTGTACTTATCATATTTAATTTGATTAATCTTTATTTCTTCCGCATTTAAAAATTGATTAACAGGATTCGATTTATAAATGTTCAAATAGTTATTTACAAATGAATGAAATATATTATTTAAATCTCTATCAAGATTTAATTTATTTCCTCTACATATAATCACCCATGGGGAAAAATACTTTTTTGAATCATATATATTCTTCATTTTATTATTATCAAATGCTGAATATTTTTTCTTAATACTACCTAAACTTGAACAATATTTTTCAAGATACTTGCCTTCTTGAATTAAAGGTTGATAATCAAGAATTGCTAATAACTTTTTAGAAGTTCCAAACCATAAAATATCAGCTCCTAAAATAGGCATTTCACTATCAAAATTTGGATATGCGACCGTATTAAAAACTTGCAGTTTTTTGCCACCATCTAATCTTGTTATTCGCCACTTTCTATATTCGGGAGATGAAAAAAGCCAATTTTTAATAATATATTTTGAGTCTTCATTATGATGTTCTTTGAATTCGCTAGATATTTCTACTTCATTTCCATTTAATTCATCAATATTGGTTTTAAGGAAATCAACTAATGAATCAAACATAAATTACTAAGTCTCGGTGCTTCCTTTCCTTACTTTTTTTGTAATGTAATTGAATACAATCTTGCCTAAAACAGCAATCAAGTTCCCTTCAAGCTCTTTAAACATTTTCATATTGTAAGTAAAAGCTTGATTAGCTTCATCAATAATTTGATCAGCAGTCTTTTGATTTATTGGAAGTTGATTCAAAGTAAGGGAATATTCTTCCTTGAATTTCTTTTCATCAGCAATTAATTCAAACTCATAAAAATTTAAACCATCATTTCCCTTTAAATTTAGGGCTTTTTTAGCGATCCTTTTCAAAATTTGTCCCCCAGATAAATCTCCTATATAGCGAGTGTAGTGGTGACCAACCAATAGCTCTGGTGAATTCTTTGCGACCTCTCGGATTCTTTCAACATATTCTTTTGCTGATTGAGAAATATTAATTTCATTCTTCCAGTTTTCACCAAAATAAAATTTAAGATCGTTTACAATTGTCTCTTTCCTGAATAATGATTTAAAACCTATAGGTTTTATTACGGGATGTTCCTCATTGACCAGTCTTTCAATTTCTTCTTCCATAGCTTCATAAACAAAATATAAATCACTAATTAATTTTCTATAAGATTTTTTTTCAACAACTCCTTTCAAAAAACAAGCCACAAAGCCAGTATTTTCTGCCATAGTGTGGGATTTTTTCGTCCCTTCTCTTAATTGTCCTGCAAGAGCGACTGCCATATATTTTGAATTATTTTTGTAAGTGTATTTAATCTACAAGGAAAATACATAAAACAGCTAATTTTTGTTACCAGCGGATGTTGTAGAGAATAGCTTATAAAGTTCTTTACAAACCAAAAAAAGGTTATCTTTTTGTTTCTTTTGCGGTAGATGAGTGCCAGTCATTTCCCAATCACCGATTGTAGCCACTCTCCATCTTTCGGATGGAACAATCATACCTCGCATTGTTATTCCCAACAATTTCGGGACTCTGTCATTATTATCATTTTCAATTCTTAATTGTAAAAGTATTGCTCTACATTCAATAAGAGGACTCCAACCAGGAAAATGAAAAGCAAAATCAATAGTATCTTGCATGGAATCATTTTTTGAAGTGTCCCAGGGACTAAAGTTTACGCTTGCATCTGGAAAATATTTCCGAAACAAAGCTGCGGTAGAGGCAATTTTATTAGCTATTTCAACATTACTTACAGTTGAACTCGCATTCATAAGTGGCTGAGTATTTTTTTGAAAATGACATAATTTGCTTTAACTTGCTTATTAACTACTTTTTCTTTTAATAAAGATGTTGAAATGCTGATCAATAAAGTATTCTCTATTCACATTTGAATAATAAATTTCTAGGTTTTAAAGAAAATAACTCATTGCAAATTACAATACGAGGAACTTCAATGAGTTCTCTTTTATTAGTTCAATTCTATGCCAAAATTTGAAAAATTAACTTTACCTGATGAAGGCGAAATAATAACTTTTAGTCAAGGCAAACCAAACGTTCCTAATAATCCAATTGTCCCATTTATTAGGGGTGATGGAACTGGAGTTGATATTTGGCCCGCTACTCAAATCGTTCTTGATTCAGCGATTAAAAAAAGCTATGGAGATGATAGAAAAATTAATTGGTTTAAAGTCTATGCAGGCGATGAAGCTTGTGAACTTTATGGAACATATAATTATCTCCCTGAAGATACTATTGAAGCAATTAAACACTTTGGTGTAGCCATCAAAGGTCCTTTAACGACTCCCATCGGTGGAGGTATTAGATCTCTTAATGTTGCACTAAGGCAAATCTTTGATTTGTATAGTTGTGTTAGACCATGTAAATATTATTCAGGAACTCCAAGCCCTCACAAAAATCCCCAAAATTTAGATGTTGTTGTTTATAGAGAAAATACTGAGGATATCTACATGGGAATTGAATGGGAAGCAGAGGATAATAATTGTCTTGAATTAATTAATCACTTAAATAACTTTGTTATACCAAAAAGTAAAAATTTAAAAAATAGATCCATACCAAACGGATCAGGTATTGGAATAAAACCAGTAAGTAAATCTGGTAGCCAAAGGCATATTAGAAAAGCTATTGAACATGCTAAAAGATTATCAGGAGATAAAAGGCATGTGACTCTAGTACATAAAGGGAATATTATGAAATATACAGAAGGTGCATTTAGAGATTGGGGATATGAATTAGCAGTAAATGAATTTAGAGAGGATTGTATTACAGAAAGAGAAAGCTGGATTTTAGATAATATTCAGAAAAATCCGGAAATTACGATTGAAAATAATGCTCGAAAAATTGAACCAGGTTTTGACAAGCTTACAAATAACAAAAAAGCATTCATTTGCGAAGAAATTAAAGAAGTTATTGCATCAATATCAAATTCACACGGAGATGGGAAATGGAGAGAACTTATCCTTGTTGATGATCGTATAGCTGATAGTATATTTCAACAAATTCAAACTAGACCTCAAGAATATTCAATTCTTGCAACATTAAACCTAAATGGCGACTATGTTTCTGATGCAGCTGCAGCAATTGTTGGAGGCCTAGGTATGGCTCCCGGTGCAAATATTGGAGACAATGCAGCAATTTTCGAAGCTACACACGGTACCGCTCCAAAACATGCAGGCTTAAACAAGATTAATCCAGGCTCAGTAATTCTTAGTGGTGTAATGATGCTCGAATATTTTGGTTGGGATGAAGCAGCTAATTTAATTACTAGTGGTTTAAGTAAGGCAATAGAGCAAAAAAAAGTCACCTATGATCTAGCACGCTTAATGGAACCAAAAGTAGAACCCTTATCATGCAGCAGTTTTGCTGAAGAAATTATCTCAAATTTCTAATTTTGAAAATTATTTTCTTTTTCAAAAACTTTCCAAATATTAACCAGTGAATCTTTATTTCCAATGTTTCCAGGATGAGTAATAACAGGAAGTTTTTCGCCATTTTTTAGGTTGTAAGTCACCACTGAAATGCCTGTTAAAATCTGTCCTTCAAGATAAACATAATCTGCATTAAGTCCATTACTAAGAATCAAATTTGTTGTAATTCCACCTTTTGAAATCAAATATCCTATTTCATACTTCAAATCTGCGACTAATTCAGCAATAAAACAAGCAAGTAAATTATAAAAATTAAATATTTCAGAAGAATCTAAGGACATAAATTTTCTTGAAGTAAACAAAACAGGAGTTTTTCCTTTCTCAAAAGAATATCTAATTTCTTTCAAAAATTTATTTTTAAACAAATTCCTTTGCTTCTGATTATTATCTGATGAAGTAATTTTAAAAAATTCAAAAACATCTAATTCAACTGGATTGCAATAACTTATCTTTAATAAATTATTCAATTGTATTGTTGAGAGTTCTAAATAAGATCCAACAATTATCAGTCCTGGAAGAAAACTCTTATCTTTATTTCTTATTCTTAAACTAGAGAAAAATATTGCACTTTTGGAGACACTTTTTTTCTCAGAAATTGAACTTATAAAACTTGCTGCAGTTCGAAAGAGGAATTTTTTTTGTTTAATTAATTTTTTAATTACTAAAGAAAATTTTTTTAGTTGAGAATAATTTTCTACATCTACAATTAAATGTTTATTATTCTTCAAGTTCTTGAGTCTTTTGAAGACAATATTATTTTCTTCATCATTTAGCATTTTGATATCTGACAATAAAAGATTTTGAATATCATCTAAATTTATTTGAGATTTACTATGCTGAAATAGAAGCTCCTTGACATTACTTGTCGCGTATCCAAAAATTTTATCTCTTGCAAAAATTGTTTGATTTATCGGGGTTTTATCTACAAAGTGTGATCCATTAACTGTAAATCTTTTACCCTCTATAAAAGCTGGAATATGAAAAGTAGCATCAAAAGGGCCTATGTAACTATTTAGGGAATTTGGCTCTAAAAAGTTATGTCCCCTAAGAGTAGAGTCTCCTCTACTAATAAAAATAATTTCTTCTTCATAGGCATGAGAGGCAATAACATTCTTAAGATTTTTGCAAATTTCCTCTATTGTTAATTTCGCATCATTTTCAGAAAGTGACCTTGTATTAGCCAAAATAAAAAATAAATTAGATTTAGATTCAAAACCTTTGACTAAAGTTGAGCAGTCCCACTTAAGCAGTAATAAGCAATCATGAACAGTTTGAGAACCTGTGGGATCATCATCTATAACGACAAATTTCATGAGTATTGCATAATTACTTAAATGATTTTATTTGTATTGAGGCATTTAAACTTTTACTATCATTTGAAGGAATCATAATTTTTCTAAATCCATCTACAAAAGAATTTCGTGGACTAGTCCAAGGTTCGAGACATATCATTCTTCTTGGAGGATTGCTCCAAATAACGCCTAAATCAAAAGGATATGGATGATTTAAAGTTACCTCTCTTTTAAAAATTTTATCTCGAAAAGAGCTTCTACCGAAAGTATACATAAGCAGATCAACTCCTAGATTAATTTTATTCAATTCATCCAATGTATTACTTATAATATTTCTTTCTTGATCCTGACAATTAAGTGGATTATCAATAAAATCTAAATTTCTGAAATCTGAAACATTAAAATAAGGATGCAAACCAAAATTTATAGGCATAGCAAGGTCTGTTTTGTTATGGATTGTAATTTCAAATTCTAAACAATTAATCCTTAAGGTAACTTCTATTCTTAGTTCGAAATCGAAAGGATAATATTTTTTGGTTTTTTTAGATGCATTTAAAAATAAACATAAACATTTTTCATTTTCATTGAAGGAGTATCGCCATTGCATATCCCTCGCGAATCCATGTTGTGGTAGTTGCAAATAACCATTTCCAAATACTGAATTAGAGGTATTGAGATTTCCACATATTGGAAACAAGATTGGAATACCTCCCCTAATACTTTTTGTCTTATCCATAAATCTTTTTTCATCAAAATAAAGAATTTCATTACCATCCGAAACCCAATTTGTAATAACGCCTCCTCTTTTAGGACAAAATTTAATGTAGTTCTTTTTATCTAATTGAAAGACAAAAATTTCTTGGTCTTTATTAAATAATTCAAGTTTCACAATTATTACTCAAAGAGAATCAACCCAATCCAAAATATGCTGATTAACTAATTCAGGTATCTCATCATGCGGACAATGTCCTGCGTCAAGAATAATTTCTTTTGTATTCTTTGGTGTAAATTTTTTATATAGATTTCTTTTTTTTGGAGTGTTCATCCATGGATCTTTCCCTCCCCAAAGAAGTAATAATGGTGCATCTAGTTTTGCGAATAACTTATCCAATGGTAATCCCTGAGGACCTGATGGGTTAAATACACTTCTAAAAACATTAAAAGCTCCGAAATCTAGCGAAGGCTTTCTTATTGACTCAACTAAAAAATCATCAACATTTTTTTTATCAACATAAACTTGATTTAAAGTTTTTTTAATATTTTTTGAATTTCTCATATTCTCAAAAATTAAACGTTGAAGAACAATATTTTTCAAAAATATGCCGGCAACTGTCTCAATTGAAGTTTGTAACATATTCTTTTTGATAGTTTTTTCTTCACTGAAATATCCAGCAGCATTAAGTAATATCACTCCTGCGTTTAGCTCATTTAATTCTGCACCAGCTGCTAATGCTGCATAACCACCTAATGAATTTCCAACAACAATTGTAGGTTTTTTTATTTTCTCTTTTATATAAGCGACAACCTGATCTTTCCATAAAGATCCTGAGTATTCGACGTCTTGAGGCTTAGGACTTTTTCCAAAACCTAGTAAATCTATAGCATGAACTTCATATTTTGTACTCAAAACAGGGATATTAAATCTCCAATGATCCGTTGAAGCACCGAAACCATGAATTAATAAAATTGCGTAATCTTTTGAAATTTGTTCGGGATTAGCTGAAACAGTATGTATTGGATAATTTAAAAAATTCCAGTCATAATTTACATCACTATCTATCAGTGCTGATTTTTCCATTTATTAAAGATCATTTTGTTATTCGATTCTAATAAACTTATTTCCTAAAGAAGACCCACAGGATCAGCTGCAACATCATCTGAAATTTTATTGCCATCATTTGGGGGCTTATCTTTTAGAACAATTCTCAAGAGAACAGGTGCAAGAAATGTAGTTCCTATAACCATTAACAAAATAGCTGCTTCAAGGGAGGGAGTTAACAACTTAGCGCTTGTTCCTAGTCCAAGAAAAATTAAACCAACCTCTCCTCTAGGCATCATACCCAAACCTACAACTAATCTATTTGTAGGTTTATCACTTGAAAATACCCATCCTGCCGCAATTTTTCCAATAATTGCTACAACCAATAAAAATCCTGCAACTACGAGAGCTGACCTACTTGCTGGATCAAGTGGATTGATAACTGATAAATCCATTCCAGCTCCCACCAATACAAAGAAAATTGTTGCGAATAGGGATACTAAAGGCAAAACGGATTGTTGAATTGCGTGATTATTTTTAGAACTACTAAGAATTAATCCAGCTGCAAAAGCACCTAAAGCTGCTTCCAATCCAATGGCTGTTGCTACAAAACAACATAGTACAAGTATCACAAAAGATGCCACCACCACAGCTCCAGGTGCTTTCAATCTATCTAATAACCAATCAAATCCTGGTGCTGCTGTTCTACTTAATGCGATAGCTGCAATAACAAATACTACTGCTGCAGCAACTAATTTAACGATAGGAGCAATTTCTAAAGAACCTCCTGCAGCTAGGGCGACTACAACTGCAAGAATCACAATACCCAAAATATCATCCAAAACAGCCGCTCCAATAACAATCTGTCCTTCTCTAGTTTTTAAATATCCTAATTCACCGAAAACACTTGCAGTAATTCCTATACTTGTTGCTGTCATAGATGCTCCAGCAAAAACTGCTGGAATCAGATCTACTTGGAAAATGAACATTAATCCTAGAGTTCCAAAGGCAAACGGTAGAATAACTCCCGCCATTGCGACAGTGAAAGCTTGCGCACCGACAGCTACCAATTCCTCTAACTCACTTTCTAATCCGGTTAAAAATAAAAGCGCATATAACCCAAGTGTTGCTACAGCTTGGAGGGATGGAAAACTTTCGAAATAAACATCAGGCACTGCTTCTGGGGGAATTGAAGCTAATGAACTAATAACATTTACAAGTCCCTCATTTAGTTCAGTTCCAGCAGAGGGCGGTATTAATAAATGGAATCCTGATGCGCCTATTACAACCCCTGCAAGAAGCTCACCTACAATTGTTGGTAAACTCAGTCTTACTAAAACTTCTGCTAATGCTCTTGCTGCTAAAAAGATCAATAGAAATCTTATAACTCCGATCAACGTCTCAGCAACTTCTAAATCATGTGCACTTAATTCAGCAAGTAAAGAATACATTTAAGTGTAAAAAATAAACTACCTTATTGGAAGATAGTTTATTGAGGGCCCACTTTAAGAAATATGTAAGAAAAAAGCAAAAATACTCAACAAGTGTGGATCTGAAGTTACAACAAAGAAATTTTCTAAAAAATGGCTATTGTCAGATATATGGCCAATCCAATGAATTCCAACAAACCCTTCGATCTACGTTTGCCTACCCCGGGATGCTACTTAGATCCTGAGAAAGCTGGCATGGATTCTGATGCTGTTTTCCAAGGAATGACCGCCCATCTCTTCTATACGCTCGGAAAGTTAGCCACTTCTGCAAGTCCTCACGACTTATATATGGCATTAAGTTATGCAGTTAAAGATAGACTAATGACAAGATATTTAGCCAGTCAAGAAGTTATAAGGAAAAAACCACAAAAAACAGTCGCCTACTTATCAGCGGAATTTTTAATAGGCCCTCAGTTAAGTAATAATCTACTCAATCTTGGAATAACTCAAGAGGCAGAAGATGCTTTAAAGAGATTTGGAATTGAATCATTGTCAACAATTCTTGAAGTTGAAGAGGAGCCAGGATTAGGTAATGGTGGACTTGGGAGACTTGCAGCATGTTACATGGAATCATTAGCATCATTACAAGTTCCAGCAGTTGGTTATGGTATTCGATACGAATTTGGCATATTCAATCAGTTAATTAGAGATGGGTGGCAAGTAGAAGTTACTGACAAATGGCTTAAAGGTGGCTGGCCATGGGAACTTCCACAACCGGACGAATCATGTTTCGTTGGTTTTGGAGGCAGAACTGAAAGTTACAGAGATGATAAAGGAAATTACAGATCAAGATGGATACCTTCGGAACATGCAATTGGAGTACCTCATGATGTTCCAGTTTTGGGATATAGAGTAAATACATGTGACAGATTAAGATTATGGAGAGCTGATGCAACAGAAAGTTTTGACTTTTATGCATTCAATATCGGTGATTATTATGGTGCAGTAGAAGAAAAAGTAGCATCTGAAACTCTTTCAAAAGTTCTATATCCAAATGATGGAACTGACGAAGGTAGAAGGTTAAGACTCAAACAACAACACTTTTTTGTAAGTTGTTCTCTTCAAGACATGTTGAGAAGTCTTGAAAAAAGATCAATACCAATAACAGAATTTCCAAAGCATTGGACAGTCCAATTGAATGATACGCATCCTGCTATTGCAGTTGCAGAATTAATGCGACTTCTTATTGACCAATACCAAATAGGATGGGAACAAGCTTGGAACATAACAACCTCCTCAGTTGCTTACACCAACCATACATTATTACCAGAAGCTTTAGAGAAATGGGATTTAGGATTATTCAATGATCTTCTTCCTCGACATTTAGAAATTATTTATGAAATCAATTGGAGATTCCTACAACAATTAAGACTACGTTATCCTGGTGATGACAAAATCCTTCAAAAACTCTCAATAATTGATGAAGAAGGCTCTAAATCAGTTCGGATGGCTCACTTAGCTACAATTGGAGCACACCATATCAATGGAGTCGCAGCTCTTCACTCTGATTTAATAAAAAGACAACTTCTTCCTGAATTCGCAGCACTATGGCCTGAAAAATTTACAAATGTGACTAATGGGGTTACTCCAAGGAGATGGGTCGCTCTTTCTAATCCATCATTATCTATCCTTTTAGAAGAAGAAGTTGGTCCTAATTGGATAACAAATATGGAACTTCTTAAGAAGTTAGAAGAAAAAAAAGATGACCACAACTTTTTACAAAAATTTGAGGAAACTAAATTAAATGGAAAAAGGAAATTAGCTAGCTTTATCCATTCAAAAACTGGAATACTCGTAGATCCATCAAGTTTATTTGATGTTCAAGTAAAAAGAATTCATCAATATAAAAGACAACATTTAAACGCCTTACAAATTATTGCTCAGTATTTAAGAATCAAAAATAATACAAACAAGTTTGAAGTCCCAAGAACAATAATATTTGGAGGTAAAGCTGCACCAGGTTACTTTATGGCAAAGCTAATGATTAGATTCATTAATGGTATTGCTGATGTAGTTAATTCTGATCCAGATATGGATGGTTTATTAAGGGTTGTTTTTTTACCAGACTATAACGTAAAACTCGGAGAAATAGTTTATCCAGCAACGGATCTTTCAGAACAAATCTCAACTGCTGGGAAAGAAGCATCTGGAACTGGAAATATGAAGTTTGCTATGAATGGTGCGCTCACTATTGGAACCTTAGATGGAGCTAATGTGGAATTAAGAGATCTTGTGAAAAAAGAGAATTTCTTTCTTTTTGGTAAAACTGAAAGCGAAATTATGGATTTAAAAAATAATAATTACTCCCCTAAAACTTTCATTGATAAATGTCCAGAGCTTAAAGAGGTTATACGTCTTATTGAAATTGGACATTTTAGCAATGGTGATAAAGAATTATTTAAACCTTTATTAAATAGCTTGACTGGACATGACCCATTTTTTGTGATGGCAGACTTTGAAGATTACTTAAATAAACAAGATGTAGTCAGTGAATGCTGGAATAATAAAAAATCTTGGAACAAAATGGCATTATTAAATACTGCTAGATCAGGATATTTTTCTTCAGATAGATCTATTAGAGAGTACTGTAATTCTATTTGGAAAGTCTCTCCAATGCCAGTAGAAATTACTTGCGATGTAGAGGAATTAACTAATTAATATTTTTCTTATCTGGTGAATCGGGGGTTTGATGAAATAATCTATTCAAAATTAATCGATCCATATTTAATGGGTCTGGCGCCAATTCATTTGCAATTTCTTTAAATTTTGATTCAATACTATTTGAAATTTTTGTATCAAATATCCTTTCCATTAATGCTTCAATTGAATATAAATAGGCATTAACACTTTCAAGTTCATCTAAAGCTTCAGTAATTTCTGTACTAGAAATTTGTTTTTCTTCTGAACTGTTATCTGCATTTGATTCTCTATCAGATAATTCTCTCTGCAACTCATGAGTAACCTTAGTACAAAGAGTTCTAAAAGATTGAATAGATGCCCAATTCAATTCTTGTTGCTGCTTAAAAGTAGGAAATTCTCTAATCAGACGATCATGTTCCTTATAAAATCTCTGACAATCAGAGCATTGACATGGTTCTTCAGCCAAAAGAAAATATAATTCTTCTTATATCATCTCACTATTTGGGCAAAATTGTAGGACCATCCAATAATTCGTCATTTTCATCAAGTGAATCTGGACTGTCCGGTAAAGGTATCTCAATACTTGTAACCAAATTAATAACATCTCTTAGTCTCATAGAATCAGCAAACCATCCCATTGCTTGCTCGGCATCCCCTCTTTTTTCAGCATCATTTGCTTGATCTTCATGAGCTTCCGCCAACAAAGCAAGCCAACAAAGGCATCTTGCTTGAACTATAGAAAGATCTAAATCATTAGGTTGGGATTTAGAAATACGTTCATGCTCTTGTTGAACTAAAAGCTTTAAACGCATATCATGCAACTTAGCCATAAAAGATTTATTACTAACTATACGCTAGCTAGAGAGTAGCAAGTTTGCACACATACTACATATAGTTTTTTATTTTTACGGGACTGGCGGGAGTCGAACCCACGACCTACGGTTTAGGAAACCGTTGCTCTATCCTGCTGAGCTACAGCCCCAACAGCTGTTTTTTGGAGGAATAAGCACTATGCTAAATGAAAGCAGGAGAGGCAATCGCAAGAAAGTTTTATTTTGTTTCCAAAATAAAACTTTCTTGAGGAAAGTCCGGGCTCCCAAATGGTCAGGCTTGCTGGGTAATTCCCAGTGCGGGTAACCGTGAGGATAGTGCCACAGAAACATACCGCCTAATACTTAAAGTATGGCAAGGGTGCAATGGTGCGGTAAGAGCGCACCAGCAACATTGAGAAGTGTTGGCTAGGTAAACCCCGGCTGGGAGCAAGGCTTAGTAGATTCATGACCATTACGTAATCTACTTTTAAGCGCCGCTTGAGACTGTGAAGTAATTCCAGCCCTAGATAGATGATTGCCCATCTTAATTAAGATGAACAGAACCCGGCTTATGACCTGCTTTCTAATTTTTGTGATTATTCAAATCATATGACAAATATACTTAACGCAAAGAGAATTAATCAAATAACTTCTTTTTTAAAGTCTTTGAATATTAAATCAGAAAGATTTTCTGAAAAAATTAGAACACAAAATATTTCATTGATTCAAGATTTTAATCAAGCATTTATCCATTCTTCAGAAAACAAAGTAATAAATTACGAAAAACTAGAATTTTTCGGAGATGCAGTACTCAGATTAGCTGCTTCTAATTTTATTGAAAAAAAATATCCGCAAATGAGTGTAGGAGAAAGATCAGAGCTAAGAGCACAAATTGTAAGTGATGAATGGTTAACTAAATTAGGGGAGAAAATTGATATAGAGAAACTAATAATTAAAGGGCCTAAAGCATTTGGTGATGAAAATTCTAAAAATACTATTATTGGGGAAGCTACAGAAGCTTTAATTGGTGCCATTTACAATTGCTTCAATTCAATTCAGGAAGTAAATCTTTGGTTAGATGATTTTTGGGAAGAAGATTCAAAAATATTTTTAAAAGCTCCATATAAATTCAAATCTAAGACAGTATTGCAAGAGTGGTGTCAAAGTAAAGCGTTTGATTTGCCAATTTATAAAATCACTGAAGTCTCAAAGAAAAATGGGGACCCTAAAAGATTTTCTTGCGATATATTTATCGAAGGATTAAAAGAATCATCTGCATTCGGCAAATCCCATAAACAAGCAGAAACAAATGCAGCTAGAGTCCTAATAGAAAAATTTATAGCTATCGGTAAAATCTAATTTTTATACTATTTCTAAGTTTGTTAACTGAAAAGTTATGAGTTTATCCCAATTACCCCCTTCAAACAGAACAGCAGCTCTTTTTTTTGTAACTCTCTGTACAAACCCTTTATATCCTCTATATATAGAGTTAGTGTCTTTTACAACAACAAAAGAACCGGGAAGTATGGGTTTAGTAAACAATTCCATAAATATCTTTTTCTAATACAATAATATGATAAATAAAAATGAATGGCTGGTTGTTGGATTGATAACATCGTGTCATGGAATTAATGGACAGGTAAAGGTTAAATCTTTAAGTGATTTTGAAGAAAGATTTTTAAAACCAGGAATGAGATGGTTGCAAAAAGAAAATGAACCACCTTCAAAAATACAACTTATATCTGGTTTCAAACAGTCTGGTAAAGAAACCTTTGTAGTAAAGCTCCATGGAATAAATACAAGAACTCATGCAGAGCAACTTAAAAAATTTAAAGTTCTTGTAAAAACCGATAAACTACCTAAATTAAAAAAAGAAGAATTCCACTTGTTGGAACTTATAAATCTAGAGGTCAAGATTTTAGAAAATGATGAATTACAAATAATCGGGAAAGTTACTAATTTAGAAAATGAGAAAAATAATTTACTTGTTATTAGACTATTTAAAAATCAAAAAAAAGTTCTAATACCATTTGTTAGGGAAATAGTCCCGTTAGTTGATATAAAAAATAATTTTTTAATCATCAATCCTCCAAATGGACTTTTAGAGCTATAAATTTAATAATATAAAAATTTTTAGGAGACTAATTATTCCACAGTTACACTTTTAGCCAAATTTCTAGGTTGATCCACGTCAAGCCCTCTATGAGCTGCAATGTGGTAACTCAATAATTGTAAAGGGACTATATTAATTAGAGGTGAAATCCATTCATTAGTAGATGGAACTTTCATTAAATAATCAAAGATATCAGTTCCATTACATTCAGGAGCAATCCCTATCAAATACGAATCTCTAGCTTTAGCTTCTTGAGCATTACTTATTACCTTATCAAAAACCTCCCCTGGGGAGGCAATTGAAATTACAGGTACTTTTTTATCTAATAAAGCTATTGGCCCATGTTTCATCTCACCAGCTGGATAGCCAGCTGCATGAATATAACTAATTTCTTTAAGTTTTAATGCCCCTTCAAGAGCAATTGGATAATTTATTCCTCTTCCTAAAAAAATAACATCTTTTATATTAAAAAAATCATGGGCTAGCTTTTCTGAAGATTTATTATGTTTTTCTAAGAGATCTTCCAGTAATGGCGGAAGTTTTATCAGTTCATCTATTAATTTAACTATTTCATCTAGACTTTGATTGCCTTTAATTTGAGCAAATTTTATAGCTAATCCATAAAAAGAAAGTAATTGAGCAAAAAAAGTTTTAGTTGCTGCAACTCCAACTTCTATTCCTGCACAGATATCAATTATATTTGAGACCTGCCTTCCTATAGAACTCTCTTTTCTATTTGTTATTGCAATAAGTTGAGGTTTAAATTTTTTATCTTCAATTGAAGAACGTCTTTTAATTTCCATATCGATAGCTGCGATTGTATCAGCAGTTTCTCCAGATTGAGTAACTCCAATAGTTAATGTATTTGGCAATAGTGGAGGTGGCGAATATCGAAATTCGCTTGCATAAAAGACATTTGTAGGGATACCTGAAAATTGTTCTAATAAAAAGCTGCCTACCATTGCAGCATGTTTACTGGTACCACAAGCAATAATTTCAATTCTTTCTATTGTTTCAAAAAACTTTGTATCAAAAGGATAGTTGATTTGATATTGGCCATTATCTAAGTTTTTAATTAAATAATTTTCCAACCAGTTTTTTGCAGTCTCAGGCTGATCATATATCTCTTTTAACATGTAGTGTTTAAAATTCATCTTATCCATTATTTGCTCTGAGACTTTTAAAGAAACTGGATTTCGATATTGCCTCTCGTTGTTTGAGTCATATATTTCAATTCCAAGCGGAGTTAATAAAGCTATTTCTTCATCCTCCATAGGCAAAATAATATTTGTAAAGTTTGCAATTGCTGGCGTATCACTAGCACAAATAAATTCTCCTTCACCCAAACCAATAATCAAGGGGGCTTGTCTTCTCGCAACTACCAAAGAAGTTGGAGCACCCGCCCATAAAACTGCCAAAGCATAAGATCCTTCTAAATCAGATATTACGTTTCTCACAGCTACTAATAATGTTGAACCATTATTTTCAAGCTTAAGTTTACTTAATGTATTTAACTCTCTTTGAATTAGATGAGGAATTACCTCAGTATCTGTATCAGAATTAAAAATAATACCCTCTTTCTCTAATTTATTTTTTAAATCTTGGAAATTTTCAATAATGCCATTTTGAACAACTGCTATGGTTCCTGAACTATCGATATGAGGATGTGCATTTTTGACCTCAGGCTTCCCATGAGTTGCCCAACGAGTATGACCTATACCCACAGTTCCAGAAATATTGTGATCTTTAAGATTACTTATTAAATTCTTGAGTTTTCCTTCTGCTTTGTTACAAGAAATAGAATTTGTTTCGGAATTTATTATTGCAATTCCTGCAGAATCGTAACCTCTATATTCAAGTTTTTCCAAACCATTCATTAATAATGGTAAAGCTTTTTTATATCCAGTAACAGCAACTATTCCACACATACAAACTTTTTTTTCAATTATATTGAAATAAAGTGCGTATTTATTAAAACATGGACTCTCTTAAAACTGCACTATAAAAATTAATATGCTAACCCCATACTCCTAGAAGTCTCATCTCCTAGATAAACACGAATACTTAAGAAATCTGTTGGACATGCCGTTTCGCATCTTTTGCAACCTACACAATCTTCTGTTCTAGGAGAAGAAGCTATTTGCCCTGCTTTACAGCCGTCCCAAGGAACCATCTCTAAAACATCAAGTGGGCAAGCCCTTACACATTGGGTACAACCAATGCAAGTGTCATAAATTTTAACGGCGTGTGACATGTAAAAATTTCCTTTTGAACCTCGTTTTATAATACTATTGTCTTACAAAGAAATTAAAAAAATTAAGATATGCTTCACTCTTGTTAACTCTAGGGCATAAAATCATATAGATAATTAGTAATTTACATAAACTATGTCACAAGAAATCCTCGACAAAGTCTGTTCTATTGTTTCAGAACAATTAAGTGTTGAAACAGGAGAAGTAAAATCAGATTCAAATTTCCAAAATGATTTAGGCGCAGATTCTCTAGATACGGTTGAACTCGTGATGGCTTTAGAAGAAGCATTTGATATTGAAATTCCCGATGAAGCTGCTGAAGGAATCGCAACTGTTGGCGATGCAGTAAAATTCATCGAAGAAAAAAAAGGTTAATAAAGAATGCCAAATTTCCATCGAGTAGTTATTACTGGTATAGGAGCAGTAACTCCAATTGGTAATAACATTGATGAATATTTAGTCGGTCTTCAAACAGGTACGAATGGGGTCTCAAATATTACTCTTTTTGATCCTGAACAACATCCATGCAAATTTGCTGCAGAAGTAAAAAATCTTAAATCTGAAAATTTTATTGAAGCTAAAGAATCCAAAAGATGGGATCGTTTTTCCCAATTTGGAGTTATTGCTGCAAAGCAAGCCTTTAATGATTCTGGACTTGAAATTACTGAACGTAATGCCTCAAGAATTGGAGTGATTATTGGTTCTGGTGTTGGAGGCTTACTAACTATGGAAAGTCAAGCTCAAATATTGAGTCATAAAGGACCAAAAAGAGTAAGTCCATTTACCGTTCCAATGATGATTCCAAACATGGCAACTGGATTAGCTGCCATTGCTTTGGGTGCAAAAGGACCAAGTTCCTCTGTTTCAACAGCTTGCGCTGCCGGTTCCAATGCAATTGGTGATTCTTTTAGATTACTCCAACTTGGAAAGGCAGATGCAATGATCTGTGGAGGAGCAGAAGCAAGTATTACGCCTCTTGGAGTAGCTGGTTTTGCCAGTGCTAAAGCTCTTTCTTTCAGAAATGAAAGCCCTCAAACTGCTAGCAGACCTTTTGATGCTGAAAGAGATGGATTTGTTATTGGAGAGGGATCTGGAATTCTTGTTTTAGAAACTTTAGAAAATGCACAAAAAAGGAATGCGAGAATTTATGCTGAGATTGTTGGATATGGAACAACATGTGATGCTCATCATATTACTGCTCCATCTCCAGGCGGGATTGGCGGCGCAGAAGCCATAAAATTAGCAATTGAAGACGCTAGTCTTAGCGTTGAAAGAGTTGATTACATAAATGCTCATGGAACAAGTACATCAGCTAATGATAAAAATGAAACTTCTGCAATTAAATCAATTTTTAGAGACAGATCTTACCTCATTCCTGTAAGCTCTACTAAGTCGATGACTGGTCATCTCCTAGGAGGCTCAGGAGGTATAGAAGCTGTAGCTTGTATACTTTCTTTGACACATAATTTTATCCCTCCTACAATTAACTACGTCAATCCAGATCCTGAATGTGATCTTGATTATGTACCAAATAATGCAAGAGAAGCTCAAGTAGGAGTTGCTCTTTCTAATTCTTTCGGCTTTGGTGGTCACAATGTTTGCCTTGCTTTTAGCAAACTGAATTGAAGACAACCAATTCTGTATTTCCAACTTAACTTATTTTAAAACAATGGTCGCTGCATCTGTTTCATTAGAATCACTTTGTGTAAATAGTATAAGAATGCTTGCTGTAGATGCAGTAAATAAATCTAATAGTGGGCATCCTGGATTGCCAATGGGGTGTGCTCCTATGGGTTATGCATTATGGCAAAACATACTAAATCACAACCCCAATAATCCAAAATGGTTTAATAGAGACCGTTTTGTATTATCAGCTGGTCATGGCTGTATGCTGTTATATTCTTTGCTTCATTTAACAGGATACAAATCGGTTTCAATAAAGGATATTAAAGAATTTAGACAATGGGGATCAAAAACTCCAGGGCATCCAGAAACATTCGAAACTGAAGGTGTTGAAGTTACAGCTGGGCCTCTTGGAGCCGGAATTTCAAACGCTGTTGGTTTAGCAATAGCTGAAACTCACTTAGCAGCTAAATTTAATAAGCCTGATTGTAATATCGTTGATCACTATACTTACGTAATAATGGGTGACGGCTGTAATCAAGAAGGTATCGCATCAGAGGCCTGTTCATTAGCCGGTCATCTTAAGCTTGGAAAATTAATTGCACTCTATGACGATAATCAAATTACAATTGATGGGCGAACCGACGTTTCTTTCACCGAAGATGTTTTAAAAAGATACGAAGCTTATGGATGGCATGTACAACATGTTGCAGATGGCAATCATGATGTTAAAGGAATAACAGAAGCTATCGAAAAAGCAAAATTAATTACAGATAAACCTTCAATTATAAAAATTTCTACAACCATAGGTTATGGTTCACCCAATAAATCAGATACTGCTGGAATTCATGGAGCAGCTGTTGGAGAAGAAGAAGCTGCATTAACTAGAGAGTTTCTAAATTGGGAATACCCTCCATTTGAAATACCAGATGAAGTATATGCGCATTTTAGAAAATCAATAAACAAAGGAGAAAACTTAGAGAAAGATTGGGATTCTAAATTTGAAAAATATCAAAAAAGATATCCCTCTGAAGGTGCCGAGCTATACAGAATGTTAAAAGGCAAATTACCTGACAATTGGGACTCAAATCTCCCTTCTTATACCCCTGATGATAAAGGTTTAGCCACCAGAAAGCATTCACAAATATGTTTAGGTGCTTTAGGACCTAACCTACCTGAATTAATTGGTGGATCAGCTGATTTAACTC
This sequence comes from uncultured Prochlorococcus sp., assembly GCA_902536455.1. Lineage (GTDB taxonomy): Bacteria > Cyanobacteriota > Cyanobacteriia > PCC-6307 > Cyanobiaceae > Prochlorococcus_A. The sequence continues at coordinate 78,927 of CACAXN010000003.1, forward strand.
ACTCTAACTACACAGATATCAAGGGAGAGACTGGATCATTCCAGCCTCATAGTCCTGAAAAAAGATATTTACATTTTGGCGTACGTGAACATGCAATGGCAGCAATACTTAATGGTATTGCCTATCACAATAGTGGTCTAATTCCGTATGGCGGAACCTTCCTTGTTTTTGCAGATTATATGAGAGGTTCAATGAGGCTTTCAGCACTCAGTGAATTAGGAGTAATCTATGTATTAACCCATGATTCAATTGGTGTAGGAGAAGACGGCCCAACACATCAACCTATTGAAACCATCCCTTCTCTTCGTGCTATGCCTAACATGCTAGTTTTCAGACCGGGAGATGGCAATGAGACAAGTGGAGCTTATAAGCTTGCTGTTCAAAATCGAAAAAGACCTTCTGCCCTTTGTTTAAGTAGACAAGGTATGCCAAATCAAGAAAATACTTCGATCGACAAAGTTTCTCTAGGAGGATATGTAATTTCAGATTGCGAAGGAACACCAGATCTAATATTTATTGGTACAGGAAGCGAACTGAATCTTTGCATTGAAGCAGGTAAGGAAATTTCAAGCTTAGGTAAAAAAATTAGAGTGGTTTCTATGCCTTGTGTAGAACTTTTCGAAGAGCAAGAAGAATCTTACAAAGAGAGTGTTTTACCAAGTAGTGTTAAAAAGAGAGTTGTAGTTGAAGCTGCCCATTCATTTGGTTGGCATAAATATACAGGTTTTGATGGTATTTGTATTACTATGGATAGGTTTGGTGCATCAGCACCAGGTGGAGAATGTATGAAAAATTTTGGATTTACAGTAGAAAACGTAGTTAATAAGGCGAAGGAAATTCTATAATTATTTATTATTTAAACTGAAGTATTACAACCTTCAAGTTTATCTTTAAGTTGATCAAGAGATTCGTCAGAAATTTTTGAATTCATTGGGCAATGTTTAGGTCCGCACATTGAACAAAACTCGGCCTTTTTAAAGATTTCTTCAGGTAGTGTCTCATCATGGTACTGCTTTGCCCTCTCTGGATCTAATGAAAGTTCAAATTGTTTATTCCAATCAAAATTATACCTTGCATGACTAAGTTCATCATCTCTATCACGAGCTCCAGCTCGATGTCTTGCTATATCAGCAGCATGAGCTGCTATCTTGTAAGCAATTAATCCTTCTCGTACATCTTCTGCATTTGGTAGGCCCAGATGCTCCTTAGGGGTTACATAACATAACATTGACGTCCCATACCAACCCGCCATTGCAGCGCCAATAGCACTGGAAATATGGTCATATCCAGGAGAAATATCAGTTACTAATGGACCAAGCACATAAAAAGGAGCCTCTGAACATTCCTCCATTTGCTTTCTTACATTAAACTCAATTTGATCCATAGGAACATGACCAGGACCCTCAACCATTACTTGAACATTATGCGCCCATGCTCTTCGAGTAAGCTCCCCTAACGTCTTTAATTCAGCTAATTGCGCTTCATCAGAGGCATCATGCAAACATCCAGGCCTAAGTGAATCACCAAGAGAAAAAGTACAATCATATTTTTTAAAAATCTCACAAATATCGTCGAACCTTGTATAAAGCGGATTTTGCTTGAAATGATGCAACATCCATTGAGCCAAAATACCTCCCCCTCTACTTACAATTCCAGTAATTCTTCCCTTAACTTTTGGTAAATGCTCTATTAATAATCCAGCGTGAATAGTTTGATAATCGACCCCTTGCTGGCAATGTTTTTCAATGATATGTAGAAAATCGTCTTCAGTTAATCTATCTATTGAGCCATGCACACTCTCTAAAGCTTGATAAACAGGGACTGTTCCTATAGGAACAGGAGATTCGTTAATAATTGCTTGCCTAACTTCATCTAGATTCACTCCTCCAGTAGAAAGATCCATTACCGTATCTGCCCCATATTTAACAGCAAGCTTAAGCTTCTCTACTTCTTCATCGATATCACTTGCATTAGGAGAAGCACCAATATTAGCGTTAACTTTACATCTAGAGGCAATACCAATAGACATTGGCTCTAGATTTAAATGATTAATATTAGCTGGAATAATTAATCTTCCTCTCGCGACTTCTTCCCTTATTAAAGAAGCAGGTAGATTTTCTTTTTTTGCAACAAAATCCATTTCTTCAGTAATATATCCATTCCTCGCAAAATTCATCTGAGTTACATTGTCTTTTCCAAGACGAGGCTTAATCCACGAACTTCTCATAACTTATAAAGTTTTTTAAAAGATTTATTACTAAAGTTTGATCAAATTTCCACTTCCCTTTATCAGGATTAATGATTCAGGTTCAAAGGGTATGATCTCAGCTAAGTTAAATTTCTTAGCACCCCTAGTATTTATTAATAGCTCTTATATGAAAAATAGTCATCAAATATTTCTTAAAAATAAACAAAAATAATTTTATTTAACTTTTTGATAAGTCTTTATCTTTTCTAAAATATTTTTTCTACGCAATTTTCTGCTTATACCCTTCTCCAAGATAATTGCAATCCCCATTAAACCAATAGGCAAATAAAAAATTTTTCTATTATCCTCTCTTAATATCAACCCAGTAACAGATAAAAAGATCATAAAAGGAGCCACAACAGACAAAAAAAATCTTTTATTAATTGTCATCTATCAATCGTATTAATTATTTCATTATTTAATTTTACTATGGATTCTGTTATCACTTTAATTCCAACAGCAATAGCTCTTTCATCTGGCTCAAATTTAGAACTATGTAATGGAGAACATCCATTAGAACTAGAAACGCCGAGCCTAAACATTGCTCCAGGGATCTCATTCAAGAACTCCGCAAAATCTTCAGCACCTAATGATGGTTTTTGCAATTCAATAACATTTTCATGACCCAAAACATTAATTCCCGAATCTCTAAGGACTTGATTAATTAAAGAATTATTATTAACTGGTGGAGTAATTTCTCTAAATATTACTTTTGCATCAGCTCCGCAACTATTAGCTAAAGAAGAGATATTTTCATTAAGCCAATTACCAATATTCTTAAATAATTTAAGATTAGTACATCTAACAGTACCAATTAAGTTAACTTTTTCTGCAAGAACATTGAATGCATTACCCCCATTAATTTTGCCAAAAGTTATTACCACAGGATCTAGAGGATCTAACTTCCTTGTTATTAATTCTTGAATTCCAGAGATAACTTTAGAGGCCGCCCAAATTGCATCAACCCCTTCATGAGGTCGTGCACCATGTCCTGATTTTCCTTTAATCTCGACCTTTAGTTCTCCAGCAGCTGCAGTCAAACTTCCCTCTTTTATTCCAATAGTCCCTACAGTTAAATCGGGGTAGACATGAACGCCCAAAATATGAGTTAAACCATTAGTTGCACCATCCTTAATCATCCATCTAGCTCCACTCGCAATTTCCTCAGCGGGCTGAAAAATTATCCTAGTCCCAAAATTAAGTTTTAAATCCTTAACAATTTTTGCTACCCCTAATCCAATCGTTATATGCAAATCGTGACCACAAGCATGCATAACACCATCTACTTTTGAAGAAAAACTTAATTTAGTTTCCTCAAATATTGGTAAAGCATCCATATCCACTCTTAAACCTATAATGCCTTTATCTAAGGGACCAAAATCAGCTATAACTCCAGTCCTACCAATAGATTCTCTGACATTCCAACCAATATTTTTTAAAAAACCACTTATCAAAATCGCTGTTTGATTTTCAAGTCCACTTAATTCCGGATGTGCGTGAATATGTCTTCTTAAAGTAATCAATTCATCATTAAACGAATCAATTTTTTTCAAAAACTGATCTCTATCCATAATTTATTTTAAATCGATAAAATTCATTAAATTTTCAATTGGTTTTGGGGGGCCATCTTCTTATTTTTTTTAACCATTCCTCATCACTATACCTAGGATCTAATTCAGTTACTGCTATCCAATTACTCTCTGCCTTACCAGATTCACCCTTTGACCAATTCAAAGCCGTCAAAGCTGCCCGAGCATCTGCAAAAGTTGGGTAACGTCTAATTAATTTTTTTAATTCCTTTTCTGATTCATCAATATTCCCCAACTGGAAATCTGCTAAAGCCATACTTGACCTAGCCATGGCAAACCCAGGATTGTAAAACGCAGCCTTTGAAAATAAATCTCTCGCTTTTTCCCATTGCGAGGTAGAGCCTTCAACATTAGCCAAATTATATAATGCAGAGAAATTATTTCTATCTTGAGAAATGACAAACATATAATCTTTCTTTGCTTGAGACCATTGACCCAATGCTTCCTCTGCAATACCTCTATTAATGTAAGGATCTATTTCACTAGGATTTAAACTTATTGCCTTATTCTGGTCATCGATAGATCCCTCTATATCTCCTATTACAAGTCTTACATTTCCCCTATTGCTTAAACCTGCAGCATCATCAGGATAAGAATCAAGATAGCGATTCCATTCTTGTAAAGCGAGATTAAATTTTCCAACTGAACTTAAATCTAATGCATTTTTAAACAAATCCTCTCTTAAAGATAATGAATAGCATGGTGCAATATAAAAAATATTAAAAAAAATAAAAATTAATAAGAAACAAACCTTACCTTTTTTAAAAGTTATCATTTCTTGAATCAATGTACTTTTTCCCTAAAGGAGTAAGCAATCTTCCTCGATGACTTCTCGCAAGGAAACCAATTTGGATTAGATATGGCTCAACTACAGACTCTAACATTGAAGAATCATCACCCAAACCAGCCGCGATTGAATCGAGGCCAATTGGAATATTTTTGTTTTGATTTAAAAAAGATAAATAATGTCTATCTAAAGAATCCAATCCTTTTTCGTCTATTTGAAAAGAATTTAAAGCTGTTTTGATTAAATTCTCAGAGATCACATTAGTTTTTTTAACAACTTGAGCATAATCTCTAACTCTTCTTAACAATCTTAAAGCAATTCTTGGAGTCCCTCTAGATATTCTTGCTAAATTGTAAGATGCTTCTTCATCTAAATTAAGGTTTATTAATCGAGAAAAATTAAGAATTATTTCTTTTAATTCATCATCTTTATAAAGTTCAATTTTCTGAGACATTCCAAATCTATCTCTAAGAGGAGCACTAATTGAGGCTAATTTAGTTGTCGCGCCAATCAAAGTAAACCTAGGAAGATTAATTGTTCTGGTGCGTGTTCCTCTATTGGCTCCCATAGTTAAATCTAGTCTAAAATCCTCCATTGCAGAATATAGTAACTCTTCAGTTAACCTATTTAAGCGATGAATTTCATCGATAAATAAAACTTCACCTTCTTTTAATCCAAGCAGTAAACCTACTATATCTCT
>CACAXN010000004.1 GCA_902536455.1 uncultured Prochlorococcus sp.
ATTATCATAATTAGATCCTCTACCCAACGTATAACAAAGTTGATGCTCACCTATCCAAATAAAATCAGGGTTAGAGTTATCTAAAATCAATTTCTCCTGATATTCTTTTTGTAATTTATAAACATCATTAAAAGAAGAAATCTTATCAGGTTGTTTAATTATTGCTGTTCTATTGACCATATTTAAGTAGATTTAGAAAGTAAGTAAATATTTTTAGATTTGTTATGAAAATTTTAATCCATGGAAAAAATCTTGAGCTCACTGGAGCATTAAAAGAATATACTGAGGCAAAGATAGAAAAAGCAACTCATCACTATAAGGATATCGTTAAAGAAGCCGACATACACCTATCAATAGAAAAAAATCCAAGAGTAGCGTTTCAAACTGCAGAAGTTACAATATTTGCAAATGGTACTGTAATTAGAGCTGAAGAAAAAACTGACAATCTATACTCAAGCATTGATTTAGTTTCAAATAAACTTTGTAGAAAATTGCGGAAATACAAAGAAAGAAATAATAAAACAAGCCATAATAATCAATTTAAAAATAAAGAGTCTTTCCCAATTGAAATTACGGAATCAAGATTTTTAGATGAATCTTTACTTAAAGAAGGAATAGAAGCAAGTCTGCCGGAGCCATCTATAAAAAATAAATACTTTGAAATGAATCCAATTTCATCAGATGAAGCAAGAAAACAATTAGATCTAATTGATCATGATTTTTATGTTTTTCGAAATAAAAAAAATAATGAACTTCAAGTTATATATAAGAGGAATCATGGGGGTTATGGACTGATTCAATCTAAATAACTTTTAAATGCCCAATATTGAATATGAATTAAACGAGAGAATTCATGCAATTATTATTAACCCCTACTTAACCTGGGAAGATTTCTGCGCGAATTGCGATTTAATAAAAAAATATAATATCAAGAATATTTCTACTTCACTTAATTATTTAGATGATTTTAAAAATCATTTAAGCAATTATAGTGCAAACATAAACGCACTCATTTCTTACCCTTTAGCAGATTTACCAGTTACATTTATTGAAGAATTAGTTGATTTTGCAAAAGATAAAGGTGCAAACGGAATTGAATACGTACCAAACTTTATCAATTTATCTAAAAGAAACTTAGAAAGTTTCGCTACTGAAATTGAGTTAGTGAAGTTATCTGGATTACCAGTTTCAATAATCATAAATAAATCAAAACTTCAAAAAGAGGTTTTGCACAATGCGATAGAAATTTCTTTGGAATTAGGAATAAAAAATTTTCAATTCGGGGACGGGTTTGGGCCTCCTATTAAATCAAATGATGTAGCAGAAATACTAAAAATAACTGGCTCCCAAAATCAAATCAAAGTTGTAGGGGGTATAAAAAAACTGACACAAGTTATTGATTTGTTTGATAATGGAATTAGTTGCGTTGGAACTTCAAATTTTTGTGAGATTTTTCAAGAAGTAAAGGTTATTTAAATGTCTGGTTCTGGTGAGTGCAGACTTCAAGGTCTCTGTATTAAAGCATCTCCATTAGGCGAGAATGATAGATTAATAACTATTCTTACTGATGAGCAAGGAATTGTTAGATTAGCGGTACCTGGTGCTAGGCGTCCTAAAAGTAGTCTTGCCGCAGCTACTCCACTAACATATTTAAGTCTACAGATTTTTGGGAAAAGAAATCTTAAATCTGTACGTCAGATTAAAATATTAAAAAGCTATTCTGGTCTAGGGAAAAATATTGAATGTCTTGCAGCCGCACAAGCAATAACCGAATTAACTTTTTTATTAGTGGGTAATAATGACAAGCAACAAAACTATTTATCTTGTGTCCTTGCACATTTAGATAGGATTTATTTGTACGAAGAATCTAAAGAAGAAGATGTTAAAATGCTCTCAATTTGTATTCAATCTTTAATCCATCTATTAGCCATTGGAGGCATAAATTTACCAATTCATCATTGCTGTAAAACTGGAGAACCTATTATTCCGCCTTTAGGAAATTGGGAATGGAATTGTTATTATTTGCCAACTGAAGGGTTTTCGTCCGTAGAAGATCCTCAAAGTAATCTAAAAATAAATGCATCTGAAGTTGCTCTATTACAGAGACTTCTTTTCCCCGAATTACCCATAAAATCTAATGGGGAGCTTTTGGGACCAAAAAAAGTCTGGCTTAAAATTTTATTTATCATTGAAACTTGGATCTCTACTCAACTAGAGAAAGATTTATCTTCACTAAAAATGTTGAGAGAAATATACAGTTAGCATTTTTATGAAGCATTAATAAATTTTAAAATTATGATTATGGCGACTTTGACTGTTAACTTTATAAATAGTTAATTCAATTAATGTGGTTCATATTGCATGGTTGGGTAAAAAATCCCCTTTTTGTGGAAATGTAACTTATGGTAATTCAACTACTGAGGCATTAAAGGCCAGAGGACATAAAATAAGTTTTATTCATTTCGACAATCCCTCTAGTTCAAATTTATCAAAACCATTATTCCTTGCAAATGATCCTGATGTAAGTCTCCCATATTTAATTAAATCTCAAGTTTACACAATACCCTCGCCTAGAGCAGAAAAAGAGCTAAGGCTATCGTTGGAAAGATTAAAACCTGACATAGTACATGCAAGCCTAACTTTATCTCCTTTAGACTTTAGACTTCCAGAGCTTTGCAATGAAATTAATGTTCCACTTATAGGAACATTTCACCCACCATTTGATGAAAAAAATAGAAATTTAACTGCTAGTACTCAACAATTAACTTATCAACTTTATGCTCCCTCTTTGGCAAAGTTCAACAAAATAATTGTTTTTTCTGAACCTCAAAAAAATGTTCTTGAGAAATTAGGAGTACCTAAAGAAAAACAAATAATTATTCCAAACGGCGTTGATGAAAATATTTGGAAACCTTTTTGCGAAAAAAATAAAAAGTATGATCAGGTAAAAAACAAACTTGGAAATGAAAGAATCTTTTTGTATATGGGAAGAATTGCCAATGAGAAAAACATCGAGGCACTTTTACGTTCTTGGCGCCAAACAAAAAACAATAATTGCAAATTAGTTATTGTTGGTGATGGCCCAATGAAGCCGACTCTTGAAAGTAGTTTTTCTAACCTTAGTAATGGGAAATTAATTTGGTGGGGTGCCGAGTTAGATTTAGAAACTAGGATAGCGATAATGCAAATAGCAGAGGTATTTTTCTTACCAAGCTTGGTAGAAGGTTTATCATTATCACTTTTAGAGGCAATGTCTACTGGTACTGCATGTGTAGCCACAGATGCCGGAGCTGATGGTGAAGTTTTAGATAACGGAGCAGGAATAGTGATTTCAACTGATAATGTGGCTGCACAATTGAAAACTATAATCCCAATTCTTGTGGAACATCCCTCATTTACAAAAGATCTTGGGGAAAAAGCTAGAGAACGAGTACTTGAGAGATATACAATTACTAAAAATATAAATTCACTTGAGAAAGTTTATATGAACTTAAAAAGTAATTTCACAAACTAACGAAACTCTTTACTTCTATTACTAGCTGAAACTATTGATTCAATTAATGCTGACCTTACACTCTTTTTTTCTAAAACCCTTAAAGCAGAAATAGTTGTTCCACCTGGAGAAGTTACTAAATTTTTAAGCTCAGAAGTAGTTAGTTTGTTTTCTTTTATTAGACTAGTAGTTCCTAGTATCATTTCCATAACGAGTTCCTCTGAAAGTATTTTTGGTAATCCACCGCTCAATCCTCCATCACTTAATGCCTCTATAATTAAAGCAATAATTGCAGGGCCTGATGAAGTTAAAGCTAAAAATATATCAAGGTAATCTTCAGTAAATTCATAAATTTTACTAGTATTTTCAAATAATTTTTTTGTAAATATTTTCTGATCTTCAGTAATTTCTTCTCCCCAAGAAATTCCTGTTAAACCTTTTCCAATAGTTATTGGAATATTTGTAACCACCCTCACACATTTATGATTAGGGAACTTTTGAGAAAGTCTATTTAATGGAACCCCAGCAAGAATTGAAACTATTAAATTATCTTTGTTTTTTATATGATGGGCCTCACTTATATCATTAAATTGTTGGGGTTTTATTGAAAGAAGTTTATATTCACAATCCCAAACTATTTCGGACTCTATAGAACCTGATTTATAAACGTTTATATGATATTTATAATTTTTCTTTATATTTTCTAAACTTTTTTCTGACTTTACAAGACAAAAAACATTCTCTGGCTGAATTAATTTTTTATCTAATAGAGGGGTTATTATAGCATTTGCAATATTTCCAAAACCAATAATCGCAATTTTTTCAGTCACAGATTACTCATGAGTAAGCGCTTAATTTAGAATTACCCCATGCTGGTTCTGGAGTAGTATTTCTGCCCAAACTATATTGTGGTGTATTTTCTGTAGGCACAGAAGAAGGAGAAGCTTCTTCAGGTGAAGAACTAGTTACATTTACACAACTTGGTGCAAAAAGAAAAATACTTTCACCGACTCTCTCTTGATGTCCATCAATTGCATATGTACCACCAGCAATAAAATCAACCGCTCTTTGAGCTTGATCAGGATCCATCATAGTTAAATTAAGAATCACGGTTTTTCTCTCTCTTAATGCTTGTATAGCTTGAGGCATCTCATCAAAACTTCTTGGTTCCATTAAGCTTACTTCTGAGGATGAATTTGAAATTCCTGGCATACCAACCACTTTTGATGATTTGTTGTTATTCATAAAATCGAATGGGTTTGAATTTGCAAGGGCATTTACATTCCTTGGATTTTGTTTGAAATTATTAATATCATTTAATTCATCCTCTGATGCATAATCCAACTCATCAAAATCATCATCGAGATACTCATCCCCTGCAACAACTGCCTTTAATCTAGAAATAAGTGACACCTTTTAAATCCTCTTGAAATTGATTACTAAGGTTTAAGAACCTTAAGTAATATATTCATTTTTTAAATGAATAAACTACCTACTCTTAAATAACGTTAGTTGAACTTTACTGCAAGTTTATAGATAAGATTTTTATAAAAAAATAACTAATTAAGATCTATCTCCGAAAATCAAAGACCCTAATCTTAACCATGTTGATCCAGCGTCAATAGCTTCCTCCCAATCACCTGACATCCCCATTGAACAATCTGATAGTTGGAGTGAATCAGCGAGAGCACGACATTTTTTGAACAATCCTGAATTTTCTTTAGAGCTAAGTCCTTTAGGATTGATAGTCATCAAACCGGTTAATGAAATATTTTTCAATTCTTGAATTTCTTTCCATTTCAAAACTAAAACTTCAGGATTAAAGCCTCCCTTAGTAGGGTCATCACTCAACTTAACCTGCAACATTATTAATGGATTTTTATTCTCTTCACGTGAAATATTAGAAATCTTTTGCAACTTTTCAAATGAATCTACTGAATGAATATATTTAAAATTTTGAACTATTTTTCTTATTTTATTACTTTGTATTCTTCCAATAAAGTGCCAATTTATTTGTTTAAGCTTTTTTAAGGTTAATTGTTTTTCAAACGCCTCTTGAACCTTACTTTCACCAAAATCGTTCTGACCTATATTTTGAATAGTCTTGATTTCTTGACTTTTAAATCCTTTACTTACCGCAAGAATATTTACATTTGATGGGATTTTATTTTTTATTTTTAAATAATTTTCAGGATTCACCTTTTATAAGAAAGTTTGCTTAAATAAATTCTCCCATTTAGGTAGATCTTCAGATATCATTCTTTTAGCTTTTTGAAGGTTTAATTCTGCCTGATTACGAGCATCCAAATAAGGAATAACTTCAAAAAAAACTTCTCTCTGCCGGAATTCTACCAAAAAAAACATTTTTTGAGCGTATAAAGTCGCATAAATATCTCTCCCATCATTTCCAGGAGAAACTTGGTATAACATGCCAAATGTTGGATGGTTTAAATAACGCTCAGAACTCAAATCTAAAATATTGTGTTATTTATAATGCACCATACAGTTTTCTAAGAAAAATTGCTATGCAAATAAAACAAATCGATAATGTATTAACAATTACATTGATTGATTTTGAAGGATATGAATTCCTAAATCTATTAGTTTCTATAAAAATTTCTTTCTTAGAAAGCAATGATTCTGCCCCTTGCTCAATTCTCAAGAATATATTACGAAATAATCTTTCCACTAAGATTAATAAAACATTAAAAGATTTCTTAAATCCTAAATTACGAAAACTTACCGATCTTACTGACAATGATTTAATTAAATTTTGAAATTCTTCCTGCACTAGAGGAATAAAACGTAATGCAATTAACAACTGAAAAAGCCACTTACTAGTTGGCAATCCAATCTTTCTTAAAGGATACAGAAACCAACTTAATCCCCATACTATGTCTTCCTGCAATGTTGTTAAAAGCATTAAATTCACACTATGAATAACGGTAAATATCAAAGTGGAGGTTTTTATTCCTAGTTCAAAGGCTTTTTTTGATAAGTTGTATGGACCAAAATTAATGAACCATATCTCCTGTGAAGGAATTTGCAAAATATTCCATTCTTTTTGACTTTCCAGTACTATTTGCAACTCATTGGGATTTCTTAAGTAGCCATCAAGAGATTGGATATCAGACGAGGCAAGTATTGATATAAATCCAATAAATAGTGATAAACATGAGAGAAAAAATAATGATCGCCACCATACTCTGGATGGTAATAAACTTAAAAAAGTAATTAATAGTAAAAAACCAACTAAACTCAATCTCCATATTGGACCTGCCCAAATTGGAGTGATTAAAAATATCATTACGATAATTATCTTTAATCTACTATCTATAATTCTTAGCCAACTTCTATTACCATGAACATATTGACCAACAGAAAATTTGGTTAGCAAATTCATTAATCTTTTTGAATTAACTCAATATTTTCTCTTTCGACTTCTTTATTTAAAGCTCTTTGCTGTTTTCCTCTCCAAAGTAAAATGAGGGGTGTGCCTTCAAAGCCTAAATTTACTCTAATTTGTTTTTCAATATATCTTCTATAAGTTATTCCGAATAATTTAGGGTCATTTACAAAAAGAGTAAAAGTGGGGGGTTTGTTCTTTACTTGAGTACCGTAATAAAGCCTACCTTGCTTGCCGCTTCTCTTCGTTGGAGGACTTTTCCAACTAATTGATTCTTTAAGTACTTCATTAACTACTGAGGTTGTAACTCTTCTTCTGTGTTGATTTACGGCATTAAGAGCATGCTCAAAAATATTATCAACTCTTTGACCAGTTAGGGCAGATATAAAAATCATTTTTGACCAGTGTAAAAAATAAAGTTTAGATCTAAGTTCTTTTTCTACTTGATAAATTGTTGAACTATTTTTCTCTACAAGATCCCATTTATTAACAACAATTATACAAGCTCTACCTTGTTCTTCTATGCGCCCAGCCAGTTTCTGGTCTTGTTCAGTTACTCCATCAACCGCATCTATAACTAACACACAAACATCACTTCTATCTATTGATTTAAAAGCCCTATTAATACCAAAGAATTCAGTACCATATTTAACATTTTTCTTTCTTCTAATCCCTGCAGTATCAATAATTTTCCAGTGATTATCACCTTTTTTAATAAGCGTATCTATGGAATCAGTTGTAGTACCACTAATATCACTAACTATTGCTCTCTTTTCTCCACAGATTGAATTTAACAAACTAGATTTACCAACATTAGGCCTACCAATAATTGACATCATTATCTTTTCTTCATCATCCTGAATATTATTTTCAGGAAGTTCGCCAATAACTAGATCTAAAAGATCTCCAGTGCCTGAACCATGAATAGCCGAAACAGGGTTAGGTTCGCCCAATCCTAATTTCCAGAACTCTGGAGCTAAGGATATTCCAAGAGTGGTCGATTCGCATTTATTAACAGCAACAATTGTTTTACAGCTTGAGTTTCTTAACCATTTTGCTATTGATAAATCACCATCTGTAACTCCTTGATTCCCATCTACCACCAGTAACGCGAGTGAAGCCTCTTCTAGAGCTAAGAAAACTTGTGTCCTTATCTCTGGGAGAAATTCACTATCATCATCAAAAACTAAACCCCCAGTATCAACTATTTGGAATTCCTTACCTCCCCATGAAGCATTTTGATACGTCCTATCTCTTGTAACTCCAGGTTTATCAAATACTATTGCATCATTACTTTGGCAAAGACGATTTACTAAGGTAGATTTCCCAACGTTAGGTCTTCCGATAATTGCTATTGTAGGAAGAATCAATTCTTCTCTCCAAAGAAAGTACTGTCCATTACAACTATACCTTTAATAGAATCATTTACATTATTCAAAAAAAATTATTTAATTTCTGGATCACCAAAATGTCCTTTAACTGGATTAACAGGTGGTGAACTAGGACTTGGAATTAATTCATTATCTTTTGAAAAATAATCATTTTCAATCGCCCAATAAATCAACCAATTTACTGCCGTCGCTCTTCTAGTTCTTCTTGGATAGAGTTCATTAATCTTATAACCTTTAAAATTAAGAAAATTTTTCAATCCCTGTTTGTAGTCTTTTGGAATTGATCGAGTCAAATGTACTGAAGCTGTTCGCTCTGAAATGATTTGAGGAGCTTTTTCAAATTTTTCTGACCAATAATTAGGAGTTAATACACTAGAAACCCAATTCTTTAGAGTTATTTCTTTAGTATAAAAAAGTCTTTCCCAAACTAATTCACAAACAAATACGTCACTAACCTTATCTTCGAGAATAAGAAATAATAGGTCCTTACATATTGGCCATGTAAATTGATTTTCAATTAATTTTTCTTTTTTGTACATTAATCGAACCTTATCAAAATCAAAGAAAAATAAGGCATAAATTCCTTTTTATATTGTGATGCATATTTAATAATTTGATCAGGCATCCCAACACTTAAAGCTATTAATGATGTATTGATGATATCCTCTTTTATTAAAATTTCCCTGACTAAATTCCATCTTTTGCCAACTTTCATAATGGCCAATACCGTTTTATTTGCCTTACTTTCCCTAATTAGGGTTTTTAATTCAGATTTTGAAGAAGGGCATTCTTTGATGATCAATGTCTCGCCTTTTTTTACCAAATCAAAATCACTGAAAGCTGCTGCTGCTGAAATAGAGGAAATACCAGGTATTGTTTTGGTAATAATTTCAGCATGATTATTTTTTATTAACCTCAAAATATTAGAAGAACTTGCAAATAGTGAAGTATCTCCAAGACAAAGTAAAACAACTGATTCGCCATTTTGTATAAATTTCACAATTTTTTCTACAGCATTAGACCATATTTCATCTGGATCAAAATCCTTCCTAGCCATTGGAAAGATAATAGGGATATTTTTTTTAAATTTGGTGTATTTCTTGACTATTTCAGCAGCGAAACTTTTTTTATTTTCATCTGATATTGGGAAAACTATAACTTTCGCTTTTTTTATTGCATCCACAGCAGCAATTGTTAAAAGCAATGGATCTCCAGGGCCTACACCGACTATGGTGAATGTTGGTAAATCAGTTTTATATCGATTAAGTAAACTTAAGAACTTGTTTATTATCATTTTTATTTTATTAACTTTAGCTATGAACCCTTGGCATTTTAAAAGTTTCAGCTAGTATTGCTGACTCAATTTCAGACAATTCCTCTAACCTTTTGAAAGTTTGATTTTTAGAGAATTTAGTTTGCGCTAGTTTCCAGTAAACTCCAAAATGTCTTGCCTCACTCTCTAGCAGAGACTCATAAAGGGATTTAAACGATTTATCTTCAGAATTCAGCGCGAGCAAGCTTAATCTTTCATGACTTCTAGCTTCAATAAGTCCTGCTATTAAGAAACTATCAAGCATTCTATTGGGCTCTTCCTTCCTTATATTCTTGGACAATTCAGCTCCATATGGAGGCGGTTGTAAGGACTCAAGAGAATGTCCAAGATCCTTTAAAAAATAAATTATTTTTTCAAAATGCTCTAATTCCTCTCTCGCTATTGGACTCAGAACTTCTGCCAGATTTGGTTCTGATGGATATCTAAACATCAGTTGAACAGCTACTCCTGCTGCTTTTCTTTCACAATGAGCATGGTCAATAAGAATATCTATTGGGTTAGATAATGCGAGTTTGATCCACTCATCTGAGGTAAATGAAGATAAATATTTAATATAAGAAGTAGGCCTTTTAAAATCGACTAGCATTTAATCTTTAATACTCAAATATCCAATGATTCCTTCAAGAGCTAAAAAATAACTTGATATGCCGAATCCACTTATAATTCCTATAGCTTTATCTGTAAGAAAAGATTCTTTACGAAAATCTTCTCTACTGAAAATATTTGAAATATGTAACTCTACAAAAGGAATTTTTGATCCAATTAAAGCATCACGAATAGAAATCGAGGTATGAGTAAAAGCGCCAGCATTTATAAGGATACCTTGGGTACTTTTTACAGACTCCTGAATTTTATCTACTATTTCTCCTTCGTGATTACTTTGAAAACATTCAAGATTAATACTTCTTTCTTTAGCAACTTTAATTAAATCTTTTTCTATATCACTCAATGTTTTATTACCATATATTTCAGGTTCTCTAGTGCCCAAAAGATTTAGATTTGGTCCATTTATTAATAAAATATTCATCATCAATAAAGTCTTTTCTTTACAAATGCTATCTAGAAAGAAACAAAAAAACCAAAACAATTTCACACAAAGTGTCCATTAACTGATAAGTTCAAATAGTGGGGGTCGGTGCCCGAGTGGTTAAAGGGGGCGGACTGTAAATCCGCTGGCTCTGCCTACGTTGGTTCAAATCCAACCCGGCCCACTTTGAAATTGCCCTTGTAGCTCAGCGGTAGAGCACTCCCTTGGTAAGGGAGAGGTCTCGGGTTCAAGTCCCGACGAGGGCACTCGCGGGATAGCTTGGTATCAGTGAGATTACCACTATCGCAGAAAGAAATTATTCAGAAGTGGACGTCCGTTTTTGGGTCCACTTTTCTGTTTTAAAGGCGGATATCTGGAGGTGCATCAAACCTACGATGACACCGAAATGGCAACAATCAGAAGAAGCGGAAGCGGCTGGCAGGTCCTTATCAGAAGAAAGAATTATGTCGGCCCGAGGTCAAGAACTTTTCTTTCCAGAGATCTGGCCCAATCATGGGCTAATGCAGTCGAAGATAGAACAAAAAAGGTTTTTCGGGATAACCCCATCACCCTCCGAGAGGCAATCAATGATTATATAAATGGTCAGCATTTTGCCTTAAATTCATATATATTTAACGGAGATTGTCTTCAGTAATGTCACTATCGTCATACAGGATGCACAGAATTTATCTTGCAGCGACCATGAATTATGGTCTTGGTTCTGATGATCCAGAAGAGTTGGCATACTACAACAAAATCAAAAAAGAGATGGATGATATGAAAAAAGAGCCAGTTAAAAAAGGGATACCCCTTAATTGGGATACCCCTGAAAGAATGGATAAATGAATCTGAATACTTTTTTATTAATTGATGGGAGTCTGATGCTTATTGGTCTGCCTCTACTGATGATTATTAAAGGGAAAAATTAATCCAAATTCTTACTATTTTAACCATATTCAAATTCAATTGTTGATCCTTTATCCGTATATGGGAGTACCTCAAACCGTACATATTTATAAGTCGGATGGCCTGTCTGACTAGTTAGAACATGATTGTAGTTGTCATGAGCAAATGTCTACTAAATCCAAACTAAAAGAAAATTATAAATCTGATCTTGAAGAAAGATCAGAGAAAGAACTTCTTGAGGAAGAAATCAGAAATCAACAAACATTGGATAGCTTTGTTGAATCTGACAAAAACTGGAGCTAATCAAAACTTATTTTTAGGAGATTTTTATGAACTTAAAAAGATCACCATTTTCAATACTTAATAAAGAAAGAAGAGAAATTGACTATATCAAGGGAGTTTACAAGAGAAAAATTCAAGCTGAAATTGAATCTTATAAAGATCCCGAAGATGAAGATAAGAGAGATACAATTCAAGCTCAAGATATATTGATGCTTGATAGAATCTCAATTTAATTTTAATTTATTGATCCGTAGATCAATAATCTTGCTATTAATTAAGTAGAGACTTTTTATTAAATGCCATTAGACATATTTCTAATGAACATGTGTGTAGTAGTTATAGCATTGCTTATCAGAAGAGAAATCAAACTTAAGAAGGCGAGATAAATTATGAAGACGCAAATTTTTAAAGAGCAATACATTCCAAATATCCATGCCATTACACTTTTACTATTGCTTCTTGTATGTCTATGGTTACCTCTAGCACTCAGATTCTTATTAATAATTTAGTCGAATTAATTAGTTAATACTCTTATCCTTAAACTCTGCTATATCCTAATTTTGTTTTAAAGATCTTAAATGGAACTCCTGTACCGTTCATGGCTTCAATAACTTTATCTCCCACAGTTCCGTAAAATTCAACAGAAAAATCAGTTCCCAGTTCAGCATGAGCCTCAAGATAAACACCTAAAGCTGGATTAGCTAAATGAGCTAGTAAAGCATCATCATTTTTATAAACTTCTGACCATACGAAACGAAGAGAGTCATCAGGATCTTGATCAAAAGTGTGATGGAGCATTCCTGGTTCCTCAGCTTCAACAGCTTTATCAGTCTTATCTGCAATTTCTAAGTATTCTGCAACCTTATCTTCCTTAACTTTAAGTTTTGCAAGAAGCATAAATGGAGTATCTGATCCAAAAATAGACATAAAAAAAAGACTCTTGCGAGCCAGAGTGATGGGGATTTCTATCATGACAAATTAATTAGATACAAACAACTCCATCAATAGTTAATTTTTATTACTTACAAACACCATATGTAGTGCTAGGATTTTAAAAAAGGCTGGGTGATGGGGATTATCCCGCTTTTTGATTGGGGCGAAGCTAACGCCCTTTTTTTATGGGTATAACTTTTTAATAGCTTCTTGTTGTTCTTGTTTTTTTATTTCTTCAGCATCATAAACAGGACAAGTATTTTGATTTAGTGATGAGAAAAAAACACTTTTTTTAAAACGTTTGAATATAGGAGTCAATAGTAAACGTTTCATTTTTTATAATTGCTTAATTGCTCAAACATACTTAAATACTGCAGAGGGAACACGCTGGTTAAACTTTCTATTCTCTCTTCATCTAATACAACACCCTCTGGTAATTTTTTTACTAACTTTGGAATAGCTTTTTTTGTTTCTTCTCTGCAGAAGTTAATTCTATAAGTAGCTTCTTTTTTTATATTCTTTTTAATTAACCCATCTTTTTCAAGCATTGATTTTAAATCAAGATTATTTCCTTTCAGAAGAGCAATTAAAACAGTATCTGCAATTTTTAAAGCTTCCGCAGGTTCTTTATCTTTGTTTATTCCAAATATCCAGGTACAGGCACCAACTCCTAATGCTCTCGAAATACAATCATCATTTCCAATTTCATCACAAGGTAATCTAAAAGACTCTTCAATTTTTTTTAGATCATAACCATTCTTACCTTCTGGAAAACCAGCTTTAGCAGAAAAAGTAAATAAAAATAATATTGCAGCAAGAATTAATCGTTTCACTTAAAAATAACTGGAAATAACCGTTGAATCATAAATATGACCGGCACTCTCAATTAGTGGTATCACTTCTGGATCTTCAAACATAGCTTTTGATTTACCTTCTTCGCCCTGTTCAATAAGAATTACACTTGTTGGATCATCTTTCTTTACACCTTTGTATAAGCAAATAATTCCACGCTCTTTATTCATTTGTATATTTTCTTCGCTGTCATAAACTGCAGCCCATTCTTCAAAAGGAACGCTAATTTTGAATGTGAAAACGGTAGTTTCAAGAGACATAATAAAAAGGAGCTAGTTGCTCCCTATTCTAGATAGAGTGTCAATAATCAAGAAAAAACTGGTGGATAAGGTGTTTGTCCATTCATTAATGATGTGTCAATTGGTTTACAGATATTCATCAATGCATCTTGTCCGAACCCTGGACCAGAGGGTCCATCTATAAACTCCTGAAAATCTTCAGCAGAAATACCCTCTTTTACTTCCCAAAAACAATAAACAGGACCAGTTTTAGTTACAGCATTTGCAGAATGGTTAAAAAATCCTTTTTCTTTATTAGCTGCTACCGCATCATCCCATCCACCACCTGGTGACATTGCCGCATAAGCTGTTTCCCACCATTTTTCAGCTTTTCCTGCCTTAAATTCATGATGAACAATATAAAAAGTTGATGACATAAAATAATTTTTGTTCTGATAATAAAGCTACTTGATATAAGTAAAGTTAAGATTAATTTATTTTGAATTCCTAAATAAAAAAAGGGGGCTAAAACCCCCAAGCGATCGACTGTCAGTATATATAATCTAAATCAGAATCCAGATATTGCTTCATAGAAATCAGCGTCTGGCAGTATTTCCTTCAAGGGTTCAATCTCCTTTGCAGGGCCTTGGACCTGCACAGTAATATCTGAAACTTCAAAAAGCTTGGGAATCATATGTCCCATATTTTTGAGATGAAATAAAGCGGCGGCACCATCTTTATATGCCTCTCTTACATAAGCTTTATCTGACCCGCATTTAGTGATATTAAAAAAAAGGCAGTCAGGTTCATTAGCTTTTGTCAGTACCAAAATTTCCTCTAAAAGAGCTATGCACTGGTCCATCTTCCCATCCTTGATTGTGAAGTGGGGATGGATAGAAACCATGGTTGTATCGAGAGACATGAATTTATAGATATTTCTCCTATCTTTTTAGCAACTAATCTTTATGAACAAGTTAAAAATATGGATTATCTAAAAATTAAGAATGTTAATTTGGTATCGCATGTACCGTTTATATGTTATTTGAAAGCTATTAATTGGATATGAGTTATTTTGCTGAACCAAACCATATTGAATATGATGCATGGTTCGATGAAAACATCGACCCTGTGGATCTTGTGAATTACTCAGATGAAAAGGAATTCAGTGATTCGGTACACTTTAAGTTCCATAAGATGTCAACTAGAAATTTAACGATTGGTTCTTCTGATAATTTTCACTGGTAAGTAAAAGATTTTTCACTCCACGAATATTTATGAATCTTACGCAGAATATGTTCCATCACTTTCTCTTCTTGCCTTAGCTAGTACAATTTCATCTACAACTTTTTCAATCATGTAAGCACTTTTTTTACCAAAACATTTTTCTTTTTTAATACTTTCAAAATCATTTGGGATTAAATCATTATGTTCACAACAATCGCATTTAATATCAATTTTCTTACCTCTGAAAACCTCCAAAGCTCTAGAAAAAATCCATTGCTGAAATGAAATACTCTCCCAACTATCAAAATTCGACCATTCATCAAAATCCCTATTAAGGATGCCTTTTAATCCATCAGCCTGATTTACATATACTAGATGTGAATCTTTTCTTGGTTCATCATTAATACCAATTGTTTTGACAGAATTTTGATTCATTAAATATAGATTGATTGAGTAGCCTTATAAATCTAGAGGATAATTTCAAAAATATAAACAAAAAAATGTCTCACATAAGATCATTAATTGCTTTATCTAATCTAGAGGTATGATTTGTATTTCTGAGTAATTCAAAATCCTTAAAATCAAAGCCCGGGCCAACACAACAACTCACTAAAGTAAATTCGCCTGTACTTTTTGCAGCTTGCCAATATCCAGATGGGATCATTTCTACTGGATTATTGGAATCTAAAATTAAATTTCTTATTAACTTATTATCATTATCTAGGCACCATAAATTAAGAGGATCGCCCCTTAGATAAATCCAAATTTCATCAGCATTTTTTACTCTATGCCAAGCACTTTTTGCATCTCTCTCTAAAAGATAATAAATTCCTGTAATAAAGTTTCTACTTTGGCCATCTTCCCTTATTAGAGAATTCTCACTCCTTGCGATCTCTCTAAACCATCCACCCTCAGGATGAGGAGATAAATTGAATTGTTTAATTATTTCTATGTTTTTTTTATTAGGATTCACATCAC
Source organism: uncultured Prochlorococcus sp. (assembly GCA_902536455.1). GTDB lineage: Bacteria > Cyanobacteriota > Cyanobacteriia > PCC-6307 > Cyanobiaceae > Prochlorococcus_A. The sequence goes on from CACAXN010000004.1 coordinate 16,044, forward strand.
AGAAATATCCTTTAAATTTATCTTATAGTAAAAAAGGAACTGAAAATAAATCAAAATAACATATATTTTTCTAAAAAATTAAGCACAAATAACTGACAAATCTACGAAATTTTTATTTTCATCTGCCAGTTCAGTAATTATTCTATTGAGCCATTCAGAGGTCGTTTCACAATAGCCTACATTTAGAATAGTTTTTTGCTTTGCTGTTTCTTCTTTATTCATAGTTAAAGTATTTTTATATAAATTAGTCTTTAATTAAATCTATGTGAATAAGTCTTAATTACTATCTATTTTAAAAAGTTGTATTTAATACATATTTAAGAACTGCTAGTAAACAAATAAAATTAAATCGTTGACAAGAAAATGTATACAAGTAAGAGTAGAAAAAATTTAATATTTTACCTATGAATAACATCAAGATTGAGGAATTGATGAAAGTAAGGTTCGATGGTATTGCTAATAGAATTGGGCAATTAAGCAAAAGGGAAAGTGAGTCTTTATTACTTGAGCATCTTGAGTGGTTAGAGGGAGGATGGGAGACTGAAGAAATCTTATTTTTAAAAAAGCCCTACAGAAAATGGTGGTTCTAACTACACTTCCATAAATAATTAATGATGACCCAAAGGACCAGGGCCAGATCCTATTTTATAAGAATTGTCTAAAGATTTCTCAACAAATAATTTCGCTTTTTGTATGGAATCAAATAGATCAAAACCTAAAGCTTTGTAACCACAAATAGCAGCACTCAAAGTACAGCCACTGCCATGGGTATTTTTTGTATTTATAAAATTATTAAACAGCCACTCTTTTCTACCATTAAAGTCAAGAAAAAAATCCTTACCTTTCATATCTTTTAAACCGCCACCTTTTATAAGTACCGCTTTAGCTCCAAGACCAATAATTTTTCTTGCTGAATTTTCGATATCTTCTTTACTCCTTATTTCCAAACCAGAAAGTAGATTTGCTTCATAAATATTTGGAGTTACCAAATCAGCAATTGGTAATAAGAGTTTTTTATAAGCATTAATAGCAGAATCTTCCAGTAATTTAGAACCAGTTCTTGTAACCATTACAGGGTCAATAATTTTGGTTATTTTGTATGTATTTAATTTTGAAGCAGTATTATTAATTATCCTTTCATTTAATAACATTCCAGTTTTTAAGGCATCAATACCAAAATCAGCAAATAAAGTATCTAACTGATTTAATAAAGTATTATTCTCTACTGGTTGAACGCATGCAACCTCTATACTATTTTGTGCGGTAATACATGTAATAACAGAACATCCATGTACTCTAAGAGCCATGAAAGTTCTCAAGTCAGCCTGTATGCCTGCTCCACCACCGGAGTCACTACCGCCTATTGAAAGTGCAATTTTAGAATACATAATTTATTAACTCGTTTTTAAAAGGACTATAAATAAATTTTAATTTAAATCAGAAATCTGAATATGCATTAAAAAAATCTAACTCTAATTCCATTGCTCTTTTGTATAAATATTTGGCCTGATTAATATCATATGTTTCGTTATTGTTCTCAATAAGATCTTCAAGTGAATCTGCTAGCTTTTCAAAGCTCTCATCAGAGTAAGTAATTATCCATTCTTTATATTTAATGTCAAAATCCTCTTTATTCAAACTTTTACCTATCCAAGAATAAAGTCGCATACATGGAGTCATTGCAAACATTATTTCAAGAGAGCTGAGTCTTTTGGAAGTATCATCAAGGAAATCTGTATAATTTTTTGTAGCTTTTTTTATATAGTTATTAGATAAATCAATATCCCATTCTTTTGCATAAGTTTCATGAAGTATTAACTCCTCTGAAACTCCCATTAAAAGTTCACTCAACTTCCTTATTGAATATTTATCTTTTGATTTGGAAACTGCAAGACCATATGCCCTAGCAAAAGTCTCTAAAAAGAAATAATCTTGAGCTAAATATTCTTGAAATATATTTTTAGGTAGACTTCCATTCTTTAAACCTTGAACAAATTTTGTATTTAAACTTAGTAAAGCGATCTCATAATTATCCTCCCAAAGTTTTTTTGTTATTTTCATTTTTTTGATTTTTAGTTATTCTAAAATTTTTTATATTTTTTACCTACAAACTTAATCTTATTTTTCTAGGATTAAAAGAAAAAATTATGAAAGAAATAAATATCTTATGGTTTAAGAAAGATTTAAGAATTTATGATAACGAAGCTCTTTGTGAGGCTATAAAAGATTGCGATATTTTACCTATTTACATTATTGAGGTAGATATTTGGGGCCAAAATACCCATTCACATAGACAATGGCAATTTTGCAAAGAAAGTTTAATAGATTTAAGGGATGCACTTGCTGAGATCGGACAACCGTTAATTATTAGAACTGGAAATGTTATTAATATTTTTGATGAAATTAGTTCAAAATTTAAAATCAAAGGTATGTATAGCCATCAAGAAACTGGAGATTGGCTTACTTATAAAAGAGATCAAAAAGTAAGAGAATGGGCTTTAAGCAAAAATATTATTTGGAAGGAATTCCTACAATTTTCAGTTTTTAGAGGAAATTTAGATAGGAATGATTGGTCTAAAAAGTGGCAAAAAAATTCCGAAAAAAACTTACTTAAAGCTCCATTAAGAATTAATTCTATTAACTTTAATATTGGAGAAATACCCTCAGACGAAATTTTTACCTTTAAAAAAGAAACTTGTCCAGGAAGAATGCAAGGTGGAAGAAAGAAAGGTTTAGAGAGAATGCAATACTTCTTTAGTAATAAATTAGATTCTTATTCAAATGATATATCTAGCCCAGAAAAATCATTTGATAGTTGTACAAGACTATCCCCATATATTTGTTGGGGATGCATTTCATTAAAAGAAATTTTTAATAAGGCAAATATATCAAAAAACAATAATACCAAGATGTTAAAAAGCAGATTAACTTGGCATTGTCATTTTATTCAGAAACTTGAAAGTGAACCAGAACTAGAGTTTAGGGAATACCATCCTTTTTTTAAAAATATTAGAGAAAAAAATAATGAATTACTTTATTCATGGAGTTCAGGTAATACGGGCTTTCCTTTTATAGATGCATGTATGCGTTCATTAAATTTCAATGGATGGATTAACTTCAGGATGCGAGCGATGTTAATGTCTTTTGCTAGCTATAATTTATGGCTACCATGGCAAGATTCAGGTTCTGAATTAGCAAATAAATTTGTAGATTATGAGCCTGGAATACATTGGAACCAATGCCAAATGCAATCTGGAACTACGTCTATAAATACCAACAGAATTTATAATCCTATTAAGCAGGGAAAAGATCATGATCCTCAAGGAAAATTTATAAAAAAATGGATACCAGAATTAAAGGATATATCTCTTAATTTCATTCATGAACCATGGCTATTATCTAGATTTAATCAAGAAGATTATGAAAAAATTAATTACATAAGACCAATAATTGATATCCCAAATAGTACTAAAACTGCAAAGAAGAAAATTCAGGAAATCACTAAAAAGGATGGATATTGGGATATCTCAAAAGAAATTTATTTAAAGCATGGCTCTAGAAAAAGGCCTAAAAAAAATATAAATAATAAAAAAATTGTTTCTAAGGAAAAGGAAAAACAATACGAACTGAAATTAGATTTCTAAATTTTATTATTAGGAATTTCCAGATTCCTTTTAGCGCCTAGGAAAGTTTTTTAAATTTTGAAATTAAATATATAAATCCACGATGAAGTAATGCAAGCTTTAATGTATTTATTAGATTTTATTAATTATGTCTGAAAGATTTGAATGGGACGATACCAATAGTTCAGGTATATGGTGGAGTACTAATGTAAGTATTAGAGACGAGTGCATTTTGCTCAAAGAAGATACTCAATGCAAAGATTCTGATATCGTTGAACTTCTTAGGAGTATTGCACAAAATATTGAAGATAATGGCCTTTAATTTTTAAAGGAAAATTCTCTCTTTTAGAGATTTTGAATTCCTTTTACAGCTTTTATTAATTCGATACTAATACCTTTTTCACTCATTGAATGACCAGCATCATTAACAATAATTAATTCAGAATTCTTTAATTTCTTATTTAGATCCCAAGCACTCCTAACTGGACATACTACGTCGTACCTCCCTTGAATTATTTTTGTTGGAATCGACTCTATTATTTTTATATTTTTCAAAATAAAATTATCTTCTAAGAATATATTATTAACAAAATAATGGCATTCGATCCTTGCAAATGCATCTGAAAAAGAATTAACTTGGGACTTATCAAAATCGAATTTTTTATTTATTAAATGACTAGTTGAGAGTTCCCATTTTGTCCAAGCTGCTGCTGCTTTTGACCTAAGATTTGCATCTGATGATGTTAGATATTTATAAAAAGAACTTATCAAATCATTTCTTTCTTCTTTTGGTATTACAGAAATATATTCTTCAAATTCATCAGGGAATATCTCACTTGCACCATATTGATAGAACCACAATAATTCAAACTTTCTACATAAAAATATGCCTCGCAAAGTTAAGCTCGTAACTCTTGAGGGATTTTTAATTGCATATATAAGTGAAAGTGTTGAGCCCCAAGATCCACCAAACAAATGCCAACAATCTATTTTTAATAGAATCCTTAATTTCTCAATATCATCAACTAAATGATTAGTTGTATTTTCTTTTAATTCTGAGAAAGGAGTTGAAGAACCGCATCCTCTTTGGTCAAATTGAATAATATCGAATTTATCTGGATCAAAGTATCTTCTATATCTTGGTTGACTTCCTCCTCCTGGGCCTCCATGAATAACTAGTATTTTTTTACCATTTGGATTGCCAGATCTTTCCCAATAAATCGTATGAATATCACTTACTTGTAAAAAACCCTTTTCACGAACTTCAATTTTAGGAAAAAAGACTTGATCTTTCATTGTGAAATATTTTTAAACACTTAATAAATCCATATTATCCAAAAATAAGTCTTGTTTTGAAGTAATTTGTTAAAAAAAAAGGACTGGTGGTACAGTCCTTTTTGATATTTGATTTCCTTCTAACAGGATATAAAATTACATATTTTAAAGTCTATTTACTCATAAACCTAGAATACGTGAATTCGGGGATTGCTCTCGATAATTTCAGTCCCTGTTGTCGCTAGTAATTATAAAGCGAAGTCTTATCAGACTAATTGATTGAACTTGAATTTTCGAATAATCCCATTCTCAGGAATACGCTTCCTATATTTTGGAATTTGCTAAATTTCAGGCGGACTATCAATCATTTAGATTGCCTCCAAACTCAACATTTATAAATTACTCCTTTTTATATTTTCAGTAAATCCGTAAATATGCTGATTTACTTTTTTCTAAATTTGTAAGAGGATTTTAATGATCCTTTGTTTTTTATAGATAAATATAAAAATTAAAGTCTATAATCCTTAGTTATTCAGATTCATAGAGCAAAATAGATTCGATTATTCTTTTATCACTATCAGAAAGTTTATAATCTTCCAATTTCCACTCAACAAATTTTACGCACTCATCGATAGAAGGATTCTTATCCCGGCACTTACGCCACTCTCTAATCCAATCTGCCAAGGCAAAAGTTATTTTTGTACTAAGCATATTTACCAATCAGGGTAATTAAAATCTCGGCAAATAGGTTCTTCATAAAATTCCCCTTCTTTTATACCTCTATTATAATTTTCAATAATCTTTTAGAATAGGCTATTGAGGGAATTAAATCTCCTACATATATTGGCTACATCGTAATTGATATAATGATTTTAATTATTTATTACTCTATATAAGAATTTAATAAATAGATTATTAATATTAATTATGGATTTCATCAAAAAGAACAAGATCTTAACACTAATGGCGTTAATTGCATTTTTATCATTTGTATTAGAAAAAGTAGAAATAATACACCCTTAAATCAATTAAGTTTATTTGATAAATACTTCCTAATGAAATAAGTAAACAGATATTATTACTGCAAAAATAAGCAACGGAGATAATAATGTAAAAATTAAAGTTGAAAGATTAATCAGCATAAATTTAAATAAATACACAAATTTAATAAACATCACTTTTAAGCATTTGCAATAAGTAAAATTAAAATTATTAGGATATAAAAAAAATTGATTAAAGAAAGATATAAAGAAGAATATGAAGAGGGCTTAGAATTACTATGGCCTAGTGATAAAGAAGATAAAATAACTCGGCAATTTTATAAAGATTTATCTAATCTTTCAAAAAACATAAACTATAGTAAAAAGAAAAAGCTAAAACTTTTTGAACAAGTATTTAGAATAATAAGAAGCAAAGGCTAGGGTTAATTAATATTCAAATTAAAATGAAAAATTTAATGATACTAATTAGAAGTTTTTTTCTTTTAAGACCAAGATTTTTATCCACTATATTTTTTATTCCTATTCTTTATGGCATTGGCTGGGCTTTATCTCAGCCACTTTTATTGTTTAATTTTGAAAAAGAAAATTTATCCTTAATTGGTACTATTATTACTTTCTTTCTTTTTATCTTTTTACTTCCATATTGGTTTTATATCAAACGAAACAATTCAAGTGCTTGGATACTTCTTGGGATAACAAAAGACAAACTCTTAAAAAACTTTGTCAATTTTTCTCAAGGTATTTTATTTGCTTTAGTTTTAATAATTCTTATTCTGGTTCCACTATTGCAAAAAAATTATATTTCTTGGATAGGTGAATTATCGCCAATAATATTGTTAAATTCTATTGTACTGGGATTAGTTGTTGGATTCGCAGAGGAAATAATTTTTAGAGGCTGGTTACTAGAAGAATTAAAATTTGAATATGGTGCAAAAATATCAATAGCTTTACAAGCTATAGTTTTTAGCTTCGTTCATAATTTATCAAATGAGATCTTTTGGAACGTAGTAGGATTACGTTTAGGATTTATTTTACTTGGGATATTTCTATCATTAGTAAAAATTAGAGATAAAGGTTCTTTATGGAATTGCATAGGAATTCATGGAGGACTTGTGGGTATTTGGTTTTTATTAAATAACGGATTAATAGAATTCAAAGAAAATACACCTTCTTTTTTAGCAGGGCCTTTTACTCAAAATATTCCAAACCCAATCGGAAGCTTTAGTGCAATTTTAATATTACTTTTATTATGTATTCTTTATACTGTAAAATCAAAAAAGATTTTTAATAGATTTTTTAATTAGATATAAATACCGATTGATTTTTGATTAGTAATTGTCAGATTAAAATAAAGCTTAATACTTAATATAAACTTTGATGCAGGAATAAGATTTATTGTGTTTTTAATAATTTTTGGAGTTACAAACTATCTAATGATGTTGAGAAGATATGAAAACGACATCAAAAAAATAAAATATTTACAAAAGGTAAAAATTTCCAGGATATACCCTAAAGGTTCATTTTTTTTATGAAATTAAAAAAGTTTTTGTAGAATTTCATCACCATTTTTTATTAGTTTTTTGCCAACCTTCATTTAACAATTTTTGCCACAATAATCTTGCTTCTTTTATAACAATTTTTTTTCTAGTTTTCATTAATGGAGGATTTTCTCCATGAATTCCCATAATAATTCCTTCCTCAATAAACATATAATTAATAGATTTATCAGAATGATCTTTATCTTTGTAGAAACGCATCACCCCTACAAAATTAGAGTCAATTAACCAGAAATCATTAGTTGAATTCAATAAACCAAAATAAAATTAAATTTATCACATTTTTGATTGAAATCTGCGAGGAAAATATTTATTTAGTTTATTCATATTTGATATGTTTTTTCTTTTTGTCTACTTTTTTTCAATTCGCCACGTTTTTTCTTAACCTCAACTCTTTTCTTTTGTGATGCTTTAGTGGGTTGTGTAGATTTTCTTAATTTAGAGGGTTTATTTAAAGCATTTTTTATGATTGAACTAAATTTCATTAAAGCTAGCTGCCTATTTAATAATTGATTTCTATGTTCTTGAACCGCTAAACGTAAGCTATTATTCACTAATTTGTTTTTCAAGTTTCTCTTTAGAATTTCTTTCTGATAATCATTTAATATTTTGGAATCTTCTAAATTAAAAATAATCTCTACTCTGCTTTCAATTTTATTTACATTTTGACCCCCAGGACCGGAGGATCTGGAAAATCGCCACTTAATTTCCTTGGATGGGATTACTAATGTTTTAGTAATTTTTAAATCCATTTTAGTTCTTTTTGATTTAGATCTTTAGAATCATCTCCTTAATACTTTAAAACATACCTTAAAATTCGATCGGTAAATACTGGCCGGTTAAGTTAGGTAAACCGAAATTCGGTGTATTTGCCGTATCAATATCTTCGGTATTTATCCTTTCATATTTCAAAGAATTATCAGATATTGAATTTGTACTAATTCAAAGGTCACTTATGTATTCAATGTTTGATCTTCTTTTTGAAACACCTTCATATCGCCCAGTATATGTTATTTCTGATAGTGAAATGAAGAAGTTAAAGAAAAACCAAAATCAAGAAGAGCTTGATGAAATTTCAAAACAAAAAGTAAGACTTGAAGATGCTTTTAAAGCTCAACTAAAACATCTTGAAGAGAGAGAAAAAGAAGTAAAAGAGGAACTTAAAGTACTCTCAGACTCAAAAGATAAATAATTAATTTTTTGAGAAATTACTTTTTTAAAGACGGTTTTTAACCGTCTTTTTTTAATTCTTCTAGTTTTAAGTTATCTATTAAATCCACAGATTTTAAAAATATTTTCCATAATTAAAACTATGAATAAGAACAAAGAAAAAATAAGAATGTTCTTACCCTTTAGTTGGGTAATTTGTGCAGCAATATCTTTTGCTTATATAAATTCACATTTAATAAATACTTAATATAGATGTCTTACCCATCAAAAGACGAAATACTTGCATCTTCAAAAGGGTGGGTCGCATCTTTTTTAAATTTTCTTCCTGGTTTAGGATCGGGTTACTTATATCAAAGAAGATGGAAACCCTATTTTTTCACCATCACTGCTAGTACTGCATGGTTCACTTTAGGGTTTTTTTTACAAGGAGATTCAGAACCTTTGCAAAGTGAACAAATAATTGGAATTTCTGGTCTTTTATTTATATCAATTGTTACAGTTATAGAAGCCAACTTGGCTTTCAAAAAAGCAAATAATAAAAGAAACGCTGAAAAAGAGAAAATAATTTCTACTTACAAAAAAGGATGGTTCAAATAATTCAAAAAAATAGATTTAAAAGAATATCTAACTATTTCTCAGTTTCTTAATTTAATTAAAAAATTACAATAATCAATTTTAAAGGCAATTAAAAAAATTTTTTAATTATAAAAAAATAAAATTTCCTTTTCTTTGAGACCTTCCCATCCCGAGTCTATTAATAATTGATTCAATGTTTCTTTATCAAAATGCTTAGAACCGGTTTTGACACATCTATTTCTCATTGATTTTTTAACACCGCTCCTTTCTCTTTTATTCTCCTCATCCATAATTCTATTATATAAATCTAGCATTTTTTTAGGGATTGGAGTACCGTCAAGATCTACTCCATTTTGAATAGCAAGATCAACAGCCTGCATACCCATTTTCTTCATATATTAAAAAAAAGCTGACACTATAATAAAACAAAACTTATTCATCTAAAGTTCTTCGAATAATAATTTATTGATTTTGAATTTCCTTAAGTACCCTAATAGCCTCTTTAATGTGTTCAGGACCATTCAATAAATCTCTAAAAATATGCCTTACTGTCCCTTTGCGATCAATAACGTAAGTTACCCTCCCATCCATAAAACCTAATACTTTAGGAACTTTAAAAGTTTTCCTAAGAGAGTCATTCGTATCGCAAAGTAATGGATATTGTAATTTATTTTTATTAGCGAATGCTAAATGACTTGAGGTACTTCCATTACTTACTCCCCAAACTTGCGCACCTAATACTTTAAATAAGTCATATTTATCTCTAAATCCGCAAACTTCTATAGTGCAGCCCGGCGTATCATCTTTTGGATAAAAAAACAAAACTAGGGGATTTTTTAATTCCTTATTTGATCTTTCAACTCCATTTTGATCCAGTAAAGAAAATTCTGGAATTTTATCTCCAATCTGCACAACAGTTATTATAAAGTTCCATATTAGAGGTTAATATGTTTTTTTTGTGGCCTTCAAAGTAAATAACTAATATTAAAGTCAGTTTTTTTGTTTTAAAAGATACTAAAAAATTATTGAAATAAACTAGGGTTAATACATTAATTCAATATTATGGAATTAATAATTTATATTTTTTTATTTCTTATTCTTTTTTTGGGAGTTATTTTTAATTTAAGAATAACTAATTTTAAAAAAATTAAAGAAATACAAAACAAAGCTAAAGATTATTCAAAAAAATAATAATTAAATATTTATTACTAAAATTAAAATTCAATTTTTTCATTTGGAGTAAATACTGAGCAATATTTTTTTACTAGGTCCTTTGGCTGATTGGTGGAAGAGCTCATTAATTTTAATTTTTCTATAGCCTCATCAGCATCAATCTCACGAAGTCTATATCTTGCACACGTATCCAATACTTTAAACATTTTTGTGGTAACGGCTTCAGCTGGATAAATTAGAAAAAAAAGGTAAAAAACAACAAATAAGTACTTCATTTTTTTAGATGTTAGATTTAGCGAATAGTTTCAATAATTTAGAAAAATTAATTTAGAAGAAGATTAAACTTAAAAAAATATCTAATTTGAGTTGTATCTAGAATATCTCACAAAATAATACTAAGAGAATTTAAGATAACATAGGTGATAAAAGTAATCTCCGTGAAAATGAGAAGATTAATAGATAAACACAAAACTCTTATAAATTGGTATCAAAAAAAATTCAAATTGAGTGATTACCAGTTACTCTGGTTTGTTTTCTTTAAAGGGATCTTAATAACAGTGATCCTTTTCAAAATTTTTGAATATTAATAAAGCTACTTCAAGAATGAAATTTTTACATGTTTTGACTATATTTAATAATAGATTTCCTCATAAGTTAAATAGTTATCAGCTATGAATATTTTTGGTGTAGGTTTACCTGAAGTTACTGTAATACTTATCTTAGCTCTTTTAATTTTTGGTCCAAAAAAGCTTCCAGAATTAGGAAAACAGCTTGGCAAAACTTTGAAAAGTCTTAAAAAAGCGTCGAACGAATTTCAAAATGAAATCGATCAAGTTATGAACGAAGAAGATAAAGAGGAATCTCCTAAATCTATAGAAAGTAATCAAAGAAATGAAATTAATCAAGAAAAAATAGACTCAGAAAACAAGAATTTTTCAAATAAAGAAAACAGCAGCAACTAATATCTTGGATAGGCCCATAACCCCCATAGACGAATTTGAAAAAGCATTAGATAAAGCAGCTCTTACTAAGGAAGAATATGAATTAATAGACTACATCCGCTATACAAGCGTTTTTACACAGCCAAGTCTTATTAAAGATTTAAAAAGACCATCAAAGCCTCCTCTTTTGTCAGTTCTATGTCAAATTTGCAGAAAAATTGGTTTAGAGATGCCTGATCATTTCAAAAAAGTAATTGAGTGGTCAATTGAAATTAGTGATCACGATACAAAATGGGATGCTCATTTAATTTGCGCAGAAGCATTAAATATAGACAAAATACCATTGAGTCCTATTCATGGAACAACTTTATTTGATGTACTTGTTGTACACAAAGAATTATTTCTTGGCTTTGATTAAATTAAATTAATCATCCAAAGGCACAGAATCAGTATCTATAACTTCAGAATCATCATACTTATTAATTTTTTTTTCAACCCAGTTATTTATATAACTAACTAAAGGCAATGAACCTCTAAAAATAAAAATAGAAGTAGGCAAAGAGCTTAATAAACCGACTATCGGACTTTTAAAAAGTAATTTTCCAGCTTTAATGTTAAATAAAATTATAAGTGCTGAAGGAACTATTACTTTAACTACTGTTTTGAGTGCCTCAAGCCAACCAACACGATATGTCCACCATATTAAAATTATGCCAACTACATAGAGAAATAAGTAAGTCATAAAAGTAGTATAATGATTATCCATTTATCTTGTTCTTACAAAGAAAAAGATTTTTATAAATTTTTAACATCAATCAAATTCTAGTAATGAGTTTTTCTGAAATAAGAAAATTTTTAATTAAGATGCAATCTGATGAAGACCTAAAAAAGCAGGTCACCACATCCTCTACTGCGGATGATGTATCCCTAATAGGTCAACGATTAGGATATGACTTTTCAGGAGATGATCTCTTAAGATTTAATGGACAAAAGGTTGATAAAGTTACCGTAAGGAAGGTAGATCATCCAGGAGAATATCACTAATTTAAGACTTAACCCATATTGCAAGCCCTCCGCCCCTGCCTCGAGCACATAACCAATCATCTTTAGTACTAATTCCTAAAAGCGAAAAAAAAGGCATTTTATTTTCTTCAGGTTTTTTTAATTCCTTATTAAATATTGGAAAATTACTAATACTAATTTTCAATTCTTTAAAATAAAAAACCAACAACGGTCTAAGCCCTTTTAATTCTGCGCTGCCAATAAAGGTAATTTTCAATAATCCGAAACTAATTGAATTTTTTATTTCATAATTTATTTGATCCTCTTTATTTTTACATTTCAATTCGAGTCTTGCCGACAATATTTGGAGAATCGAACTGGATATATTTTTAATTTCATCTGAATCTTTCCCCCATACATACTTAAACTTCCATATTCCTAACAATTGCTCATATATTATTCCACTACCATTTTTTTGAGAATTTTTTTCTAATAGTTTTATCTCATTGATTTCAGGAAAGTGTTTCATAATAGACTTCAACCTAAGAATCAAATAATAAGATAACTTCATAAAAAATGTTCTTAGTTAAAAAAATCCCTCCAGAAATATTTCTTTGTTTCAATATATTTCTAAAAAAATAATTTTTTGGCACACATAAGGAACAACAACTCGTTATTATATTTACATAAAGTAACTAACAAAATGGATTTCATTTCTAAAAGTCAAGGATACATACCTCTAAAAGCAGTTCCTTACATTTTTTTCCTCGCAGTTGTACTTAGTATTACAACTTCAACGAATACATTTGTTTAAAACTTATTAGTTTTACAAGAAGAGTAAAGTTAATATTTAATGCAAAAATATGATGTTGTAATTGTTGGTAGTGGAATAGGAGGTTTATGCTGCGGTTCTATCCTCGCTTTATCAGGCAAAAAAGTACTCATATGCGAAGCTCATAACCAGCCAGGAGGTGTTGCTCACAGTTTCAAAAAAAAAGGTTACACTTTCGAATCAGGTCCTTCCTTGTGGAGTGGAATAGGTAAATGGCCGACAACTAATCCCTTAGGGCAAATTCTTAAATTACTCGATGAAGAAATTAAACTATTTCAATACAAAGGTTGGCAAGTAATTTTCCCAGAAGGCAACTTTAATCTTGATGTGGGAGAAGAACCTTTTAAACAAACAATAAAAAATTTAAGAGGTGAGAAATCTGTTAAAGAATGGGAATCATTTATTTCCGAAATAAAACCTCTTAGCCAAATAATAAATGAAATACCTTTACTCTCATTTTCTCCAGAATCAATAAATATCTTAGATCTAATAAATTTAACCTCAAAATTTTTACCTAATATCAAGCAAATACCAAAAATTAATAAGAGCTTTGGGAATTTAGTAAATAATCATCTAGAGGATCCTTTTCTCAGAAATTGGGTTGATTTATTGAGCTTTTTGATAAGTGGTATGTCAATGCATGATACAAATACAGCTGCGATGGCTACCTTATTTCACGAATGGTTTGAACCAAATTCATACCTTGAATACCCTAAAGGAGGTAGTGAATCTATTGTAAAAGCCTTAATTAATGGATTTAAAAAAAATGGAGGAGAATTAATTCTCTCTTCGAGAGTAAAGACAATTGACTTCAATAACAATTTAGCGACAGGTATAACTCTTAATAATGGTTCTAGTTATAGTTGTGAATCTGTTGTCACGAATACTGATGTTTGGAATTTAAAAAAGTTAATTCCAAATGAAATATCAAAAAAATGGAATACAAAAGTTTTGAGCCCTAATAAATGTGATTCTTTCCTTCATATACATCTAGGTTTTGATGCAGATGGTCTTAAAGATTTGCCAATACATGCGATACATGTTGATGAGTGGGAAAAAGGTATAACCGCAGAAAGAAATATAGCTGTATTTTCAATCCCATCTGTTTTAGATAAAAATATGGCCCCTAAAGGGAAACATGTTCTTCATGGATATACTCCCGCAAATGAACCTTGGGAAATTTGGGAAAACCTAAATCCAAAGACATTAGAATATAGAAATTTGAAAGAAGAAAGATGTTCAATATTCCTTAATGCAGTCCGAAAATTCATCCCTGATATAGATGAAAGGATTGATTTAAAGATGCTTGGAACCCCAATCACTCACAAAAAATTCACCAATACCCATTGCGGTAGTTACGGTCCTGCATTATCTGCAGCAAAAGGTCTTTTCCCAGGCTGCAAAACTCCAGTAAAAAATTTATTTACCTGCGGTGCAAGTACATTTCCAGGTATTGGAATTCCTGCAGTTTCAGCAAGTGGTGCTTATGCAGCTGAAAAAATTATTGGTAAAAAAGAATTTAAAACTCTTCTTAAGAAAATAAATTTATGAATTAAGTTCTTTTTTATAACTCTCCAAATACTTAGTTAAGAAATAAGAATAAAGAAAGCAAAAACGTTCAATAATGATAGTCTTTATCTGAACATAAACTTAACTTATAACTCTTATATGTTTTTCTTATCAATTCCTCAAGCTTGGCATTTAGTTGGCACTTGGTCAGAACAACTTCCAAGCGAGTCAAATCTTATAGGAATGGGCCAAACAGAATTAATGATGACTTTACATTCAATATTTGTTCCTCTCTTACTTGTAATCTCATATTACCTATTCAATCGACTAAATAAAAAAGAATCAAAGAAAATCAAAGGATGATCATTTTAAGTTTATTTAGCTGAACTTCTTCTAACTACTTTTCTGCCTGTGGAAGTATCAACTCCGCTTGAATCTTTGGTTTGCGAATTAGATTCAACATTACCAACATCATTCTTATCCATTTCTGCACAAACACCTACAACCATGGCAGCCTGCATTTGATCTGG
Organism: uncultured Prochlorococcus sp.; assembly: GCA_902536455.1. GTDB lineage: Bacteria > Cyanobacteriota > Cyanobacteriia > PCC-6307 > Cyanobiaceae > Prochlorococcus_A. Next base: position 31,232 of record CACAXN010000004.1, read on the forward strand.
CAAATCTCCAATAGTTAATAAGGCCTTTAAAACTAATTGAAGTCGAGTTTGCCGATCAATTTCTGGTCTTAGTTTTTTTACAGTATTCCAAAGTTCTTGGGTAACTTCTTTTAAAAGTTCTCGATCTACAGCCAAATTAAATCCTTCTTATGTTTCTACCAATCTAACAAAAAATTGGATCTCGTAAAATAATATTCAATAAAAAGATTGTTAGTTGATATTTTTCTATCCGAATACAAGTTGCATTTGTTGATGCAATTCATTCTTCTCTTGCAAAAGTTCATCTTTTTCAATCTTTTTTAGACTGAAAGTTTTATAAATTTTTTTTTGAATCTTTATTGGAGTATTTTCAAACTTTGCATTTTTGCTTATAAGGGAATTCCACTCTTTTGAATTAAAAGGGGCATAGGGAGAAGATGAAATCACTTTCATTTCTTAAACAATACATCTGTACTAATAATAGTACATTTTTACTATAGTGCAACAACTCGGTCCTCTTATCCTGATTTTGAAGTATCTTTGAAAGTTAATTGAATTTTTTATCTAATTTGTAGAATTTATAAGTTTAATAAATGAATCAACGTATCCTAAATAACTTATTGATCCCTTTTTTTAGTGTCTTAAGACTTTTCTTGCTCAAAACCCTTTAAAATAATTAATTTGTTGAAATTAACATTGACAAGATATTTTTAAGAATCCCTCCTATAAAAAGATTAACGAATTCATTAAAAATGCTTCTTAGTAACCAAAAAAGGCTAAAGATCATAGGGATAATTAAAAGAATTGCGCAAGATAAATCAATTACATTAGAAGAAAGGATATATGTTGAGAAATTTGCACACCACAATTCGACAATTTCTCTTTGGCTGAAAAAAGCTAATAGCTTTAGGAGGAATGGCAGAAAAAATGATGATAGCATTGATAACCTCTTACAATCATTTGGTTTAGATGGGCTAAATAATGAAAATCATTTCAATCCAAATGAGGATGATATATCAGATTGGTTTGGCGGTGCTCCTAGTTGGCTAAGAAGAAGCTAGATTTATTAATTATTCAACTTACTCAAGCTGTTTTCCACAAAAATATACTCACAAAAGATATAGATATCCAAAAAAACCATGGTACGAATTTAATCGGAACTAAAAATTTTTTTGAAGAGGTTTTCATATAGTTTTTATTATAGATTATTTCTTCCTTAGCTTTTTTGAGAATAGGTTTAATTGCTCTATATTGTAGATTTGTAGACAAAAAAATTTTGAATACTCAAATATATTAAATCACTTAGAGTATATAAAAAGTTAAGCAGCCTAAATAATCAATATCTAAGCAACTTTGTTTTCATTTTTCATTGTAAGATTTACTATTTTTGCCTCATCATGTTCTAAATCATTCCAATATTTTATAAGTCTTTCTAATTCATCAATCCTCTTTTTGGCATTTGCAATTTTTTCAGTAATTTTCATATAAAATTTTTATCTATCCAATTAATGCATGAAAAAAAAATATTTCAATGGCAGTCAATTTTTGGACTATAAATATTAATTTTTGGTTAATTAATTAAATATATTATAGACCTCGAGCATTTGAGTAATTATACTTAAAGAAAAAACAAAAATCTATGAAGAAATTTAATTCTTTGATTTTGAATATTACTGTCAATTTTTTAGACTTCATATACTCTGGTAGAAATTTAGAAAGATTTTGGGTTTTAGAAGTCATAGCTAGATCTCCTTATTTTGCATTTCTTTCAGTTCTTCATTTTAAAGAATCCCTAGGAATTAAAAACGAAAAAACAATGATTTTAATGAAAGAACATTTTTACCAAGCTATTAACGAAACTGAGCATCTTAAAGAAATGGAGAAAAGAGGGGGAGATAGGTTCTGGATTGATAGATTTTTTGCGAGACACCTTGTGTTAGTTTATTACTGGATCATGGTTTTTTATTATTTCTTCTCTCCAGCTAATGCTTATGATGTCAACATAAAAATTGAAGAACATGCATTTGAAACTTATTCAAAATATTTAAAAGATAATCCAAATGATCAAAAAATAAAAGAAATTGCTCTAGATGAATTAAATCATGTTCAAGAACTTAACGAAGCCTTGTCAATGCTTACTACAGCTTAAATTAGTGCTGAAAAATCTATAAGTAATATTGAGATAATAACTGTAGAAGATATTAATCCTAAGCTAATCATAAGTGAGACATACCCTTTTTTTCTAGGTAATTTAAAAAAAGATAATCCAATTATTAATATCATTACTAATGAGAAAAAAATTATAATTTTTTCATTTAATAAATTGAGATGTAGAACTAAATTTGTTTCTTCAAAAAATTTAAGAAATTCAGATAAAACTAATTCCTCTTCTATTTTCTTGAAATAGTCAAATGAGCTTATAAAAGCAGAAATTAATAAAGATAATGCAACAAGTGCAGTAACTGGTTTTGTTAACCTGTTAAGTGTTCTATTAAAACTTGCCAATAAAATAAAAATAAATAAAGCCGTTAGTAGAGGTATTAAAGGTATAAGAATTGTTGTATTTATGAAATTCCCCACGAAAATAATATGTATCTCACTTAAAATTTTATATTATTTTGACGCGTTATTTTATTAAATAAGATTTTTTAAAATCTTAAATGTAATTAGTACCTATTGCATTTTGTGTTAATTGATACCAAAATTTTATTAGTATTAACAAATAAAATGTTAGCCATTTCTGAAATTATTATTGCAAGTGCTATCTTCCTTGGGATTGTATATTGGGAAGTTAAATTCTTATACGCCAAAACCACAGTAGCAAAATAACTTTCTCTAAAAAAAAGGAAACTTTAAAAAGTAGAAAATTTAAATAAAATTTAAGAATTTAAGTTGACAAAAAAAGCTGTAAATATGAGAGAATAAACACAAATATTCAATCCTTCAAATGAGCGAAGTTCAAAATTCTAACTCTAACTCAACTCAGCAGCAGCAGCAGCAACAGCAACAATCTTATTCAGATAAAAAAATTAATTCTGCTGAGAGCGAAAGGCTTTATCTTGAGATGAAAGAAGCTTGGCTTTAAATTTAATTCGTGTTAGAAATAATTTTTCTATAAATTTGTAAAAGTTTTTTTTAATTTTGAAGTAATCAATACTTTTTTATTTTCTATTCCTATTAAATTTCGTCTAATTGCTAAAGAAATTTTTTGAGAAAACTAAAACAGTTAGAGAAAATCAACGGGAGGCTCGCAATGGGAGGGTTGATATATTTAGTTTTTACGAAATTAGTTTCTAACCGTGCCGATATATTAGACCAGCTTAAATCTTATTTAATTTAAAAAATGAATTGGAAATATTATCCTGGAATATTTCTTTCTATATAAGCGTCAGTTAAAGCTAAAATTAAACCCAATAATGTTGAAAATATAGCAATTTCAGTTGATTCCATTTTATTTTTGAATTACCTCTAGTTTGCGAAATAATTCAAAGTTCGGCAACAAAACAAATAACTTACTATAGTACATATATACTATTAGCTATTTATTGTGAGCGCTGCAACTCCTGAGTTTCTTTTCGTTAGGTCTGGTGATTATGTCGCAATTAAAAAAGAGAATTATGAAAATACTAATAAAAAGGATAAAAATTATTGGGTCGGTCAAGTTATCGACTGTATTGGAGGAGCTAGAGATCCAAATTCATGGACCTTGTTTCAAGTTACCAATATTGATAATGGAGAGATTACCATAATCAACGCGGATATTGTAGAAAAAATTTTGAAACCTTCTGAAAGTTAAGCTTATGAATAATCAAACAAACTTCCTTCAGAATTACAAAAACAAAAGGCAAAATGCTCGCTTTAAAGAGAATTACCCCAGTTCCAAGCAGGCAAGTCCGTATACTTGATTCATTGGGCAGGGAGGTTGAATGCCTTTATACATTCTGTAAGTTTTTGATATTTCCTCAAATCCCAAACTTGATAAAAGATAATTTGCATATGGATTCAGATTAGAGCAATCCAATAAGATTTGAGCATCTAAATCACCAACTAACTCCCTTATTAATAATTCAGCAAGTGGTGGAGTATCCGCTAAAAGAGGGCCGATTCTCCAGCCTTGCTCATTATCCTGCAATACACAAGGTCTTATCCTGCCAAATCCGTGGCACATCCCATTATTATCGACAATTGCACTGACATTACCATGAGAATTTTTCAACCAGTCATTTAGAAAATGTGGTCTGGGACTAGGTTCTCTTTGATCATCATAAATTAAGACTGCTTCAGAGGAAATTCTATTACCCGGGACAACTTTAAAAGAATGAAATTGATCTTCATAGAAATTTCTCAATGGCAAATCTTGAGACCCATTTAATTTCCATCGATTTGTAATGGAAGATTTTCTAAACCCCCACTTTAAGTAATCATTCAATCTATCTGGGGCAGCCTCAAGACCAATACAATCAACATTTTTTAAATATTCGAGGGCATGTTTCCATAATCTCACTCCATATCCATTATTTCGGAATTCTTTTTTAACGATAAATAAACCTATAAAACCATACGTGGAATTATATTTTATACACGCAATAGAACCTATAGGATTATTGTCGAGACAAGCTACCCATACCCCTTGTTTATCTGTATTTCTATAAATTGATACGTCATCCATTCCAGGAGAAAATCCTTCTAACCTTGCCCAGTTTGTTATGTCTGGAATTTCATTTATAGATATCAATCTAATTGAAAATTTATCCCTCATAAAAATATGTTAACCAAGAAAAATATGAATTTTTAAAGACAATATTAATAAATTTGATTATTTCTTGTAAGTCTTTCACTTTAGTTTAAGTGGCTAAAAACCTGAGTTATTTAAAATTTATCCTCTGATATATTTAATACTATTGATAGGAATAAAATGAAAATTTCCGATAAATTTCATTTAGAAAACATTAATAAATTAAAAAATACAGTTCTCACTGGCAAAACGGAAGATATAAAATGGCGGATCCAACATCTCAATATAGTTTCTAAACTTTTGGATGAAAATAAAAAAGAGATAATAAAATCACTTTTTGTTGATCTAGGTAAATCTGAAATTGAAGGGCTTTCAGAAATCCTTTTAGTGAAAGAAGAAATTTCACTTACAAAAAGGAAACTCAATTCTTGGATGCAACCAAAAAAGGTTGATACACCTTTTTATCTATTTCCATCATCCTCCAAAGTTATTTATGAACCACTTGGGTGTGTCTTAATTCTTGGTCCTTATAATTATCCATTACTTTATGTTTTAAAGCCATTGGTAAATATTTTCTCAGCAGGAAATACAGCAGTTATAAAACCATCAGAGAAATGCCCTGCGACTTCAAAACTCATTAAAAAGCTTACTTCCAAATATTTCCGTAAAGATGTTCTAATGACAGTAGAGGGAGACTATAAACAAACCATAAAATTAATTGAACATAATTTTGACCACATATTTTTCACAGGAAGTACTGAAACTGGAAAATCTATAATGAAATTAGCTTCAAAAAACTTAACTCCATTAACTCTTGAGTTAAGCGGAACAAATCCTGTAATTATTTTCAAAAATGCAAATTTAGAAGTGGCTGCTAAAAGAATTGTTTGGGGAAAATTTTTTAATTCTGGTCAATCCTGCATGGCTCCGAATCATATCTTTGTAGATAAAGAAGTTGAAACTATTTTTATAGAAAAATTAAAGAAATGCATAGTAAGTTTTTACGGAGATAATCCAATTAGTTCCGAAAACTTATCAAAATTAGAGAAAAAGCAATTTGCATCATCTTTAGAAATTTTAAAACAACATAAAAAAGAAAAAAGAATTTTATTTGGGGGAACTTTTAGTAAAAAAAAGTTGAAAATATCTCCTACAATTTTGAGATCTAAATTAAATGAAAAAGATATTTTGCAGAATGAAATATTCAGTTCACTGCTTCCAGTAATTGGAATCAATCATGAGGAATCAGCTTTAAAACAGATTAGTCAAACATCAAAACCATTAGCAATCTACATATTTGGAGGCAATAAAAAAATCCATAATCATATTTCAAAAGTAACCAGCTCAGGAACAATTTGTATAAATGATGTGATGTTACCAGTCCTTATTCCAAATTTACCGTTTGGAGGCGTTGGGCAAAGTGGTATTGGTAAATTTCATGGAGAAGAAGGGTTTCGAAATTTTTCAAATCAAAAATCTATTACGTTTAAAGGTTTTTTATTTGATTCAAATCTGCGATATCCTCCCTACGAAAGAGTTAAGAAATTTTTAAAGTTTATTTTTCAAGTTTAAATTTCTAAAATTGTTTTCAAAAACCTAGCGATTTTAAATTTAAAGATTATCTTTAAATAAAGAGTTAGGTTTATGAAATTTGTATTTTTAGTAATTTCCATATTTATAAATTTTTTTAATTACCCATTGATAAAATCAGAAGAAAATACACACTCAGCAAAAAATAAAATTGAAAATATTACTAGAAAAAAATCAATTACAGAAGAAAAAACTGAAGTAAAAAAAATTCATTCTGTAAAAAGTGGAGATACAATAACAAGCATTTCAAAATTCCATTCAATAAATAAAGATTTAATTATTAAATTGAATAACTTAAAAGATGAAAATTATATCTTTGTTGGCCAGAATCTCATTATCTCCGAATCTACTGAAAACCTTACAAAACAATCAAATTTAATAAATAATTATCATATTGTTCAAACAGGTGAAAATCTTACTGAGATATCAAACAAATATGATTTAAAAGTGATAGATCTGATCAAGATTAATAATCTCAATAATCCTGATTCAATAAAAGTTGGTCAAAAACTCATAATAAGAAAAAAGAACACAATTAATTCAGAAAATTATGAAACAACTGAAAATAAAAAAAATAATGACTTTCTTGAGTTAGATAAAAAAATTTATGGTCCTATAATTATCCAAAGTAAATCATACAAAGACTTTAAAGGTAGAAAAGTTTTAAACGTACTGAATCGAGAAAATAAAAAACTGATTCTTTCAATCAATTGTGATACAAATGAATTAGATGTAAGAATACCTGGAAGAAAATGGATGGGAAGTAAGCCTGCTAAAGAAGAATTCGAAAATAAATTAATAAATGATTTTTGTTAAAACTTTTAATTAATATGTGTGAATAATTTATCTAAGAATATTTACAATAGGTTATTCTACAAAAAGTTAAATTAAAAGAAATGGCAATTTCAAGAGGAGATCTCGTAAGAGTAAAAAGACCAGAGTCATATTGGTACAATGAAATAGGCAAAGTTGCATCAGTTGATACCTCAGGTATCAAATATAACTGTGTAGTTAGATTCGATAAAGTAAATTACGCTGGGATAAGCGGAACTGATGGTGGAGCAAATACAAATAATTTCGCTGAAAGTGAATTAGAAAAAGCTTAAGTAATTGCCTGAATTACCTGAAGTAGAGACTGTTCGCAGAGGTTTAGAGCAAAAACTTAATAACTTTATTATTAAAAAAGTAGAAGTCTGCAGGGATTCAACTGTTGCATTCCCAACAAACAAAAAAGAATTTATTAAAGGACTTCAAAACTCACTTTTTTCTAATTGGGATAGAAGAGGAAAATATTTAATAGCTGAATTAAAAAAAATTAAAAGTAGTAATATCGAACTTCCTATAGAAAATTCACAAAATAACGGATTTCTTGTGATTCATCTAAGAATGACAGGATATTTCAAATTTATTGATAACTCAACTAAGCCTTGTAAACATACAAGAATAAGATTTTTCGATAAAAATAATAATGAGCTTAGATACATTGACGTAAGAAGCTTTGGCCAAATGTGGTGGATTAATAAAAGCCTATCGCCAAATAAAATAATTAAAGGGTTAGGCTCATTAGGACCAGAACCATTTTCTAAAGAATTTGATGCAGATTACCTTAAGAAAGTCATTTCAAAAAGAACAAAATCCATAAAAGCTATCCTATTAGATCAAACAATAGTTGCTGGTATTGGAAATATTTATGCTGATGAAAGTTTATACTCTGCAGGCATCTCACCTTTTAGGGAAGCTCGTACAATAAAAAAGTTTGAGTTAATCAAACTCAAAAAATCAATTACAACAGTATTAAAAAAAAGTATAGGTTCTGGGGGGACGACATTTAGCGACTTTAGGGACTTGGAAGGAGAGAATGGTAATTTTGGTTTACAAACAAATGTTTATAGGAGAACTGGTAAAGAATGTCATAAATGTGGAAATTTAATTGAGAGGCAAAAAATTACAGGAAGAAGTACACATTGGTGTCCTAAATGCCAAAAATAAAAAAGGGTTTACTCTTTAAGAATAAACCCTTTTAAATAGTTTTACCTGGCATCGAGCTATTTTCTCAAGGGGCTACCCCCTAAATATTTTCGCCGCTGATGCGTTTCACAACCGAGTTCGAGATGGATCGGAGTGGTTCCACATCGCCATGAACACCAGGATAGAGTGAACCTTGAGAACTGCATAGAAAATTATATAAATTAAAAACAATAAATTAAGTTTATTTGGTCAAGCCCTCGGTCTATTAGTACTCCTCCGCTGCACTTGTTACCAAGCTTCCACGTAGAGCCTATCAACGGGTGTTCTTCCCGTGACCTTACTGGCTTAAGCCATGGCAATACTCATCTTGAGGTGGGCTTCCCACTTAGATGCTTTCAGCGGTTATCCACTCCGCACATGGCTACCCAGCGTTTACCGTTGGCACGATAACTGGCACACCAGAGGTGCGTTCCTCCCGGTCCTCTCGTACTAGGGAGAAATCCTCTCAATATTCCTGCGCATACACCGGATATGGACCGAACTGTCTCACGACGTTCTGAACCCAGCTCGCGTACCGCTTTAATGGGCGAACAGCCCAACCCTTGGGACCGACTTCAGCCCCAGGTTGCGATGAGCCGACATCGAGGTGCCAAACCTCCCCGTCGATGTGAACTCTTGGGGGAGATCAGCCTGTTATCCCTAGAGTAACTTTTATCCGTTGAGCGACGGCCCTTCCACGCAGAACCGTCGGATCACTAAAACCGACTTTCGTCCCTGTTCGACTTGTAGGTCTCACAGTCAAGCTCCCTTCTGCTTTTGCACTCAACGACTGATTTCCAACCAGCCTGAGGGAACCTTTGTGCGCCTCCGTTACCTTTTAGGAGGCGACCGCCCCAGTCAAACTGCCCATCAGATACTGTCCGCTTCCCGGATAACGGGCAAGCGTTAGAACCCTAGCTCTAAAAGAGTGGTATCTCACCGATGACTCAATAGTACCCACAAGCACTATTTCAACGTCTCCCACCTATTCTGCGCATTCAGAGCCCGAGCACAATATCAAACTACAGTAAAGCTTCATAGGGTCTTTCTGTCCGGGTGTATGTAGTCCGCATCTTCACAGACAATTCTATTTCGCCGAGCCTCTCTCCGAGACAGCGCGCAAATCGTTACACCTTTCGTGCGGGTCGGAACTTACCCGACAAGGAATTTCGCTACCTTAGGACCGTTATAGTTACGGCCGCCGTTCACCGGGGCTTCAGTCGCCAGCTTCACTAAAAGCTAACCAGCTTCCTTAACCTTCCGGCACTGGGCAGGTGTCAGCCCCCATACATCGTCTTGCGACTTAGCGGAGACCTGTGTTTTTGGTAAACAGTCGCTTGCGCCTCTTCACTGCGACCAGCTCTCGCTGGCACCCCTTCTCCCGAAGTTACGGGGCCATTTTGCCGAGTTCCTTAGAGAGAGTTATCTCGCGCCCCTCGGTATTCTCTACCACCCCACCTGTGTCGGTTTAGGGTACTGGCATTTGTGCCTTAACGAGTATAGGGCTTTTCTTGGAAGCATGACATCACCAACTTCGCTGCCGTAGCAGCTCGTACTCACGCCTTAGCTCAAGATGTTTTCTCCATCTCTCAAAGCCTCGAACGCTTGAACCAGTAACCAACATCTGGCCTGGCTAGCCTTCTCCGTCCCCCTTCTCAAAACACATCTGGTACAGGAATATTGACCTGTTATCCATCGACTACGCCTTTCGGCCTCGCCTTAGGTCCAGACTAACCCTCCGCGGACGAGCCTGCCGGAGGAACCCTTAGGGTTTCGGGGCATGGGATTCTCACCCATGTTTTCGCTACTCAAGCCGACATTCTCACTTCTATGCTGTCCACGTCCGCTTACGCTAACGCTTCACCCTACATAGAACGCTCCCCTACCATAAAATAAATTTATCCGCAGCTTCGGTATAACGCTTAGCCCCGTTCATTTTCGGCGCAGGATCGCTCGACCAGTGAGCTATTACGCACTCCTTTGAGGATGGCTGCTTCTAGGCAAACCTCCTGGTTGTCTGGGCAATCCCACCTCCTTTATCACTTAGCGTTAATTTTGGGACCTTAGCTGGCGGTCTGGGCTGTTTCCCTCTTGACTATGGAGCTTATCCCCCACAGTCTGACTGCCTAGTTACACACAGGGTATTCAGAGTTCATATCGATTTGGTACCGCTTTCGCAGCCCGCACCGAAATGGTTGCTTTACCCCCCTGCTGGAGCACTAGACGCTACGCCTCAACGTATTTCGGGGAGAACCAGCTAGCTCCTGGTTCGATTGGCATTTCACCCCTAACCACAGCTCATCCGCTGAATTTTCAACTTCAGTCGGTTCGGACCTCCACTTGGTATCACCCAAGCTTCATCCTGGCCATGGTTAGATCACCAGGGTTCGGGTCTATAAACACTGACAAACGCCCTATTAAGACTCGCTTTCGCTGTGGCTCCACCATTTCCGGTTTAACCCGCCAGTGCCTATAAGTCGCCGGCTCATTCTTCAACAGGCACACGGTCACCCGATTAGTCGGGCTCCCATTGCTTGTAAGCTCACGGTTTCATGTTCTATTTCACTCCCCTCCCGGGGTTCTTTTCACCTTTCCCTCGCGGTACTGTTTCACTATCGGTCACACAGTAGTACTTAGCCTTACGAGGTGGTCCTCGCAGATTCACACGGAATTCCACGTGCTCCGTGCTACTCGGGATACAGCTAGGTCAACTTATCTTTCGATTACGGGGCTTTCACCCTCTGTGGCACGCCATTCAAACGTTTCTTCTAGAGTTGCTGATCCATATTGCTGTCCCACAACCCCGATAGTCAAGACTATCGGTTTGGGCTGTTCCCCGTTCGCTCGCCGCTACTGAGGGAGTCGTTATTTACTTTCTCTTCCTCCAGCTACTAAGATGTTTCAGTTCGCTGGGTTAGCTCGCACCAACCTATATATTCAGTTGGCCGTACATGGGGTTGCCCCATTCGGAAATTCCCGGATCAAAGTGTGCTTCCAACTCCCCGAGACTTATCGCAGGTAACCACGTCCTTCATCGCCTCTGTGTGCCTAGGTATCCTCCGTGAGCCCTTTGTAGCTTGACCAATAACTTCATTAATTGAAGCATCAGCTTAATAGAATTGTTATTAATGCATTCGCACAAATAAAAAATCTGCATCATTAAAGATGCTTATTGTCTTTAAAAATAATCTATGCAGTTGTCAAGGTTCTCTGAAAACAATGAAATTAATTCAATGAGTCCAGCATCTTAATGATTTCATTAGGAAGCTAGATTCGTTCAGAATTAGATCACAACTCAAAACATTTCCTTTCTATAGATTATGGAAGAGGTGGTAATCAGTGGAGGTAAGCGGACTCGAACCGCTGACATCCTGCTTGCAAAGCAGGCGCTCTACCAACTGAGCTATACCCCCAACATAGAGATATGGGCCATCCTGGACTTGAACCAGGGACCTCACCCTTATCAGGGGTGCGCTCTAACCACCTGAGCTAATGGCCCAGGAAAATAATGGGTGTGACCTAGAAAAACTTAGGAAATGAAATTCTTAATAAATAAGAATGTGAGATACCGATCGACCTAAGGTGACAAAATTAATAATTAACATTTTGTTGTCTCCCTGTTAGGAGGTGATCCAGCCGCACCTTCCGGTACGGCTACCTTGTTACGACTTCACCCCAGTCATTAGCCCCACCTTCGGCGTCCTCCTCCACAAGGGTTGGAGTAACGACTTCGGGCATGGCCAACTTCCATGGTGTGACGGGCGGTGTGTACAAGGCCCGGGAACGTATTCACCGCAGTATGCTGACCTGCGATTACTAGCGATTCCTACTTCACGTAGGCGAGTTGCAGCCTACGATCTGAACTGAGCCACGGTTTATGGGATTTGCTAGCTCTCGCGAGTTTGCTGCCCTTTGTCCGTAGCATTGTAGTACGTGTGTAGCCCAGGGTGTAAGGGGCATGATGACTTGACGTCATCCACACCTTCCTCCGGTTTATCACCGGCGGTCTTTCTAGAGTGCCCAACTAAATGCTGGCAACTAAAAACGTGGGTTGCGCTCGTTGCGGGACTTAACCCAACATCTCACGACACGAGCTGACGACAGCCATGCACCACCTGTCACTGCATTCCCGAAGGCACCCTCAAATTTCTAAGAGGTTCGCAGGATGTCAAACCCTGGTAAGGTTCTTCGCGTTGCATCGAATTAAACCACATACTCCACCGCTTGTGCGGGCCCCCGTCAATTCCTTTGAGTTTCACACTTGCGTGCGTACTCCCCAGGCGGAACACTTAACGCGTTAGCTACGACACCGAAGGGGTCGATTCCCCCGACACCTAGTGTTCATCGTTTACGGCCAGGACTACAGGGGTATCTAATCCCTTTCGCTCCCCTGGCTTTCGTCCATGAGCGTCAGTAATGGCCCAGCAGAGCGCCTTCGCCACTGGTGTTCTTCCCGATATCTACGCATTTCACCGCTACACCGGGAATTCCCTCTGCCCCTACCATACTCAAGCCTTTCAGTTTCCACTGCCATGATGGAGTTAAGCTCCACGCTTTAACAGCAGACTTGAAAAGCCGCCTGCGGACGCTTTACGCCCAATAATTCCGGATAACGCTTGCCACTCCCGTATTACCGCGGCTGCTGGCACGGAATTAGCCGTGGCTTATTCCTCAAGTACCGTCATATCTTCTTCCTTGAGAAAAGAGGTTTACAGCCCAGAGGCCTTCGTCCCTCACGCGGCGTTGCTCCGTCAGGCTTTCGCCCATTGCGGAAAATTCCCCACTGCTGCCTCCCGTAGGAGTCTGGGCCGTGTCTCAGTCCCAGTGTGGCTGATCATCCTCTCAGACCAGCTACTGATCGAAGCCTTGGTGGGCCATTACCTCACCAACTAGCTAATCAGACGCGAGCTCATCCTCAGGCGAAATTCATTTCACCAGTAGGCATATGGGGTATTAGCGGTCGTTTCCAACCGTTATCCCCCTCCTGAGGGCAGATTCTCACGCGTTACTCACCCGTCCGCCACTAACCCGAAGGTTCGTTCGACTTGCATGTGTTAAGCACGCCGCCAGCGTTCATCCTGAGCCAGGATCAAACTCTCCGTTGTGTTCAAATCCTTTTGTAGATAAATCTACTCAATTTGAATTGCTTTATCCAAATAAAAAATTCAGTATTTATATTTAGTTTCAGCCTCCTTAAATTTTAAGGATTACATTGAGTGCACATTAAATATTTCTAAAGTGACTTTCCAAGATCTCAGATCCGTTTGCATCAAAGCCATAAGTTAGCAATTGATGACATTTTTATATATTCTTGACGGGACCTCACACCTTTATTGCATGAACATCTTGAAATAACCAAAAAAATTTAGTTATTCTTGACGCAATAAAAGCATCAGTTCCTAAGTTTTTAAATTTTCTAGGTGCAGAGTTAAACAACAGGTGAGTAACTCATTTCGAAGGTAAAAACCCTTCTACTGGCTGAAAATAATGATCGAAATCAAATTTCCAAAAAATTCATTCATTTACCAAAAATAAAATTTAAGGTAATTTCTTGAATAATGCAAAAAGTATATTTCTGCCCAGAAGAAAATATTAAACCATCCGACTGTAAATGTGCAACCTTTTATACAAAAATTTTTTATTAATTTTTTATTTGTTCAAAGTCTCATTAAACAACTAGGCTTAAACAAAGGGATATAAATGAAATGGCAGAAAGATTTAGTCAAAAAAATTTAAGAGTAAGACCAAGTTCTGATGAAGATAAAATTGTAACAAATGCAAAAAAACACTTCGAAAAGACTTTGGTTGAAATATCAGGCGAGTTAGTGGGAAGTGTTGCTGCACTAGAACACCCAACAAAAAATAAAAAATTAAATTATGGAGAAATATTTTTAAGAGACAATGTTCCTGTAATGATTTACCTTATTACCCAAAAAAGGTACGAAATTGTCAAAAAGTTCCTAAGTGTATGCCTTGAGTTACAAAGCTCTAACTACCAAACACGTGGTGTATTTCCTACTAGTTTCGTTGAAGAAAATGGACAGCTGATTGGAGACTATGGTCAGAGATCAATAGGGAGGATTACTTCAGCTGATGCAAGTTTGTGGTGGCCCATTTTATGTTGGTATTATGTCAATAAAAGCGGTGATTATGCCTTCGGAAAAAGTCAAAGCGTTCAAAGAGGTATTCAACTTCTACTAGATCTAGTTCTACATCCAACATTTGAGGGGACTCCAGTACTTTTTGTCCCAGATTGCGCATTTATGATTGATAGACCTATGGATGTATGGGGAGCACCTTTAGAAGTTGAGGTTTTACTTCATGGATGTTTAAAAAGTTGTATCAACTTAATGGAATTAAGTAGAGCGGATCATGTTAGTAGACTTCTAGACCAAAGACTTATTCTAACAAATCAATGGGTTAAGGATTTAGGAAGTTTTCTCTTAAAACATTATTGGGTTACTAGCCAAACAATGCAAATTTTAAGAAGAAGGCCAACTGAGCAGTATGGTGATGATCAACACTTCAATGAATTTAACGTTCAACCTCAAGTGGTTCCCTCATGGCTACAAGATTGGTTAGAGAATAGAGGTGGTTACTTAATAGGAAATATTAGGACAGGAAGGCCTGACTTTCGATTTTACAGTTTAGGCAATTCTTTAGCATGTATGTTCGGAGTACTGCCTCCTGAAGAACAAAGAGCTTTATTTAGACTAGTTTTACATAATAGACAGCATTTGATGGCTCAAATGCCTATGAGGATTTGTCATCCTCATATGGATGTCGAAGAATGGCAAAATAAAACTGGATCTGATCCGAAGAATTGGCCCTGGAGTTACCATAACGGTGGTCATTGGCCAAGTTTACTTTGGTTTTTCGGTACAGCTGTCTTATTGCATCAAAAAAATCATGGTTCTGACGATGTGATTCTTATGGAAGAAATGAAATCTTTAGTAGAGGAATCATATTGGTGTCAACTTAATCAATTGCCTAAACAAGAATGGGCAGAGTATTTTGATGGCCCTACAGGTACTTGGGTTGGGCAACAATCAAGAACATATCAAACTTGGACAATTGTTGGATTTTTGTTAATGAATCATTTTTTAAGAAATGAATATAACGATCTAGATATGTTCAAAATTTAAACCTAAAATAGTCCTAAGGTTAGTGATTTATCTATTGGCAAGCATGCCCCAATACCAAGATATATTGTTAGAAAAGTTCCGAATAAGAAAACAGACATCGCTATTGGTCTTCTAAATGGATTAGAGAATTTATTAACGTTTTCGATAAAGGGTAAAATCATTAACCCTAGTGGAATTAATGTTTGAAGTGCAATACCCAAAAGTTTATTAGGAACAACCCTAAGTATTTGAAAAACTGGATAGAGGTACCATTCAGGAAGTATTTCAAGTGGTGTTGCGAAGGGATTAGCTTTGTCTCCCAACATTGCAGGATCAAGAACTGCTAATCCAACTACGCAGGCAATAGTTCCTAAGATAACTACCGGGAAG
Organism: uncultured Prochlorococcus sp.; assembly: GCA_902536455.1. Lineage (GTDB taxonomy): Bacteria > Cyanobacteriota > Cyanobacteriia > PCC-6307 > Cyanobiaceae > Prochlorococcus_A. The sequence goes on from CACAXN010000004.1 coordinate 47,057, forward strand.
ATATAAAGTAAATCATTTGGCCAAGCTGGTTCACCATAATAATTATGGCCCATACCTTTAGCTAACTTTGCTCTTAATTTTGGATCGGATAGATCTGGTTTTTTTAACGTAGACATATTGGAAACTATTTATAATTTAAGTATAAGAGTTTATAAAGGACCTGAAATACCCTGTTTACGAATCATTAAAAAGTGCATCAACATGAAAACTGCTAATGACCATGGCAACACAAAAGTATGAAGACTGTAAAATCTAGTTAAAGTTGATTGTCCAACACTTTCTCCACCTCTAAGCAGTTCAACCATAAAGTCACCAATTACTGGTATTGCAGCAGGGACACCTGAAACAATCTTTACTGCCCAATAACCTACCTGATCCCAAGGTAGGGAGTATCCTGTAACTCCAAAAGCAACGGTTATAACTGCCATTACAACACCTGTAACCCAAGTTAATTCTCTTGGCCTTTTAAAACCTCCGGTAAGATAAACCCTAAAGACATGGAGTATTAACATCAAAACCATCATTGATGCACTCCATCTATGCACAGATCTTATTAGCCATCCAAAACTTACATCAGTCATTAAATAGCTAACTGAACTATAAGCTTGTGTAACTGTTGGCTTATAGTAAAAAGTCATTGCAAAACCTGTTGCAAATTGAATTAGGAAGCATACTAAGGTTATGCCTCCTAAACAATAAAAAATATTTACGTGAGGGGGTACGTACTTGGAAGTTACGTCGTCAGTTATGTCTTGAATTTCAAGTCTTTCTTGAAACCAATCATAAACAGATGAAGAATTCGCCATCCAAAAAAAAATTAGCTTTGATATAAAGAGCTTACTTAAAATTCCTAAACTTGGTGTTAACACTTAACCCAATGAATTCATCTTTTAACAAATTTTTAACATTCAAAACTGTGATCACTGCATCAATGATCATCGTTTTTTCTATCAATCTTTTGTTGATTGAAAGAGTGGATGCTCTCAGTGATAGCAGGCAATTAGTCCTTGACGCTTGGACCTTGGTAAACGAAGGTTTTTATGATCCAGAAAAGTTTGATGAAATCCAATGGAAAAGAATTAGACAGAAAACATTACAGAAACAAATTGAAACAAGTGAAGAGGCTTATTCTGCAATTGAAGATATGTTAAGACCTTTAGACGATCCCTACACTAGAGTTTTACGCCCAAAAGATTATGAACTACTGAAATCAAGTAATTTTGGGAGTGAAATTAATGGTGTTGGGCTTCAATTAGGTGAAGATGATGACAATAAAGTTAAAGTTATTTCTACTCTTGGGGGTTCTCCAGCTGAAGAAGCTGGAATAGTCAGCGGGGACTTTATAGAAACAGTGGACGGAATCTCATCAGAAAAATTAGGGCTTGCAAGTACTGCCTCTAAGTTAAGGGGTGAATCAGGAACAAAAGTTTTAGTTGAAGTATCTTCGGAATCAGGAGAAATTAGGGAAGTCGATCTAGAGAGGAGATCAGTAGATCTTAGGCCAGTTAGAACCAAAAGATTAAGAGATGATTCTCACACAATTGGATATTTAAGAATAACTCAATTCAGCGAAAGTGTACCCAAAAAAGTTGAAGAGGCACTTCAAGAGTTAAAAGAGAAAGATGTTGAGGGCTTGATTTTGGATCTTAGAAATAATTCAGGGGGACTAGTAAGCTCAGGCATAGCAGTTGCAGACTCATTATTAAGTGAGAAACCTGTAGTCGAGACAAAAGATAGAAATGGAATCAAAGATGCAATTATTTCTCAAAAAGAGACATCTTTTGATGGACCAATGGTGACTTTAGTAAATAAAGGTACTGCAAGTGCCAGTGAGATACTTGCTGGTTCTTTACAAGATAATGAGAGATCAATTCTTATGGGAGAAAAAACTTACGGGAAAGGTTTAATTCAATCCCTAAAAAGTTTGGGAGAAGATAGTGGTATTGCTATAACAGTAGCTAGTTACTTAACTCCCAAAGGTAATAATATTCAAGGCCGAGGCATGACTCCTGACAAATTACTTGATCTACCGGATGCAAGTGATTATGGAAGTACTGACGATAAATGGGTGAGGAATGCAGAATTATTTCTGGGGTCGCTTTTAGAAAAAGAACAAATTTCAGTTCAAACAATTGAATTAAAAAATGAAGAAATTAAATCTTTAAATGGCTAAAGATTGAAAATAAAAAACCTTAAAAATATGAGTATTAAAAGAATTTTTCATGACCCAATTCATAAAGAAATAGTATTTGATGCAGGAAAGCCAGAAGAATTAATGGTTATGGAATTAATTGATGCAGTTGCTTTTCAAAGACTAAGAAGAATAAAACAACTTGGAGCGGCATCATTACTTTTTCATGGGGCAGAATCGAGTAGATTTACTCACTCAATTGGTGTTTTTTGTATAGCTAGAAAAATTTACAAGAGATTAATTGAAATTAAATCTTCATTTTGTGAAAATAAATTTGTTCTTTATGGAGCAGCTCTACTACATGATCTAGGTCATGGACCTTTAAGCCATACCAGTGAAAAAATATTCAAGCATGATCACGAACAATGGTCTGAAAAATTAGTTAAAGATTATGCTCCAATAAATTCAATCCTCAAAAAGTATGACAACGAATTACCCAGAAAAATTTGTGAATTATTTCAATCAAAACAACTATTTTCAAAACCTCTAAAAACATTAATAAGTAGTGAGATAGATTGCGATCGTCTCGATTACCTTTTACGCGATAGTTACAACACAGGTACTAATTATGGCCTAGTAGATTTAGAGAGAATAATTTCAGCTCTTACCTTCTCACCTGATGGGAACATCGGAATCAAACCAAAAGGAGTGATCGCTATTGAGCATTTCCTTGTACTTAGAAACTTGATGTATAGAACAATCTACAATCACAGGATAAACGAAATATCAACATGGATTCTGGAAAAAATATTACACACAATAAAACATAATTATGAAAAGAATATTTGGTTAGATAATTCTTTATATAAATGGATTTTTTCACCATCAAAGCTTGATTTTGATGATTTCATAAGAAATGATGATGTAACCTTTTATTATCATTTGATTAGATGGAAAGATGAATCTTTTGAACCACTTTCTACACTATGCAAAATGTTTATTGACAGAGATTTATTAAAGGCATCAGACATAAGTTTTTTAAGTAAGATGGATAGATTAAAAATTCTTGCATTTGCCTCGAAATTATGTGCAAAGAATGGTTATGATTCAAAAATATTTTGCGGGATTAAGGAAAGGTCTTTTAAAGGTTTTGAATCTAATAATGCACTAAAAATATGGGACGGCACTTATCAAAGCGCATTAGAAAACAGTTCTGCATTAATAAAAACTTTAATGAGAACTGAAGAAAGCTCTTTTATTATTTATCCAGATTTGATCAAAAATGAAATTAAAAATGAAATTTCATTATTAAAAAACAATTCCTAGATTTATTCAATGGAAATCGTTTTAAAAAACACTAAAAGTAAATATTTAGAAATTTTTTCATTGTTAGATTTAGATAATATCCATGAAACTTTCAAAAGATTTTCTTCCATCAAAGAACCTTTAGAAGCAAAAATTTTCGCAGTCAATGAGAAAATAAGTTCTCATCAATTATCAAAATTAAAAAATCATTTTGAGAAAATTAATGTTTGTTCCTTATGCGTTTACTCAAATAATAGAGATACAATATTAAGTGGAAAGTCTTTAAAAATAGATTCAGCTTTTATAAAAGAGCGAGAGATTAAAAGTAAGTTACTATTGTTCAATTCAAAAAAGATAGAAGATATTCTTCACAAAGGGACAGTGCGATCGGGTGAAAGAATATCTTCAAATGGAAACCTATGCATTATTGGAGACGTTAATCCAGGAGCAATAGTTTCCGCTAAGAAAAATATTTACGTCTGGGGCAAATTACTAGGGATCGCATTCGCAGGGAAAAGTGGAAATAAAAATGCTTCTATTGCATCTCTTTGTCTAAACCCTTTGCAGTTAAGAATTGCAGATGTGATCGCTATTGGACCAAAGGATAAGCCCAAAAATTGTTATCCAGAAATTGCGGTAATAGATAAACAAACGATAATTATCAAACCACACTTAATCGAAAATTTAAATTAATCAATAATTTGCAATAAATTAATTAAAACTAGATAAATTTAAGAATTACTTAACCTTTAAAATATTTAACTTTCTGAAAGTGGCTTTATTATTTGTAAAATCTTAAAAATCGTGGGGAAGAATACACGCACAATATTAATTTGTTCAGGTAAAGGAGGGGTTGGTAAAACAACTTTAACGGCAAACCTAGGCATAGCACTTGCTAACAGCGGAGCAACAACTGCTGTACTAGATGCTGATTTTGGCTTAAGAAATTTAGATCTTCTTCTAGGATTAGAAAATCGCATCATTTATACGGCTCAAGATGTTCTAGACAAGAATTGTCGTCTTGACCAAGCATTGGTTAGACATAAGAAGGAACCTAATCTTGCTCTGCTGCCTGCTGGAGATCCAAGGATGTTGGATTGGATGAAGCCCGAAGATATGAAAAAAATTAGTGAGCTACTTAGTGAGAACTTTGATTTTGTCTTAGTTGATTGTCCTGCTGGTGTAGAAGATGGCTTTAAAAATGCTCTTGCAGCCTGTAAAGAAGCTATTGTTGTTACTAACCCAGAATTATCCGCAGTGCGGGATGCGGATAGAGTAATAGGGATTCTTAATACTTCAGATATCGAGCCTATCCAACTTGTAATCAATAGAGTTCGCCCTAACATGATGGCTAGTCAAGAAATGTTATCTATCGAAGATGTTCAAGGGATCCTTTCTTTACCTTTATTAGGTATTGTTTTAGAAGATGAACAGGTAATAATAAGTACAAATAGAGGAGAGCCACTGACACTTTCAGATGGCAGATCTCCTGCAAAAAAATGTTATTTGAATGTTTCTCAAAGACTTACAAATAAAGATATACCAATTATCGATCCAAAAAAAGAAGGCAAAAGTCTTAAAGATAAATTCATGAGATTAATGCAAACAAAGGTTTTTTAAAATGATGACTCTCAGAGATCTTATAAATAAATTACTAGGCAGAGAAACATCTAGTGCAAATACAGCTAGAGAAAGATTACAACTTGTACTTGCTCATGACAGAGTTGACATGAGCTCCTTAACAACTGATCTATTAGATAAAATGAGGAAAGAAATTCTTGATGTTGTTGCTAAATATGTTGAAATTGATTTTGATGAGGTGGCAGTAAGTTTAGAAACTGAGGATAGAATGACTGCATTGGTTGCGAATTTGCCAATCAAAAGAACTATTTCAGGAGAAATAAAATTCAAAAAAACTGATAAAGCTAATAAAGATATCAAAAAGTAATGAATTTAAAAAAAAGCTAAAAAAATACTGATAATTGACCCTCCCTAATTGTAAGATGAAGAGATTGCCGGCTTAGCTCAGCGGTAGAGCAGCGCTTTTGTAAAGCGAAGGTCATCAGTTCAAATCTGTTAGCCGGCATTTTGATTTATTCAATTCTGATCAATATTCTTTGCTGAAAATAAAAAGACAAAACCTATCAGAGCAATGATAGGAAACAATCTTATTTCGAGAACATACTCTAAAAATGATGCAAGGGGTTCAAATACCCAATAAGTAAAAAATTGAATTAATAAAATAAAAAATAATAATAAAAACATTAATACATCTCCCTAACTAATACTTCTCCTTCTCTAATTAGCCTCCAATCTCCACTTTTCTTCCAAAATATAATAGTACTAGCTTTTCCACTTCTTTTCCCCCAGGGGATAGGGCCCAAAATTTTTACAGAAGGAAAATCTAGAGCAATACCTTCAACTGTATTTGATCCTTTAAAACCTGAAATATTTGCACTTGAAGTTAACAATGGGCCTGTTTTTTTCATGAGAGATTGAGCCATATATGAATTTGGGATCCTCAACCCAAGAGTAAGATCATTACTTGTGATGATTTTAGTCTGCTTTTCTGAAGCAGGAATAACCATTGTCAGAGCTCCGGGCCAATATTTTGAAGCTATATTTTCATAATCTTCTTTAGCTGATTCGTGAACATAATCAATTAATTGTTTATGCTCTGATCCCATAAGAATTAAGGGTTTATCTCTATCTCTTTTTTTAAACCTATAAATAATATTTGAAAATTTTGGCAAGCATCCAATCGCAGGTAATGTGTCAGTTGGGAAGATTATAGGTAAACCACTTTTAAGTGTCTTCAAAGCGGATTTGTAGTCTACTAAATTCATTTAGATTATGAACCTGTAATAATTTATTTATATCTTCCAATGGTAAACCTACCAATACCTGAAAGATCTTTCACAATTTCTATTGATGAAAATTTATTTTTAATAAGAATTTTTTTTACTTTTTCACCTTGATCAAAATGATTCTCTAAAATTAGCCAGCCCTTCTCTTTTAAAAATAATGGAGCTTTTTGTATTATTTCCCTAATGTGTTTTAAACCATCTTGACCGCCTAATAAAGCAACTTTAGGTTCGAAATTTTTAACTTCTTTGGGTAATTTTTCATAAGTATCTTTAGGAATATACGGCGGGTTTGAGACAGCAAAGTCTAATTTTCCTTTAAAATTTTCAAGAGGTGACCACCAATTTCCGCAATAAAATTTCAAATTAGATTGTTTGGAAGAATTTATAAAATTTTTAGTAGCTATTTCTAATGCATCCTGATCTATATCAGTTGCTACACCATTGCTCAATGGATAAGCCAATGCCAACGCAATACTTATAGCACCTGAACCAGTTCCTAATTCAGCAAAAAATAATTTCTCAGACTTTCTTCGAAATATATTGGAGACAATATCTACTATGAGCTCTGTCTCTGGTCTAGGTATAAGAACTTTGTTTGTGACTTTTAAATTTAAATCTCTCCAAAAAGCTATTCCACAAAGGTATTGAATTGGACAAGATTTTAACAAATGGTCATCCCAAACAGATTCCAAAAATTCTAATTTTTTTTTTAAATGTAGAATTCCTTGAGGATTTATAGTTGTCAAATTTATATCACTTTTTGATACACCGCCAACGCAATCAAGTAAAACAGCAAGAGATTGATGATCGCCTCCTTTTGAAAGTTGCTTTTTTTTCCAAATCAAAAATTCTTCTACAGAAATGCTAAGCATTTATTAAATATTTAGCGTTTTGGCCCAAGCCTGCCTTTACTAGAGTCAGAGTAGAAGCTAGATTTTTCTCCATCTTGAGTAGAAATAAATAAACCTATTAGGAATATTGTTGGCACCCCTACAAATAAAAGGCTAGCTACGAATCCAAAGTTGGTTGTTTCCATTTAATTAGTAGTTCAGTATATAGGTATTAAGACTATAGACATATAATTTGGAATAAAGTGGAAAAATAAACAAATTTTATAAACTGATTAACAGTCTTAAACAATTTAGCGAGGTAATTTTTTATTTTCACTAATTTTTTTTAGTTCTTCTAAATTTGAGGGGGGAGATTGTGGTTTTGTTAAAATTACCGAAGAGGATTTTATCAATGTTTGGCATGCAAGTCGCCAATTTTCTGGTCTATTTTTGAGTTTTTCTTCTTCAACAGATGTAAGTGGGCTCAAAGAATTTTTGTTTCCACCTTCAACTGAAATAAAACAAGTACTACATTGTCCTGCACCACCACAATTTCCTAAAATACCTTTTAATCCATAAAGTTGTAAGTTTTCTCTCATTACCAATTCCCTTAAATTTTCACCAGGATTACATTGGACTTCTAAATCCTCACGGATAAATCTGATAGTTGCCATTTTTTTAGTTATTTTTCTTATTTTGGCGTTTTACTTTGAGAATTGTGACCAAAATATTAACAATTTTTAGCTAAAAATTCCTTGTAATCTCAGTCCTACAAATTGATTTGCCCAATTTTTGCAAGAAAATAAATTTATTTACAAAAATCCCCCAAAGGCTAAAAAACCCTTACTATCGTGATGTTTAGCTGTTTATTCAGCATAGTTACTAGAAATTAACCGATGGGATTGCCTTGGTATCGAGTTCACACGGTAGTTATTAATGACCCAGGTCGACTACTCGCTGTGCATCTTATGCATACTGCATTATTAGCCGGCTGGGCCGGTTCTATGGCTCTTTATGAATTAGCCATTTTTGATCCTTCTGATGCTGTTCTCAATCCAATGTGGAGACAGGGGATGTACGTTATGCCATTCATGGCAAGACTTGGTATCACAAGTAGTTGGAACGGATGGGATATTACGGGTGCTACAGGAGTTGATCCTGGATTCTGGAGTTTTGAAGGTGTTGCAGCAGCACACATAGTATTTAGTGGACTATTGATGTTGGCTTCTATTTGGCACTGGACATACTGGGATTTAGATCTATGGGAAGATTCAAGAACTGGTGAGCCTGCTCTTGATTTGCCAAGAATATTCGGAATTCACCTTCTCCTAGCTGGAATTACATGCTTTGGTTTTGGAGCATTTCATTGCGCAAACGTAGGGATTTGGGTTTCTGATCCTTATGGTTTAACTGGACATGTGGAGCCTGTAGCCCCTTCCTGGGGAGTAGAAGGCTTTAACCCCTTTAATCCAGGAGGAATTGTTGCTAATCATATTGCTGCTGGACTTATGGGTATTATTGGGGGGATTTTTCACATTACCAATAGACCTGGAGAAAGACTTTATAGAGCATTAAAACTTGGAAGTCTTGAAGGAGTTCTAGCTAGTGCTTTAGCTGCTGTATTATTCGTTTCTTTCGTTGTTTCAGGAACAATGTGGTACGGTTCAGCTACAACTCCAGTTGAATTATTTGGTCCTACCAGATATCAGTGGGATTCAGGCTATTTCAAGACTGAAATTAATAGAAGGGTTCAAGCTGCTATAGATGATGGTGCCACTAAAGAAGAGGCATATGCATCTATTCCAGAGAAACTAGCCTTCTACGATTATGTTGGGAATAGTCCTGCAAAAGGGGGACTATTTAGAGTTGGAGCTCTCGTTAATGGTGATGGTTTACCAACTGGTTGGCAGGGTCATATTGCTTTTCAAGACAAAGAAGGTAACGAATTAGAAGTTAGAAGAATACCTAATTTCTTTGAAAACTTTCCTGTTATCCTTGAAGACAAGGAAGGTAATGTAAGAGCAGATATTCCGTTTAGAAGAGCTGAAGCAAAGTATTCATTTGAACAGACTGGAATTACTGCAACTATCTATGGAGGAGATCTTAATGGTCAAACATTTACTGATCCTGCAGTAGTTAAAAGATTAGCTAGAAAGGCTCAACTTGGAGAAGCATTCAAGTTTGATAGAGAGACATATAAATCTGACGGTGTATTCCGAAGTTCACCAAGAGCGTGGTTTACATATGCACATTTATGTTTCGGATTGCTATTCTTGTTTGGCCACTGGTGGCACGCTTCAAGAACTCTTTACAGAAATTCCTTTGCTGGTATTGATGCTGAGATTGGCGACCAAGTTGAATTTGGTTTATTCAAAAAACTTGGCGACGAAACCACAAGAAGAATCCCAGGAAGGGTTTAAACTAAACTTAATTACTTAATCTTATGGAAGCTTTCGCTTACGTTCTTATTCTAACTCTCGCAGTTGTTACTTTATTCTTTGCTGTCGCCTTTAGAGACCCACCTAAATTTGATAGAAAATGAACAAAGAAAAAAAAACCTCCTTAACAAGAGGTTTTTTTACTTTTCATAATTAGAATATTACTCTACTATTAGAGTTGAAGTGCATCTTATTTCACCACATGCAGTGTCCAACCTGTCAAAACACAGATAGCAGAGTTTTGGAATCAAGATCTGCTGATAGTGGTAAGAGTGTTCGGAGAAGAAGAGAGTGCTTAAATTGCAGCTTTAGATTTACAACTTATGAAAGAGTTGAATCAATGCCAGTTTCAGTTATAAAGAAAGACGGTGGCAGAGAATTATTTGATAAACAAAAATTATTTACTGGCATATCAAGAGCATGTGAAAAGACCAACTTCAGTAGTGAAGCAATTATTAATTTCGTAGATGGAATTGAATCACAAATCGTTCAAGACTCCAATAAAGATATTAAGTCTTCACAAATCGGAGAATTAATACTTAAAAATCTTAGGAAAGAAAATGAAGTCGCCTATATAAGATACGCCTCAGTTTATAGGAAATTTAATGGGGTAAAAGATTTTATTTCTACTCTTGAATCTCTAAAGGGAAGTTCAAAAAACCAATTAGCTTCAATTTCATAAAATTCAGCATCTTAAAGTGTAGAATACATATCACTAATGTTTTTTGCTATTGGTTTGCAGGCTAGTAGCATTCCTTTCTAACTACCTTAGGTAGTCTGCGATACAAAAAATGAACGAAAATTCTTCCCAAACCATTAAAGAACTTTCCGAGGATCAAGAAATTAAAAATTCATCTGAGTTAGATAATGATTCAGCATCTCAAAATGAGGAAGACTTATCATTCGAGAAGAGCGATATACCTTCAGCAGATTCTTCCTCTAGCAGAACAAATTCCGATTTTGACAACGCAGGATTCACACAAGAAGAATTCGCATCACTTTTGGGTAAGTATGACTATAATTTTAAACCTGGCGATCTAGTTAAAGGTACCGTTTTTGCTCTAGAGCCCAAAGGGGCCATGATAGATATAGGGGCAAAAACAGCTGCTTTTATGCCAGTTCAGGAAGTTTCAATAAATAGAGTTGAAGGACTAAATGAAGTTTTACAACCTTCAGAAAGCAGAGAATTTTTCATAATGAGTGAAGAAAATGAAGATGGTCAATTAGCACTTTCTATAAGAAGAATTGAATATCAAAGAGCATGGGAAAGAGTTAGACAGCTACAAAAAGAAGATGCAACAATTTATTCTGAAGTTTTTGCAACAAATAGAGGAGGGGCTCTTGTAAGGGTTGAAGGCTTGAGAGGTTTTATACCAGGGTCTCATATCAGTGCCCGAAAAATTAAAGATGACTTAGAGGGAGAGTACTTACCGCTAAAGTTTCTCGAAGTTGATGAAGAGAGAAACAGGCTAGTACTGAGTCATAGAAGAGCTTTGGTTGAGAAAAAAATGAATAGACTCGAGGTGGGTGAAGTTGTTGTAGGTTCTGTTAAAGGTATTAAACCTTACGGAGCCTTTATTGATATTGGCGGAGTTAGTGGTCTATTGCACATTTCTGAGATCAGTCATGAACATATTGAGACTCCTCATAATGTTTTAAATGTTAATGATCAAATGAAAGTTATGATAATTGACCTTGATTCGGAAAGAGGAAGAATTTCATTATCTACAAAAGCACTTGAACCTGAACCAGGTGATATGCTAACTGACCCTCAAAAAGTGTTTAATAAAGCTGAAGAAATGGCAGCTAAATACAAGCAAATGTTATTTGAGCAAACTGATGCTAATGAAGAGACTGCGATACCTTCATCTGATACCGTCTAAATTTGCTTTTTTCTGATGAATAAGATTATCGCAACAATTAGTTTCTTTTTAAAACAAGTTTTTTTAATTTACATTCATTGATTAGGTACTAGAGTCTAATTTAGGATATGTTTCAATATTCAAAAATTATATCCAAATGAGTGATTTCATTTTCACTTCTGAATCGGTAACTGAAGGTCATCCTGACAAAATATGTGATCAAATAAGTGACGCTGTATTAGATGCCTTGTTAACCGAAGATCCAGAAAGTAGAGTTGCTTGCGAAACTGTAGTTAATACTGGTCTTTGTTTACTTACTGGAGAAATAACTTCAAAAGCAAAAGTCGACTATATAAAACTTGTTAGGAATGTAATCAAAGAAATTGGATACGAAGGGTATAAAGCAGGGGGATTTGACGCAAATAGTTGTGCAGTTTTAGTAGCACTTGACGAACAATCACCAGATATTTCACAAGGAGTAAACGACGCAGATGATGTTAACGATGATTTGGAAGACAATACCGGAGCTGGTGACCAAGGGATAATGTTTGGTTATGCATGCGATGAGACGCCTGAATTGATGCCCTTACCAATTAGCTTGGCACATAGATTGGCTATCCAACTTGCCAAAGTAAGACACGAAGAAGTGCTTAATTATCTCCTCCCTGATGGTAAAACACAAGTAAGCATTGATTACAAAAAAGGTGTGCCAGTTTCTATTAATACCATTTTGATCTCAACTCAACATAATCCTGAGATTGATGGAATCACAAATGAAGAAGAAATTAGACAAAGAATCAAAGAAGATTTGTGGACTAATGTTGTAATTCCTGCTACTGAAGATTTAGAAATCAAACCAAACATTGATAACACTAGATTTCTAGTAAACCCTACGGGAAAATTTGTAGTAGGAGGGCCTCAAGGAGATGCGGGGCTTACTGGAAGAAAAATTATAGTAGATACTTACGGTGGATATGCAAGACACGGAGGAGGGGCATTCTCAGGCAAAGACCCCACAAAAGTTGATCGTTCAGCCGCTTATGCAGCACGTTATGTAGCTAAAAGCATAGTTAAGGCGAAATTAGCAAAAAAAGCAGAAGTACAATTGAGTTATGCTATAGGGGTTGCGAAACCTATCTCCATTCTCGTTGAAACTTTTGATACCGGTATTATTTCACAAGCTAATTTGACTGATCTTATTAAAAAGCACTTTGATTTAAGACCTGCAGCAATAATAAAAGAATTTAACTTAAGAAATCTACCAAAAAAAATGGGTGGCAAATTTTTCAGAAAAACTGCATCCTACGGACATTTTGGCAGAAGAGATCTCGAGCTCCCTTGGGAAAATGTTGAAGAAAAAGCAGCTAAATTAGCACAGGCATCCAAAATATTTTTATAGGATATTGCTTCTATGCCTGATAATTTTTTTGGAGGGTTAGATTTTGGAACGAGTGGTGCAAGAATATCTATAATTAATCTTCAAAAAGAATTAGTATATTCAAATTCAGTACCTTATTCATATAGCTTTAAAAATCCAAATTCTTGGATCAATTCTTGTGAAAATCTCTTAGTTAATTTACCTATTGAGATAAAAACTAACCTTAGTAAACTTGCTATCTCCGGCACCTCAGGAACTTTAACTGCATCAAATGTTCAAGGAGAGCCAATAGGAGAAGCAATACCTTATGACCAAGCATGTAATGAACATAAGATCCTCCTTGAATCTCTAACTTCTGGAGAAGAGCATCTGCGAACTCCATACAGCAGTCTTGCTAAAGCATTAAAGCTAATAGATAAATATGGGTCAAATATACTTTTGCGTCATCAATCTGATTGGATCACTGGTTGGTTTTTAAAAGATTGGACTCACGGAGAAGAAGGTAATAATCTAAAACTTGGTTGGGATCTAAAAAAAGAATCATGGCCAAAAAGCTATCTCAATACTTCATGGCAAAAATGCTTACCTGAAATAATAAAAAGTGGGAAAATTATTGGACAAGTAAATTTTAATTTAGCAGAGAGATTTAACTTGAACAAGAAATTAATATTAATCTCAGGTACTACTGACTCTAATGCAAGTGTAATAGCTGCAGGTTTAGGAAAAGAAGATGGTCTCACAGTTTTAGGAACAACTATTGTAGTTAAGAAAATTATTGATAACCCTATTAAAAAACAAGGAATTACAAACCATAGAGTAAACGGCAATTGGATATGTGGAGGAGCATCAAATGCAGGATGTGGTATCTTATCTCAGTTCTTCTCTGATATACAAATAAAGGAGCTCAGCCGACAAATAAATCCATCGAAAAACACTTCTTTAAATCTTTTGCCTCTTAATAGTAAAGGTGAGAGATTCCCTGTTAATAATTCTAATTTAGAGCCGATAATTGGTCCAAGGCCCGTTAGCGACTCACTTTATTTACATGCATTATTCGAGGGGCTAGCTAAAATCGAATTGAATGGATGGGAAAAGCTAGGCGAACTAACCGGTTCACTTCCAAAAAAAATTATTACTATTGGTGGTGGTTCAAAAAACCCTCAGTGGAGAAAAATACGAGAAAAAATTATCAATATACCAATAGTTTCATGTAAAAAAACTACTTCATTTGGTACAGCCTTGTTAGCGATTAACTCAAAATAAAAGTTTTTTTGGGATATTTGATGAAGATATAAAATTTTTAATTAAAAGGGTTTCACAAACTACACATCTTAATTTAGAGTATATAGGTTGGAGCCGGGATAGCTCAGTTGGTAGAGCAGGCGACTGAAAATCGCCGTGTCCCCAGTTCAAATCTGGGTCCTGGCACCTTTAAAACCTCTTCTATGAAGGGGTTTTATATTTTCTGGAAATGTAGAAACTTACTTTTTATTTATTTCTCAAAAATGAGATTTTTAGTTTTCCACTCTACAGACTTGACCAATCACACCCAAAATTAGTTCATCTCCATTTGGATCTTGCCAATCAGCGAAATTATTGAAATTACTATTTACTTCATCTATAGATACATCAACGTCTTTGAACGACTTTTCAAAACAATTTATATCCATTGTATAAAGAATATCCTTTGTAATTTCACTTTTTGTTTTGGGAATAAATTTACTCAATACTCTCACAGACCCGTCTTCATTCCTTTTTATACTTTGCCTATCCCATAACTGTTCTCCAAATTCACTTTTAGGGACCCCAACCCATTCATGAGGCAAAGCATATGATTTTTTTATTGAAATACAAAAGGAAACAATAATCGAAAGGACTAAATAAATGATATTCCTAAAAAATATTGAATAGAATTTATTCTTAGAATCAATCATGACTACTTATGGAATGCAAAAATCCTTTATTGGGAGGAAATATAAGATTAAAAATTTGTAAAAATTTTTATTGATTAGTATTTCTATTATAGATAGAATCAAATATTAAAATTAAGAATTTACTTTTAATAAATTTATTTAGAAAGATAATGAATAAAATACAAAAATTTCTCTCAGTAGTTTTTTTTATTGCAATATTTGTTGTATTGGTTTATTTAATCCAAAATTATGGGATTGAACCACTAAGGAACAAAATTGAAAGTATGGGGATTTGGGCTCCTTTTGGAATATTCATACTTAGAGGAGTAAGTATTATTTTACCTGCCCTTCCAAGTTCAGCTTATTCTCTACTAGCTGGTTCATTACTAGGATTTCAGAAAGGTTACATGACAATAATCTTTTCTGATCTCGTTTTTTGTCAAGCTGCTTTCTTTATTGCAAGAAATTATGGTCGGGTTCCTGTTCGTAATTTAGTAGGCCCGAAAGCAATGAAAAAGATTGAAAGTTTTAATCAAAACCAACTAGAAGAAAATTTCTTTCTTATGACTGGTTTGCTAATGACTGGCCTTTTTGATTTTCTAAGCTACGCAATTGGTATTGGAGGAACTCGCTGGAAAATATTTACTCCAGCATTATTAATAAGTCTTCTAATCAGTGACTCTATACTTGTAGCAGTGGGAGCTGGAGTTAGCCAGGGAGCAGGATTATTTCTAGGCATTGCTCTTTTGGGAATGTTCGCTTTAGCGACTCTTTCAGGATTAGCAAAAAATAAAATGCCTAAATAACAAAACAGTTAAAAATTCTCTATTAAAAGAAGAGAGATATGACATTTTTGCAAACAAGAAGTATATGAATAAGAATTCATGCAAGAATATAGATCTATTAATTTTTTAAAGTTCTTAGATGACTCCATTTAGACCAACTTCATATGATCGCCCTGGAGAACAAATATCAACCACTCCTTCTGGATTAAAAGTAACTTCTGCGAAGAGATTAATGGTGGATTCAATGGTAAGAATGATTCAAAAAGCAGAAAATCATTCCGCAGAAGATAAACTTGACGAAGAATCTAACAACAATTAATCAATTTATCGATAAAAGTATAGGAGAGTGGAAATCCATAAGAAGCACTCATACATTAGCTTTTCAAGAATTTGAAAACTCAACTAGTAAAATATATATAAAATATATCAACTCTAAAAATAAAAAAGTTATTGCGATTTTTAACAATTACAAATTAAGTTTAAACCTAGAGAGCATAGCCATTTCTATAAAATGGCAAGCTACTCGTGATTGGGAAGATGATGATATAAGTGAGAGAGATGAAACAATTTTGATATTTTTACCCAAAGATGAAAATTCAGGAAGTGTTTTTCGAAATAAAGGTTATACAGAATCTTTTATTTCATCATCCAACTATTTCGTTGATGAACAAAATAATTTGCACATTAAGACTTTTTACAAATCAACAGTTTCTGAAGAAATAATTTCCTTTTTATCACCTCACATAAGATCTAGATTTTCTACTATTAGAAATCTAGAAAATAACTCTGTAATACAGACTTCCCACACTTCTGAAATAAGAAATTTAGCTAGTTTAAAAGATTAATTATCCTTTCAAATTGAAACTCTGTTTCAGAAATTAAATCAGGAAGGAAGCCTTTATTTCCCTGCATATTATTAACGGTAGAATTTAAATCAGAGATTGTTGCATCTCGCATTAATTCAATAACCCTTCTTGCATTTCTTATAGGTACCCCAAGAGCAAGATAAGTATTTTTAAGATCCTTCAAACAATTTTTTTCTAAAACTGTTTCATCATTAGAAATTAAAAGATAAGCAACAATCCTTAGGATTATTTCTCCGTCTCTTAAACAAACGGACATCTTATTAGTTGTATTTAAAGATATTTTTGAATTAACTGAATCTTTATTTTCGCAAATCATTGCGGTTACAGCGTCTGCTGCAATTGCATGTGAATTATTGGTAATTGAGCTTATTGCATCTAATCTTGAGTTTGCTCTATTAATAAATTCTTTTATATTTCTTAAATCATTTAATTTCTTATCAGCGGAAAATAGTTGGTTATTCTTTAAAACTGACATTATTAATTAAAAAAAATAAAGTTCGAATCTTAGAATAGTATAAATCCAGTAAAAACAATACAATTTCAAAACTAACGCAATGCTTCTTAATTAATAACTTCATTCCAAAGTGATAGTTAAAATAATTCAAATAAAAATTTTTTTTCGCTAGTATAAAATTACGATTTAATAAAGTTTTGGATCAACAAGATTTAAAATTATCAAAGAAACTTATTTCCTCATATAAAAAGAGATTGGAAAAAGAAATTCTTGACAGAAGTATGAAATTAAGAATGCCTCAAAATAAATTTGAAGAAATAATTAATAACAATAACGAGCTTATAAATTTAAAAAAAGCTTTAGAAGATCTAGAAATGGAATCTGAAACTCATAGTAAAGTCTGATTTTCGAAAAACCCTTCCAAAAGTGCCTCAAACCAACAATTTCCTTTTCAAGTCCTTAAATAATGAGCAACTTCAAGCAGTAAAACATGTTTATGGACCTCTATTAGTTGTCGCAGGCGCAGGTAGCGGAAAAACTAAGGCTCTTACACACAGAATTGCAAATCTTATTGAAAATAACTCTATAGATCCCCATAACATTCTCGCAGTCACTTTTACTAACAAAGCTGCGAAAGAAATGAAAGCAAGATTAGAGGTTCTTCTAGCCCAAGAATTAGCTTTTAATCAATTTGGTCAACCTTGGACAACTCTCAAAGAAATTGATCAAAATCAATTAAGAACAAACGTTCACCAAGAGAGGCTTCAGAACCTTTGGATCGGCACTTTCCATTCTTTATTTTCAAGACTTCTGAGATACGATATTGAAAAATATACTGATCCAGAGGGCCTAAAATGGACAAGGCAATTTTCAATTTACGATGAAACAGATTCTCAAACATTAGTAAAAGAAATTATCAGTCAAGATATGAATCTTGACCCTAAAAGATATGATCCCAAAAAGATTAAAAGATTGATAAGTAATGCTAAAAATCAATGCTTAACTTCAAATGATCTTTTAGAAAAAGCAGATAATAATTTTGATAAAACAGTTGCAGAAGCCTACAGTAGATACAGAATTTCGCTTTCAAAAAATAATTCTTTAGACTTTGATGATCTTCTACTTTTGCCTGTTTTCTTATTGAGGCAAAATAATATAGTCAGAGATTACTGGCACAAAAGATTTAAACATATTTTAGTTGACGAATATCAAGATACAAATAGAACACAATATGAACTTATAAAATTAATTACTGCTGGAAATACTGAACCAAAAAAATTCTTTGGTTGGGAAGATAGGTCAATTTTTGTAGTAGGAGATGCTGATCAAAGCATTTATAGTTTCAGAGCAGCTGACTTCAGAATTCTAATTGGTTTTCAGGAAGATTTTAAAACTTCACTTTATGAAGATACAAAATCATCTCTAATTAAATTAGAAGAAAATTATAGGTCATCATCTAATATCCTTGATGCTGCAAACTCACTTATTGAAAACAACTCTGAAAGAATTGACAAAGTTTTAAAGGCTACTAAAGAAAAGGGAGAGCTTTTAAAGTTACTCAGCTGTGATGATGAGATATCCGAGGCAGAAGCAATTACAAATAAAATTAAATCACTAAACAATAATAATCAGAAACCAATTTGGAAAAATTTTGCAATTTTATATCGAACCAGGGCTCAGTCAAGAGTATTAGAAGAATCTCTTGTGAGGTGGCGCATTCCTTATACAATTTTTGGAGGATTGCGTTTTTATGATAGAAGGGAAATTAAAGATGCAATAGCATATTTGAAAGTTCTGGTTAATTCTTCAGATAATGTTAGTCTTTTACGTATCATAAATGTTCCTAGAAGAGGGATTGGTAAGACTACTATTCAAAAACTTAGTGAACTATCTAACAGGTTAAATATCCCATTATGGGAGGTTCTTAATGATAAGCAAAGTCTTGAAGAAACAATAGGTCGATCATCAAAAGGAATTAATAAATTTACTGAAGTTATGAATGATCTACTGTGTTACCTAGAAAATTCAGGCCCTGCTCAACTACTACAACTAATATTAGAAAAAAGTGGTTATTTAAATGACTTGCTATCTAGTGGGACTGAAGAATCTGAAGATAGAAGAAATAACTTACAAGAACTAATTAATGCCGCTACTCAATATGAAGAAGAAACAGAAAGTGGAGATGTAGAGGGATTTCTTTCTACAGCAGCCTTAACAACTGATAATGATACGAAGAAAAATAATCCAAACTCTGTAACTCTTATGACTCTGCACAATAGCAAAGGTTTAGAATTTCAAAATGTTTTTATCACTGGTCTAGAACAAGGTCTCTTTCCTAGCCATAGATCAATAGATACTCCCTCACTTCTTGAAGAGGAAAGAAGATTATGCTATGTAGGTATTACTAGAGCTAAAGAGAGAGTTTTCTTAAGCCATGCTAGAGAAAGAAGATTATGGGGTGGAATGCGTGAAGCAACAATTCCTTCAATATTTCTTTCAGAAATACCTGAAGATTTAATGGATGGCGAATTACCACAAACTGGTGGTGCTTCAATCAGAAGAGATTGGCATCTTGATCGTTTAACAAGAGTTGATCGAAACAATCCAA
This sequence comes from uncultured Prochlorococcus sp., assembly GCA_902536455.1. Classification (GTDB taxonomy): domain Bacteria; phylum Cyanobacteriota; class Cyanobacteriia; order PCC-6307; family Cyanobiaceae; genus Prochlorococcus_A. The sequence goes on from CACAXN010000004.1 coordinate 66,494, forward strand.
ATGAATTTGTGAACAACCCAACAAATGCAGTAAGGAAATTATATTCAGGGCCCAGTAAAGGGAAAAGCTGGATAGTTGGAGATAAGCTAATTCACTCAAAATTTGGTAAAGGTGAAATCATACATATTTTTGGGAGTGGGGAAAAAATATCTTTAGCAGTAAAATTTGGTGATAAAGGAAGTAAAATTCTAGATCCAAGATTAGCTCCAATTCGTTATGTAAGTTAAAACTCATGAACGATATTTCTGATTACATCCAAGGGGAATTAATCAAAACTCCATTTAATCTATATAACTTAATTACTAAATACATAGAATCGAATAACAATACTAAAGTAGCTTTTGTTGGCGGTTATTTAAGAGATTTATTAATTATCAAATTCCACAAAAAATCTTTTTCTAAACCTGTAGATATTGATCTTGTTATTGAAGGCTCCTCTATTTCTCTGGCAAAATTTATAAAAAAAAATATTGTAAATGTGGATTTGTGTTTAATTAAAGAATTTAATTTATACAATACTGTAGAAATAAATATTAATGACTATAAAATTGACATTGCTTCTGCAAGAAAAGAAATTTATTCTTCTCCAGGCTTAAATCCCATAGTAACTAAAAGTACTATTGAGGAGGATCTTAGGAGGAGAGATTTCACTATAAATTCAATAGCCTTCGAGATCTCTACAAGGAAAATCTATGATCTTTATGGAGGAATTTCTGATATAAAAAGTAAAAGATTGAACTTACTTCACAGTAATAGTATTTCAGATGATCCAAGTAGATTAATTAGATGTGCAAAATATGCTTCAAGGTTAGATTTCAATATTTCAAATAATTCCCTCAAACAATCTCAAGAAACAGTTAGACAATGGCCATGGAAAAGTTCAGAAACACATCAAAAAATGATTTACCCTCCTGCACTAGGCATACGAATAAGGATGGAACTAGCTGAAATATGCAAACACGATAATTTGACTAATGTAATTTCGATAATTCATAAATGGGAAATTATCTCAATCTTAAATGAAAATATTAAAGTCGATAAAAGGTTTTTAAGAGGACTAAATTGGATTAAGAAGTTAAAGGGAAATCATATGCTTTACTTGTTAAAAGATTCAAAAGATTTAGAAAAAGCATGTCAAAGATTTTTGGTAAATAATAGTGAGATAAAAATATTAGAAGATTATTTTAATATCAAAAAGATATTAAATACAAATCAAAAAAATTTCAATCATTTTTCTCCATCAAGTTGGACAGAATTTATTGAAGACAGAAACCTTAATGATGAGACAGTCAAATTATTAATTTGTGATGGAGGACCATACTGGCGAAAGTTGTTTAAGTGGTTATTTATTTACAAATTCATAAAATCAAAAAAAGATGGAGAAACATTAAAAAAAGAAGGTTGGGACCCAGGTAAGGAGATGGGAAAGGAAATCAAAAGATTAAGGTATTTGGAAATTGACAAATTAAATAGAAATTAATTACATTTTTACAACCTCTCCAACCATGTACCATTTATCCTTTAGAACTTTTTCATATTTACGATTGCAACTAATCAACAACGGTCCACATGTTTGAGGATCTAATAGTAATGATATTTTCTCGTTAAAAGTCTCTTGATCTAATGAATTTTCGTTTAAAAAATTAATTATTCTTTTTTGCTTATTTACTTTATAAATTTTGTCAAAAATTTCTTTATTAGATTCAAAGAAAGTACTTTTAACATCTTTTTTTATTAAATCAAATACTCCAGGATAAGCTTTAAATGCAAATAAATCTAATAAAACTTTTAGTGGCTCAAGATTATTGCTTTGCCTATATAAATTAGATGATTCAACCATTTCTTTAAGATGTCCAATAAATCCATATCCAGTAATGTCAGTCGCAGCATTGACTAATGATTCACTAAATTGCTCTTGAAAAAGATAAATTTCATCAATCAAATATTGCTGACTCTTTACTAAATTATTAATTACTTCAGAAGAACTACCTAACATATTAATATTATGCATTTGACCGGCAAAGTAAATCCCTACGCCCAGAGGTCTAGACATCATGAGAATATCTCCAATATTCATTCCAGATTTAAGCCATGGTTTTGCTCCATTTTTTAAGATTCCTTGGACAGTTAAAGAAATATCTATTCCTAATGAATAAGGTTTATTTACTAAACTTCTTGCCTCGAAAGTATGGCCTCCAAGTAATTCACCTCCGTGATCCTCAACTGTTGATTTAATGCCTTGAAGTGATTGAGAAAAGAGGTAACTCTGAAATTCCCTTTCAACTTTTGGTAATGAAATTAAAGCCTGCGCGGATGAAAGTTTTGCTCCGCATGCCCACAAATCTGAGCAAGCATGCAAACTAGTAATTTTTGCATTAAGCCAAGGATCACTTACCAAAGCAGGAAATCCATCTACACTTTGCAAGATAATATCTTGACCATTTTGGTATATCTCAACTGAATCTTCAGGTGATGAGGCAAAAGAATTTAAATTTGAATTTATTAATGATTTATTCAAAACAAACTGAGGAATTTTAGCTGCACATCCTCTGCAATCATTCAATGAAATATTTTTTTCACTACTTTTCATAATTAGTTTTTTTGATCTGAACTTTTTAATAAAGTTGAGATCAATTTTATGCTTTAAAATCCAAAAAATAAAAGAAGGGCCGAAAACAAAATTGCGATAAATAGCAAAAGCCTTTGGATGATGGTTTGGAAATATATTTACTATTTGCAATCCGGTCTTTTGAGGAAACCAATTTTTTAATGATCTCCCTTCTATATCTTTTTTTAGATTTTGTACTAATGTATTTACAACTTTTACTGCAAAAACCCCCGATGCTGGTCTTTTTGCTGAACCTACAACCGCGCAATCACCGACAGCAAAGATTCCAGAGAAACTTTTTATCTGCAAATTCTGATTTGTAATTATTCTGCCATAAGAATCGGAATCTAATAATCTTTTTTGTGCCCATAAAGGAGATGTATTTCCAGTACATAAAAGAATCTTGCCATAATCAAAATTAAGGTTTTCAACTAAATCAATATTGTAATTTCTTAAACTTTTTAGAATTGTATTATTAATTTTTCTTGAATCACATAATAATTTTAAAGATCTACCTCTCCATCTTTTTCTCAAAGCATATGATATTTCAATTGCAGCAAGGCCACTCCCAACTATGACAAATGGAAGTTCATTAACTGAATCAAAAATGTCCTCTTTTTGTATTAAGTCATAAGCCCTTAAAAAAGGTTTAATTGAAAAAGCATTTCGATTTTTAACTAGTGATTCAAATTCTTTTGGAATTATTGTTTGACTTCCATAATTAAGTACCAACTTCGAATAATTAACTGAAGGTCTATTACTTAAAACAATTTCCTTTAAATTGAAATCAATATCCTTTACTTCTTCTTCTATAAAAGATACTTTTGCATTTTTTGCTAAAGATTTTATATCAATTAGACTTTCCTCTAAAGAAACTGATTTTGAAATCACCGATGGGAACATCGCCGAATAAACTAGATGAGAATCTCTAGATATAATTGAAATAGGAATTTCTGGCATTAGTCGAGGAGACATTAACCATTTCTTAATTAAAAGAACATTTGTGTGTCCTCCTCCAATTAGTACTAGATGATTAAAAGTCATTTACATCACAATGAATAAAGAACATTTATTACCAATTGAAAAATCAAGATTAGGAGTAATTGGTGGGAGTGGATTTTATTCAATAGATCAAATAGAGTACTTGAGGGAAATAGAAATCAATACTCCCTATGGTAAACCTTCTGATTCAATAAGAGTATATAATTTTGGAAATCTAGAGATAGCATTCATTCCTAGACATGGAAGAACACATAGATTAAATCCTACTGAGATCCCTTACAAAGCTAATATTTGGGCTTTAAGATCAATAGGAGTAAGATGGATTATTGCTCCATCAGCAGTTGGTTCATTACAAGAACAGATAAGGCCACTTGATATAGTGGTTCCAGATCAATTTATAGATAGGACAAAAAATAGACCTGCAACGTTCTTTAACGAGGGGGCTGTAGCACATGTAACTATGGGCGACCCCTTCTGTACAAATTTGTCCCGTATATTAAGTGAAATTGGAGAAAAAAATATTCCTGGCGGTAGACAATTACATAGGGGTGGGACCTATTTAGCAATGGAAGGTCCCGCTTTCTCAACTAGAGCAGAATCTAATTTATATCGAAGTTGGGGATGTTCAATAATAGGGATGACGAACCATACAGAAGCAAGATTAGCTAAAGAGGCTGAAATAGCTTACTCCTCATTGTCCATGGTTACTGATTATGACTGCTGGCATCAAACTCATCAAGAAGTTTCTGTAGAGATGGTTTTGGGGAATCTTAGGGCAAATACTGAAGTGGCTAATAAAATAATCTTCGAAGTCGCTAAATTAATTGAAAAAGAAAGACCAAAAAGTAAGTCTCATTTTTCATTAAAAGATGGATTGATAACCCAAAAAGAAAATATCCCTAGCTCCACAAAAAACAAACTAAGGATATTTACTGATTCTTATTAGGCTTATTTGATATAAGTGATTATCAGGTCAAGGAAAGGTTATGTTAGCCTCCAGCTCCAACGCCTTGGTATGAACCATAGAAGAATATACCTAAAACGAAGATAACTGCGATTCCGCCTGCTGTAGCAACAAGCCATAGAGGAAGAGTTCCTTCAGTCCATCTTCTTTCCCATGCAACTGCTGGTCTACCGTCGGGAAGTCTATCTGGGATTCTTCCATCAGGTCCTTTTAATTTACTCATAGTTTTGATTTAATTGAAAAAATAACTGGAAAATAAAATTCCCAATACAAAGACTGATAGTAAGCCTAAATAAAGGCTTGTACGGTTAAGTTCAACTGGAACTTTGTTAGGATTTTCGTTTACTTGCATGATTGTTAAATTTATCGGGCTACGAATTGCATAGCAGCAATGGAACCCAAAAAGAATACTGATGGAATAGCTAAAGCGTGAACTGCTAGCCAACGAACAGTAAATATAGGATAAACGCGGACTTCCGCAGCCTGCATTGGAGCTTGAGAATTAGACATAGTTATTTTGTTCTTAAATCAAGTTGAGACTTCGCATCAAATCTTTGAGTTACAACAGGAGCTTTTGATTCAGAAGCCTGAAAATAACTATCCGGACGAGGAGTACCGAAAGCGTCGTAAGCCAAACCTGTGTATACGAATAAGAAGCCTGCTATAAAAATAGCTGGTAATGTTACTGCATGAATAATCCAGTACCTAATACTGGTGATTATTTCAAAGAATGGGCGTTCACCCGTTGAACCTGCGGCCATAATCACAAATGTTTACCATATGATCTTACAGTGTAAAATCATAAGTTCGCGAAGAAATTAACAGCTTGGTTACAGACAGTTGTTAAATTCATCCAAAATTAAGATTTTTTTTATTATTTTCTTAAGTTATTACAGATTTAGCCATTCCATTTAAGAATGTAACCACGCTCGCCAAGTATGAATCCTTTTTGATTATCTAAAGACTCCTTATCAAGAAAAACTATTTTTATATAATTAGTAGGCAATGCAGAAGCAAGAGGATCTGAATTCCAAGTTTCACCTTGATCTTTACTTACTATTAAAGTGCCATTACCACCGCCAGCCCATATATCACCATTTGGATCCCATCCCATATCTAGATAATTGTAACCATTAAGAATAGGGATTATAGGCTTTGACCAACTTTCTAGATTATTAGAATCTTCATTAAATCTAATTTCCGCACCTCTTGAAAGCATCCATAAACTTCCTTCTGGATTGAAACCAATGCTTTGCACTCTCTTACTACTTGCTCTTTGGTGAGCAATCCAAGTATTACTATCACTTTCAAGAGTAGAGAAGAAATTTCCAAGACTACTTACGCTTACATAATCACCGCTAGATGTTCTTCTTAAATCTCTTATACCTCCCTGTTCCGAAGGGTCTGATACTTTTGCCTCCCATGTTTCACCGCTATTGGAAGTTTCATAAATAGCTGCTGAGGTTGTCGCCAATTGAGCAACTCCTTCATCAATAGTAGTAACTAAGAAAGGCTGGCCTGGTAACTTCCCAAGTGAAAGCCTAGTCCAATTTTTACCTTCATCGAAAGTATGCATTACGAGAGAGGGTTGCCCTATTAACCAGCCTTCCGAACCCTTGAAATCAATATCCAGAAGGCGAAAGTTCTCTTCAGCAGAAATATCTAATGATCTTTTTTCCCATGTTTCACCACCATCAGTAGATTCCATAATCAATCTGTTTGAGCCTACTAAAAACCCATGATTATCATCTATAAAATCAACATCTAAAGCATTAGCCTGATCTTCAAACTGAATAGTTTTCCAAGGGCTGCTTTCATTCATCTTGACACCTGTAGATGAGCAACTGCTTAAAACAAAACAAAGAACTACAGATAAAAATAAATTAGGGATACTAGTAAAAAAATTTTTCATTAGATTATATTAATGCAAAGAGTACAAAGATAGGAACATAGCAGCAGCAAAAGCCAACCCTCCAAAAATCAATATATTTTTTTGTCCAGGAGGTAAACTATTAAATCCAAATCCATAAACTAAATTCTCTTCAAATCCACTAGGTTTTGCTCTAGATCCAATATCCTTATAAAAATTTTTACCAGCTCGACAAACTGGGCAAGCAAATGTATTCCCATCCAACTCTGAAAAAGGGGTATTCTTAGGTATGTTTAATTTTTTATTTCCTTCAGACGGATCATAAATGTATCCACAACTTCTACATTCGAATCTATTTTGGTCTAAATTAAGGATAGGAGGTTCAACATTTACTCCTGTGGAGTTTTCAGAAAGGTTTTCTTTCTCAAAGTCTTCAACTATTTTGTTTTCCTCAGAAGCTGGTTGAATGTTTTCACTCACGGTTTATTATTGTTCTTTAAGAACTTTAAAAGATTTTGCTTAATTAAGCGACTTTTATTCAAAATTAATTTTTTAAGATGTTTTTATTAACTGGCTATGAATATTTTTTAGGTTTCCTTCTCATTGCCGCAGCAGTACCAATATTAGCGCTAGTTACTAATCTTATCGTTGCCCCAAAAGGCAGAACTGGAGAAAGAAAACTTACATATGAATCTGGGATGGAGCCTATAGGAGGAGCATGGATTCAATTTAATATCCGTTATTACATGTTTGCTTTAGTTTTCGTTATATTTGATGTGGAGACCGTATTCCTTTATCCTTGGGCTGTTGCTTTCAATAGATTAGGTTTATTAGCGTTTATAGAGGCGTTAATTTTCATTGCAATACTTGTTATAGCTCTAGCTTACGCATGGAGAAAAGGTGCTTTAGAATGGAGCTAAAAAATTGAACCCACAACTATCCCCAAAAGCAATAAGAGAAATCAGGGAAGGAACTTGCAATCCACTTGGTGTACCACAAGTTACCACTGACTTAAGCGAAAATATAATATTAACCAGCTTAGATGATCTACACAACTGGGCCAGATTAAGTAGCCTATGGCCACTCCTTTATGGAACAGCTTGTTGTTTTATAGAATTTGCTGCTTTAATCGGATCTAGATTTGATTTTGATAGATTTGGATTAGTTCCTAGAAGTTCACCAAGGCAAGCAGACTTATTAATAGTTGCAGGAACAGTAACGATGAAGATGGCCCCCGCCTTGGTAAGACTTTATGAGCAGATGCCTGAACCAAAGTATGTTATCGCTATGGGTGCTTGCACAATTACAGGAGGCATGTTTAGCGCAGACTCTACCACTGCTGTAAGAGGAGTTGATAAACTAATACCTGTGGATTTATACCTTCCAGGATGTCCACCAAGGCCAGAAGCAATTTTTGATGCAGTAATAAAGTTAAGGAAAAAAGTTGGTAATGAATCAATTTTAGAGCGTACAAAAACAGAGCAAACCCACAGGTACATAACATCTGATCATGAAATGAATCTTGTTTTCTCAAAAAATACAGGTGAATATCTAACCAAAAATTCAGCCAACATCATTTCTGCCTCCAAAAAAGAAAAAATAACTGAATTGCCTGATAAATCTGAAAAAACTGAAATTATTAATACTGCAGAAGATTAATGGAAAAAGACGGTTTACCCACATCCTCGGACACTTCCATAGAAAAAGAGGGATTTATAAGTATATCTTTGTCTAAAGATGGAATTCCAAATCAATCTTTATCTGACGATCATATAGGGATTGAAAACATTTCTGTGGAACCTAACAAATTATATGAAGCAGTATCAGCTTTAAGAAATTACGGTTTCAATTATCTCCAATGTCAAGGTGGCTATGACGAAGGGCCAGGAAAAAATCTTGTAAGTTTCTATCATTTTATAACTGTTGATGACTTACAAAAAATCGAACAGATTAAAGAAGTCAGATTAAAAGTGTTTCTAAAAAGAGATTCTGATTTATCAATCCCTAGTTTGTATGAAATTTTCAAGGGAAGCGATTGGCAAGAAAGAGAAACATATGACATGTATGGTATAAATTTTATTGATCATCCAAATCCCAAAAGACTATTAATGCCCGAAGACTGGAGGGGGTGGCCATTGCGAAAAGATTATATCCAACCAGATTTTTATGAACTTCAAGATGCTTATTAGTTTAATTTTTTTAACTTACGATATATAAACATAACTGCTCTTGCAAGTCTCCTTGGATCATGTCTAAGAGTTGGAGTTATTCTTTTTGAATATAATGGGGCTTGCAGAACATAGTAACCCTCTGATAATAATTTTTGTTTATTACATAGTACAGGCTCTGCCCCTCTACTTTCGTAATAGTCTACTAAGGGAGACTTTTCAAATTGAATCTGAGATAAGATGGAGTTAAAAATTCGAGTATTAACTCCAAAATTTGATAATTGTTTTTCTATTGCTTTGATATGTTGATAAACATCTAGTCCATCTGTCTCTCCTGGCTGAGTCATCAAATTACTTATATAAATTTTGGGAGCATTACTTTGCAACAGAGCATCTACTATCTCTGGTACTAACAGGTTAGGCAATAAAGAGGTGTATAGACTGCCTGGACCAAGAATAATTACATCAGCTTCTTTAATAGATTCAAGAGCACTCGGAAGAGCTGAAGGATTTTCTGGCAAATAACCAATCCTCGAAATTAATTTATTAGATTTACCGATTTCGCTTTCACCATAAATCTTTTCACCGTTTTCCAATTCGGCCCATAACATAACGTCAATATTAGTTGCAGGTAAAACTTGACCTTGTACCGCCAAAACCTTACTAGAGGCTTGAACTGCTTTTTCTAAACTCCCTGTAATTGTTGTTAAAGCTGACAAGAAGAGATTTCCAAAACTATGGCCTTCCAGACCACTTCCTCCTGAAAATCTATACTGAAATAATCTAGTTAAAGTAGGTTCTTCATTTGATAAGGCTGCCAAACAATTTCTAATATCACCTGGAGGTTGAACACCTAATTGTTTTCTGAGAATTCCACTACTTCCACCATCATCGGATACAGTTACGATTGCTGTAATATTACTACTATAATTTTTTAAACCTTTTAGTAAAGTAGATAAGCCTGTACCCCCCCCGATTGCAACAATATTTGGGCCTCTGTTTAATTTACTTTTAACTCTTAATGCATCAACTAAAAATGTATCTTTTTCTGGAACAAGCGCTTTTTGAATAGAATTAATACTTCTATTTTGTCCAATCCCCATTAATAATATTCCAATAACAAAAATCAATGGCCCCAATACTGAAACGGGTAATATTTTAGTTAAACCAGTCAATAAACCAAAAAATATTTCAGTAAACCAATAAAGGGGACTTAAATTTGTCCAAATTGACAATCCCAATAATGAAGTAAGAAATCCTATTGCTGATGTAAGCATCCATCTTTTTA